>CAYVBZ010000111.1:0-2537 GCA_964449835.1 uncultured Coxiellaceae bacterium | reverse complement strand
CGCAGAGTAAGCGCGTTTTGCCGCCTTGGGGGTAAGAGACCTGCTCAAGGCTTGCTTCTATCAGCACTTTATCGCCGACTCTGGCTTGCGCGAGAGGCGTCACACGCGTCCGGTCTTCATAGCGGAAAGGCAGGTGAAAGAGTAAGTCTTGAACAGTCTGAATGCCCAGATTCGCAAGCTTGGCTTGAATTGCCTCGCCCACCCCGCGCAGGCTGGAACAAGGGAGATAGCTTAAGATGCTTGAAGTCGAAGTCATAGAAGAATTCTAATATGAAGCGTTTGACAAAAAAATAGATAATGATTAAATTGCTAGCTCTGTGCCGGGGTGGCGGAATTGGTAGACGCGCCAGCTTCAGGTGTTGGTGAGGGAAACCTCGTGGAGGTTCAAGTCCTCTCCTCGGTAGATTATTAAATTGACATAGAGCGCTGGCGGCCCTCGTCTCCGAAAGGGTGTTTTAAGATAATCGCATCTTTGCGATCTGGCCCTGTGGAAATCATGTCAATCGGCACGCCGCTCAAGTTCTCAATCCGTTTAAGATAGTTTTGAGCATTTCTGGGTAAATCAGCAAATTGCGTGAGTCCTAAAGTGGACTCACTCCAGCCTGGCAGATCTTCATAAACAGGTTCACAAGCGGCAAATTCTTTTAATTCTAAAGGCGGCAAATCATAGGTTTTATTTCCCAAGCGATAGTGGGTGCAAATACGCACTGTTTCCAGGCCATCCAGCACATCCAGCTTGGTCACACAGAACCCTGAAAAACTGTTGAGCCAGCAAGCCCTGCGCAACATCACTAAATCCAGCCAGCCGCAACGACGCGGTCTGCCTGTCACTGAACCAAACTCATTGCCGCGTTTAGCCAGGAATTGTCCGGTCTCATCTTGTAATTCTGTCGGGAAGGGACCCGCTCCGACTCTAGTCGCATAAGCCTTGGTAATTCCTAAAACAAAATCTAAATTTCTTGGCCCTGTGCCTGTGCCCGCGCAGGCATTGCCAGCAACAGTATTAGACGAGGTCACAAAAGGATAAGTGCCATGATCAATATCGAGGAAGGTCCCCTGCGCGCCTTCAAACAGGATATTCTTTTGTTGTTGCCGAGCTTGCGCAAGCAGCGCGGCAATATCAGCGCGATAAGGTTTCAGTGCAGGCACCAGAGCCTGCATCTCATCATAAAGCAAGGCTAGATCGATGGTTTCTACTTTGTGATAGTGCTGTAACACAAAATTATGATAATCCAAAACTTCTTCAAGACGCGTGCGAAAGAATTTTTCGTCGAAGAGATCTCCGAAACGCAAACCGCGGCGGGCGACCTTGTCTTCATAGGCCGGGCCAATGCCGCGTCCTGTCGTCCCAATGGCCGATTTGCCCTTGGCCGTTTCACGGGCATGGTCCAGGGCGATATGATAGGGCATGATGAGGGGACAGGCTTCACTGATATGCAGCCGGCCTTGAACAGCAACGCCAGCACGGTCTAACTCGCTGACTTCCTGCAAAAAAGCTGTCGGAGAAAGGACCACGCCATTGCCGATATAGCAATGTACATTTTTATGCAAGATACCCGAGGGGATTAAACGCAGAACGGTCTTACGCCCATCGATGACCAAGGTATGCCCCGCGTTATGACCGCCTTGAAAACGAGCCACCACAGAAGCGCGTTCTGTTAACAAATCAACGACCTTGCCTTTTCCTTCGTCGCCCCATTGGGCGCCGACGATCACAAGCGATTGCCCCACTTTTTATTCTCCTAGAAATAGCTTTTTTGAAGAAGGGTGATTGTAGCAGAAAGCCCCGTGATATTTGAGGGGGGTCTCATGAATCACTGTTTAGAGAATAGTCTCTTGACGGTTCAAACAGAGTATCATGAGCCGCTTGAGCTCCTCTATCCCCTGTTTTTTCACCGCGGAAACCCAGGCGCAAGCTGGATGATCTTCGAAGGCAGGCTCCACATGAGCCGCTAAATCAGAGCACAAATCAATTTTGTTATAGACCAAGATGCGCGGAACTGCCTGAGCGCCAATCTCTTCCAGCACCGTGTTCACTTGCGCGATATGGGTCTCGCGTTGAGAATCATTGGAATCAATGACATGCAGCAGTAAATCAGCCTGGCTCACTTCTTCGAGGGTGGCGCGGAAGGCCTCTATCAATTGATGCGGTAGATGACGAATAAAACCCACTGTATCAGCCAGGATCAGGGGGCCTTGTTCAGGAATGTAAACACGCCGCAGCGTGGGATCAAGAGTCGCGAATAATTGATTGGCGGAATACACTTCGGCGCCTGTCATGACATTAAACAAAGTCGATTTTCCCACATTGGTATACCCCACCAGGGCAACTGTGGGAACCACGGCCTTCTGACGCGCCCGGCGCCCCTGCTCACGCTGCTTGCGAACTTTTTCCAAACGCTTTCGAATGAGCTTGATGCGGTTGCGAAGCAAGCGCCGATCGACTTCCAACTGAGTTTCACCTGGACCGCCGCGTAAACCAATGCCTCCCCGCTGTCTTTCTAAATGGGTCCAACCCCTAACGAGCCGAGTGGACA
>CAYVBZ010000110.1:0-2541 GCA_964449835.1 uncultured Coxiellaceae bacterium | reverse complement strand
CCGATCTGCCCTCTGTTGTTTCAGCATTGTACTTTCCCAAGAGCTGCAGGGCTTCGCCTTCTGCCATCACATTTGTTGCATCTGCCACGATATGCAAAATACGGCTTAAGTTTGCTGTTTCTATATGCACAATAATTTGAAAGGCTTTGGAATATAGAAAGTCCCCCACCAACACGGCAGCCTCATTTCCCCAGCGATGATTGGCGGTTTGCTGACCGCGCCTTTGCTCTGCATTGTCGACCACATCATCATGCAGAAGAGTGGCAGTATGGATAAGTTCAATAACGGCAGCTAAGGGGATGTGATGAGACCCTTGATAGCCACAGGCACGGGCAATGAGTAATAACACAAGCGGTCTTAAACGCTTGCCGCCCCCTTGTACAATGTAGTGTCCTAAGTCATTTATGATACTTGCTTTTGAATGTACAGATGTCTTGATTAATACATCAACGGCTTCAAAATCAGTTTGCGTGAGTGCCTTAATGGCCTTAAATTGCATGTGGGTTCCCTATTTAAGACCTTGAATATACAACTTAAAGGAAATAGGCCGCAAGGGTCTTGCACTATCTTAAGATTTCTCGTAGGATAACAACCCTTATATAGAGATTTTTGTGTTTATGAATTTGAGGGGTGGGTTTCCATGTATGCAGTGATTATCAGTGGCGGAAAACAGTACCGAGTAGAAGCAGGACAAACCATTCGTTTGGGCAACCTGGAAGCAGGCCTTGGGGATATGGTTGAGTTTGATAAGGTACTTATGGTGGTGGATGGGGAGAAAACCCAATTGGGCAAACCCTTTCTTTCCAGTTGCGTGGTCAAGGCCAAGGTTGTAAAAGAAGGCCGGGGTGATAAGATTAAAATCATCAAGATGAGAAGACGTAAGCATCATATTAAACGTATGGGACATCGTCAGTCATATACAGAAGTTGAAATCACAGATATAGCGGCATAAATTGGGAGGCTTGAAACATGGCACATAAGAAAGCAGGCGGCAGTTCACGCAATGGTCGCGATTCTCATTCCCAACGATTGGGTTTAAAACGTTTTGGTGGGGAACTGGTGAAGGCGGGGAATATTCTTATCCGTCAACGTGGAACGAAATGCCATCCAGGCAGAAATGTGGGTCGTGGCAAAGATGATACCTTATTTGCCAAGAGCGCTGGGATTGTAAAATTTGAAATCAAAGGCATCCACAAACGTCAATTTGTGAGTATTATTCCGCTTGAAGGCGCACAAGCCGCAGCACAGGCTTAGTTCAATTTAATAATCACAGTATTTTTGAATACTTTTCCCAGTCATTCATGCTATACCCCTCTTGAAAGTGTTTTGACGAAGGGAGAGGTGTCTGAGCGTAGCGAGTTTAGCGACCGAGGCAAAATATTTTCAAGAGGGGTATAGCAGTCATTAATTATGAAATTCGTAGATGAAGTTTCTGTTCATATCCAAGCAGGTAAAGGCGGTGATGGCTGTTTAAGTTTTCGTCGTGAAAAATTTATCCGCTTTGGGGGTCCCAATGGCGGTGACGGGGGAGATGGCGGCAGTATATATCTTCTCGCAGATCCGGGCCTCAATACTCTCATTGATTATCGCTTTCAAAGGCATTTTAAAGCCAAAGACGGGCAGCGAGGCATGGGCAGTGAATGTACGGGGCGGGGCGGTGACGATTGCATCCTGCGCGTACCTGTGGGCACCGTTGTCTGGGATGCAGACACCCATGAGCAAATGGGCGAATTATTAGAAGCAGGGGCTAAGCTCTTGGTGGCCCAGGGTGGCGAACATGGCATGGGGAATATCAATTTTAAAAGCAGCCGTAATCAAGCCCCTCGCAAAACAACCAAAGGAAAGCCCGGCGAAACGCGAAAATTGCGTTTAGAGTTAAGACTTTTAGCAGATGTGGGTTTGTTAGGTCTGCCTAATGCTGGAAAATCTACCTTTATTCGTGCTGTCTCTGCGGCTACCCCTAAAGTGGCTGATTATCCTTTCACCACCTTGCATCCTAATTTAGGCGTAGTACGGGTTGGGGTAGATAGAAGCTTTGTGTTGGCAGATATTCCGGGGATCATTGAAGGAGCAGCGGAAGGGGCAGGTCTTGGTTTACGTTTCCTAAGGCATCTCTTCAGAACAAAACTCTTGTTGCATCTGGTTGATATCGCACCCCCTGATGGGGCAGATCCCGTGATTGGCGCAAAGGCAATTATACAAGAGCTTGAGAAATTTAACCCGGAGCTTGCAGCCAAAGAACGTTGGTTGGTATTAAATAAACTGGACTTATTGCCCGCTGATGAGGCTGCAAATCGCTGCAAAGAGATTATCAAGGGTTTAGAGTGGCGGGGGCCAGTGTTTGAGGTTTCCGGCTTAACAAAGCAGGGAACCCCGTCACTATGTCAGTCTGCGATGCAGTTCCTTAAGCCACCAGAACAGCTTTAGTGCGCTTGTTCATGCGGCTCTTCAATCTATCCGCCGTACGTCGATGAATAAGACCCTTTTGGGCTGATTTATCCAACTTAGAGGTTGCCAAACGTTGTTCTTCTTTCAAAACGC
>CAYVBZ010000109.1:0-2632 GCA_964449835.1 uncultured Coxiellaceae bacterium | reverse complement strand
CGTTTATCGAAATATTTGGTATATTATTTCGCACTTCGCATTTTGAAGTGCGACTAACTAGTATAGCAAATAAAAAACATGAAGGGAGGGGCCCGCAATATGGTGCTATGTCTAGACGTCGGCAACAGCCACATCTTCGGCGGTGTTTTCGAAGGGGAGCAATTGCGCATGCAATTCCGTTACCCCAGTGCTTTGCAATGCACCTCAGATCAACTCGGCGTTTTCTTCAAAAGCATCCTCCGAGAAAATCAAATTGACCCCTCACGCATCAAACAAATCGCCGTCTGCTCCGTCGTGCCCTCGCTGGACTACTCGCTTCGTGCCTCGCTCATCAAATATTTCTCAATTGAACCCTTCTTCCTCAAAGCCGGCGTTAAAACCGGCCTCAAAATCAATTACAAAAACACCCACGAAGTCGGCGCGGACCGTATCGCAGACGCCATTGCGGCCATGCGTCAGTTCCCCGATAAAAATCTCATCGTCATTGATTTGGGCACAGCGACAACCTTTGATATCATATCCAAGGAGCGCGCTTATTTGGGCGGGGTGATTATCCCGGGCATTCATATCGCCATGAAAGCCTTGAACGAGAATACCGCCAAGTTACCGCCGGTCAACATCTTAAAACCGGAAGCGGTCATCGGACAAAGCACGGTCTCGAATATTCAGTCCGGTTTGTATTACGGCCATTTAGGCGCCATGCGTGAAATTTTGCGGGTCATCACCCTGGAACAATTCCAGGGCGAAACCCCCATCGTGATTGGAACGGGCGGGTTTGCTTATTTATTTGAGGCCGAGGGTATTTTTAATGTCATTGTCCCGGATTTGGTGCTGCAAGGCTTACGGCTCTCGCTGCAGAAAAACAGCGAGACCGGTACATGAGTAAGTCTCTGCTGAAATCAACCACGGTCGTCGTCACAATGACCACTATCTCGCGCGTCTTTGGTTTTCTGCGCGATATGATCACGGCGCAAGTTTTTGGCGCCGGCGCCGCCTTTGATGCTTTTTCCGTCGCTTTTAAAATTCCCAACTTTATGCGAAGGCTCTTCGCCGAAGGTTCGTTCTCGCAAGCTTTTGTGCCGGTCTTAGCGGAACATCAAAAACAAAAATCCCACGAAGAAGTGCAAAAATTTATTAATGCCATGGCGGGCTCACTCGGCATGGTGCTTTTGCTGGTTTCTATTTTGGGGGTGCTGCTCGCCCCTTGGATTGTGCGCCTCTTTGCTCCCGGTTTTGAAGCGAATGGCACCCGCTTTGATCTTGCGGTCAGCATGCTGCGCATTACCTTCCCTTATTTAATGTTGATTTCCTTGACCGCTTTTTCCGGCGCCATTTTAAATACCTATAGCCGCTATTGGGTGGCAGCTTTCACGCCTGTTTTTTTGAATCTTTGCATGATTTCGGCGGCTTTTTGGTTGTCGCCGCAGCTCAGTACGCCCATTAAGGCCCTGGCCTGGGGTGTTTTGATTGCAGGCATAGTCCAAATGCTTTTTCAGTGGCCTTTTTTGTGGCGTTTGCGTCTTTCGCCGCGGCCAGTGGTGGACTTTAAAAACGCGGGGGTGGTCCGCGTTCTAAAACTGATGGTCCCCGCTTTGTTCGGCGTTTCTGTTTCACAGGTTAATTTATTGCTGGACACTTTGTTTGCTTCTTTCCTGGTCGTCGGCTCCGTTTCCTGGCTTTATTATTAAGACCGCCTCATGGAGTTTCCCTTGGGTGTTTTTGGCGTCGCAATTTCAACGGTGATCTTGCCGCATCTGTCGCGGCATCATGCTTCTTCCTCACCGCAGCAATTTTCACTGACGCTCGACTGGGCTTTGCGCATGGTCTTGCTCATTGGTATCCCGGCTGCAGTGGTTTTGGCAACCTTGTCCATTCCACTGCTGAGCACGCTCTTCCACTATGGCCGCTTCGACGACTATGCCGTCATGATGGCCAGAAAAAGCTTGGCCATGTTCGCCATCGGCATTGCGCCTTGCATGTTGATCAAAGTCTTGGCGGCGGGGTTTTATGCCAAACAGAATTTACGAACACCGGTGCGTATCGGTATTGTTGCCATGATTGCAAACATGATATTAAACGGCTTATTTATCCTGCCCCTCGCGCATGCCGGCATTGCGCTCGCGACTTCTTTGGCCGCCTTAGTGAATGCGGGCTGTCTCTTCTATTGCCTCAGACGAGATGCGATTTATCTGCCGCGCAACGGCTGGAAATATTTTGCCTTGCGCTTGCTGTTTTCTAATTTGGTTTTAATGTTGTGGCTGAGTGTGGGGGCTGGTGAAACATCGGCTTGGCTTGTGCATTCGGGCGAATGGCGTTTGCTGCATTTATTTGGCTTGTTGATCTCAGCGGCCATAATTTACTTCGCAGCTTTGTGGGTTTCAGGAATCCGCGTCCACGATTTGTTGGTGCCGCAGACGGGCGTTGCGTAATTCACTGATTTTACTAGTGCCCGAGCCCGTTTTGTCTTAGAGCAACCTATTACCTATGATCTTTAGCCATTTTAGTCAGCATTGCCACTATACGCATTACACTTCAAAATGCGAACCTGTCATTCTGAGCGTAGCGAAGAATCTCTTGAATTTTAACAGATCCTTCACTTCGCTCAGGATGACAAGTTCGCATTTTGAAGTGT
>CAYVBZ010000108.1:0-2666 GCA_964449835.1 uncultured Coxiellaceae bacterium | reverse complement strand
CAAAAAGACCACTGTCAGCGTGGTGAGCAAGCGTCGTCATATTTATGTGAAGAAAGAAGCCGCGATCGCCGCCAGCGTTGAAGAAAGCGTGACGCAAGCGCCTGTGGCACAAGACACGCCGATACCGGCTGCCGCAGAAACGGCAGCAAGCACGGCTGCAGTCGATGAATTTGTGGAATCTGTACCGGTTGTTGAGGTCGTCGAAGCTGTAGAACCAGAAGCTGCCGTCCTCGAAACACCGGAACCTATTGCGCCGCCTGAAGCAGCAGTAAGTGCAGAGGCAGCGATTGCCACAGAGAAAAAACGAGAAGGAAAGCCGGCTGCAAAAGAACGCGAACGGGCAAAACCGGGTCATCGCTCTGACGATGATGACAGAAATAAAGGTAAATCACGTCATAAATCGCAAGCCAGCCGGGGCACGCCGGCAAATGTTGCCGAAACTTCAAAAGAATGGAAAAACATGAAAGGTGCCGTAAGTGCCGTATTAAACCGGACTGAAGAAGGCGATGATGACAGCAGTGCAGCGCGTAAACGCCGTTTAAAAATGCGGGGCAAAAAAGACGGCCTAGACATGAAGCGTCATGTCTTTGAAAAGCCAGTAGCGCCAGTCAAAAAAGAAGTCTTTATACCAGAAGCCATCAGCGTCAGCGATTTGGCGCAAAAGATGTCGGTTAAAGCCTCTGAAATTATTAAAAATTTATTTAAACTGGGCATTATGGCCACGATCAACCAGGTGATTGATCAAGATACCGCTTTGATTGTTGCCCAAGAAATGGGCCATGTAGCCAAAGCCGCGCGTGATTTGTCTGTTGAAGACAGCATTAATATTGAACACGAGGGCGAGGCCGTACAGCGTCCGCCCGTGGTCACGGTGATGGGACATGTCGATCACGGTAAAACATCCTTATTGGATGCCATTCGCCGTACAAAGGTCACCGCCGGAGAAGCGGGTGGCATTACCCAGCATATTGGTGCCTACCGTGTGGACACCAGCCGAGGCTCAGTCACTTTCTTAGACACGCCCGGCCACGCGGCCTTTACCGCCATGCGCGCACGGGGTGCTCAATGTACTGATATCGTGATATTGGTTGTGGCCGCAGACGACGGCGTGATGCCGCAAACCATCGAGGCCATTGAGCATGCAAAAGCAGCCGGTGTGCCGATTGTGGTGGTGGTAAATAAAATGGACAAGCCCGACGCCAATATTGACAATATCTATACCCAAATATCCAATCACCATTTGGTGCCAGAAGCCTGGGGCGGAGACACGATTTTTGTGCCTGTGTCGGCCAAAACCGGCGAAGGGGTTGATACGCTGCTAGAAAGCGTGTCCTTGCTGGCCGAAATGTTAGAGCTTAAAGCCGTTCCTGATGGGTTCGCTCAAGGTCGTATTATAGAAGCGCGTCTAGACAAAGGGCGTGGTCCTGTGGCAACGGTATTGATCCAAGCGGGTTCCTTAAAACAAGGTGATATCGTGTTGGCCGGCGCTGATTATGGGCGTCTTCGGGGCATGTACGACGATCAAGGTCAGGCCATTAAAGAAGCCGGCCCTTCCACGCCGGTTGAAATTTTAGGCTTATCGAATGTGCCGCAGGCGGGTGAAGCTTTTGTGGTAGTCTCTGATGAGCGCAAAGCCCGCACCGTTTCTCTGTTCCGTCAGACCAAACAACGCGAATTAAAATTGGCCAAACAAGGGGCCAGCGGCGGCTTAGAAGGTCTGTTTGACCGCATTCAACAAGGCGATGTAAAAACGCTCAATGTGGTTTTAAAAGCGGACGTACAGGGCTCTGTCGAGGCCTTGGCCGAAGCCTTAGAAGGGCTGTCTACCGATAAAGTAAAAGTCAAAGTGATCAGCCGAGGCGTTGGCGGTATCACCGAGTCTGACGCTACCTTGGCCATTGCTTCGCAAGGGGTATTAATCGGCTTTAATGTCCGGGCCGATGCGGTTGCCAGACGTCTGACCGAAAAAGAAGGCATGGAAATACAGTATCACAGCATTATTTATAATGTGGTCGATCAAGTAAAAAGCGCCTTAAATGGTTTAATGGCTCCTGTGTTCCAAGAAAAAATCACCGGCCTCGCCCAAGTGCGCGAAGTATTCCGTTCCGCCAAATTGGGTGCCATTGCGGGTTGTATGGTCCTTGAAGGCACGGTTAAACGGGGTGCGAAGATTCGTGTGCTGCGCGACCATGTGGTCGTGTATCAAGGCGAACTCGAATCCTTACGCCGCTTTAAAGACGATGCGCAAGAAGTGCGCCACGGTATGGAGTGTGGTATCGGGGTCAAAAACTACAATGACGTTAAAGTCGGCGACCAAATCGAAACCTATGAAATCATCGAGGTAAAACGCGATGGCGCCTAAACCTAAATCGGCCAAGCCCTTTGCCCGCACAGAACGCGTGGCCGGCACGGTGCATCGTGAGATCGCCCGCCTGCTGCGCGAAGAATACAAAGACCCGCGCGTAGGGATGGTGACCGTGCTTGATGTCACCGTTACAAAAGATTTGTCCCATGCACAAGTGTTTGTCAGCGTGCTGGACGAAAGTCAGGCAAAGGTCTCTGTGGCCCTACTCAATAAAACTGCCGGATTTTTTCGTTCGCAATTGGCACGTATTTTAAAATCCAGAATTACTCCCCAAGTTCAGTTTGTCTATGATGACGCACAT
>CAYVBZ010000107.1:0-2672 GCA_964449835.1 uncultured Coxiellaceae bacterium | reverse complement strand
TGCCTTAATTTTTTGTTAATTTTATTCGCTTAAAATATAAGTATCAGTCATTAACAAAGAATGGGTGTGCGTTATGAAAAGCGTACGAGCAGATAGCAACGAAGAGAAAGAACCCTCTAAAAAACGAGACCTCATCATTGAGGAAGTCATTCAGAATCCTGAAAAATTCGATTATTATAAAAAAATTTTAAAGTCCTATATTGAGCAACTTGAATTTTACAGAGACCTTATTTTTCTCATAGAACCAAAAATAACTCAGTCTCTGCTTAGTAAATTAAATAGTAGATTGGACCTACTTCAGAAGGCCAAAGATGAAAGTTTAGCCTACATTGAAAATGAAGAAGAGAGCCTAGGCTTACGTGCCTCCCGCTTAATGCTTGATCTGGTTTTCGCAAGCGATCCCGACAATCTACTTCGCCAAATATTCAATGAAGATGAAGATTTAGAGGCGGAAATCATTCAAATTTTTAATGAATTCCCTCCCCAAATTAAATTTTTATATCAGGGCTATTTGATTGAATTACTCTACCTTATCAAAGCCGATAGTTTGGTGGCGACTGCAAAAAAATGTGAGGAAGAACTCTCGGAAACCATAGCGGAGCTTGAGTTAAGGATAAATGAAGAAAATAAAAAAGGCATTGAATCAGTTGAGAAGTGGCTGATCAACGAACATGAAAAGCTTAAAGCGGCGAAAGAACAATTATTTGACGAAAATGCTTATGACTATCTCAGTGAATCCCAAGAAAAACTTCAGGCCTTGGCCCTATTTTGCAGCAAGGCTTCCAAAGCGTTTGAAGCAAGTCAAACCATTATTAAAGCGCTGATCACATTTGAAAAAAAATATCCCAATGAGGGAAGCATCGTACAATATCTTTTAGCGAGACAATATTTGAAAAAAAATGAGGTCGGCTCTATCAGCATAGAGGATGAAACGTCACTCAATGCGTTAATGGAAGGAATCAACGCGGCCCTTAAGGCCCAGCAGAGTAATAAGAACCTAGATGACTCGCTGCCTGAGAATGAGCGCAGCATGGAATATCTTGAAGAGCTGCTAAATGAAGCGACAAAGAAACTGCAGGACAAATTTGAAATAAAAATCACAGTTTCCAAAAAACAAATTAAAAGAAACGAAAATGGCCTCTTTGCTAAGTTAGTTCGTCAAACCGTCCCCTGCTTAGAATTGGCTATTGAAACAGAAGATCAAATATTCTCTCAGGGACAAACAGAATGCGATGAAAAGCTAATAGTCGGTATGGAAGAATGCAAAACGTATATCGATTCGATCAAAGCGCTGCGGAAAAACATGAAAGACACAGATCGCATAAATGATAAGATTTATGAGATCCAGGAAAAAATATTAACAGAATACTTTAAGGACTTCGTGTCTGAAGTGACAGAAACCGCGCAAAAACCCGATTTTCTTGTGACACAGCCGTTTAAATTCTTTACCAATCACAACCAAGTTGATTCAAAGCCTAGAGGGGTCCAACAAATTACTGCACTGATGAAAGATTTCAATGAAAAATTTAACAACGAGGGAGCCGGACCTAACTTGAAGGATTATATTGCTTTAGCCAAAAGCCTCAATGAGATCTTGCAAGACCGATTAAATAAAAATATTTTCTACAAATTTTTCCTGCGCAATGCTAAGACCCAGGCTTTTTACACGACCTGCCTGCAGTCGGCCAAGAGTATTTTAGCCTTGGAAAATTCGCTTCAGGATAAAGATACCAAGGAACTTTCCAGGATTCTGAGAGGACTGGCACAGGAGGAGAAGCAGCTTTCTTTGGAGCACCCTCAGCAGACTGGCTTTTCTCGTCTATAAAAAATAAGAGTCGTAATGATTTCATTAGGGTTTGTGAGCTCTACGTAACTGGTTTAGATAATACTCTTCAGTTTCCTGTTGGAAGCGCGCTGAGATTTCTGTGTCAATGATGTCAAACTCCTGCGGAACATCATCACTGGTCGGAAACTCTTTTGGTTTGATCAAAGAAGCTTCGGATGTATTCATAAAGTCACGAAAACTGGGACAAGGGCCTGTCAACTCTCCCTCTCCGATCAAAGGGCCAAGGCGGAGCCGATCGACCGTGGGTGAATCGGGATTTTGACAATCGCCAAGCAGTTCTCGCGCCCGAAAAGAGAGCGGTAAGGGAAAAGCACCGGGGGAAAGCACCTGGCGCCAAGGGCCCCCAGGCATCACAAAAACACCGTGTAAGGGTACAGCGTAGAGATAGGCTTTTTTGTTAGGCGATTTCCCCACAACTGAAGCATGGAAAAGTGCAGCGACCTCGGGTAAGAAGGAAAAGCAAATTGAGCCCGTGCTATTGCCTGAGCCATTACTGGCTACCCATAAACTCTTGTTGCGAGGCAAAAAACCGCCTGCTTTGACGGCTTCTTCCGGGGATTCTCCTCGTAACACATACACAATTTCACCTGAGAATTTCTGCATTTTAAGATGGGGATATTTTTGCAGCAATGCGTGCAGGGTCTCATTTTTTAAATGGTCCATGCGCCGCGAAGCTCCCGTAGCTGGAAAAAAACGGGGGGTTGGGAAGCAGGCCCTTAAATGAAATAACATTTGAAAAATTCCTGATGAATGACCTTTCCTTGGGTCCTTTAATTCAAATTATATTTCCCACGGGGAATGAATCCCCGTGGGAAACCAAAGGGGA
>CAYVBZ010000106.1:0-2698 GCA_964449835.1 uncultured Coxiellaceae bacterium | reverse complement strand
ATTTAGAGATTTTACTCTCTTAGTGGGGTGTCCGTGAAGTCGGGGCTAGATCAATATTCTATTTTCTAAATTTTTTAGCTTATAAGTGAATTTAATAAAGTAACAGGGTTTTCTTGAATTTGGATAAGATCTCGATGTTCTGCTTTTAAAAAGCCTTGCTGAATAGAATGATCTATGAAGTCTATAAGCTTGTTAAAATAACAGTTAATATTAAGCAACCCTAGAGGCTTATTGTGTATTTTAAGCTTAGAAGCATTCCAAATTTCAAAAATCTCTTCTAAAGTACCAAGGCCGCCTGGTAGCACTATAAAGCCGTCCGCAAGTTGCATCATCCGTTCTTTTCTTTGTGGCATGGAGTCTACTACTTGCAGCTCTGATAGGCCTAAATGAGCTTCTTCATCATATAAGCGTTTAGTAATTAAACCGAGCACTTCTCCGCCATTTTTGAGAATAGTGTCAGCGAGTACCCCCATTAGGCCCAGTTTGCCACCGCCATAAATTAACTTAATTTTTCTTTTTGCAAACTCGGTAGCTAGAGCTTTAGTTGCTTGAAGATAGGCTGAATTTTCTCCAATATTAGCGCCGATAAAAACACATACTGATTTCATAAGAAGTTTCAACTTCCATCGAATTGTTGAGAGCGTCCTACCGATTGAAGCGAAAGTCCCATTTAGACAATGCCCATCCTCTGTTAGGACAGGAAGATACTGATTTCTAAGCCGATTTGCAAGATGGGCTACAGGTTAACCGAATATCTACAAAAATGGTCTCGTAGCAATGGGATGGCAAAGGGGACACAAAGGGGACACAAAGGGGACAGCAATTGACCAAAGGGAATTAGTGTGGTAATGTATTGAACAGTTTTATCCCTGTTGCTTAAGGAATGATCGCCAAGTCAGGATAGGTTTAACCTTAATTCTTTATACTAATGTAGAATAATCCCTTATGAAACTTAAACAACTTTTCTTTTTAGTTGCAGTCTTCGCGGTCATGGGTTTCAGTTTACCCTGGCCCTTCTCTTCGCTTGTTCGAGCACCAGAAAGGCTCGGCACCTATAGCTGGTTGAATCGGCAGATGAGCAGCATTCATGCTCAAGCGAGCAATCTCAACACGCAAATTCTGCGGATGGCCTTAAAGGCCTATCTTAAAGTGCATAGCCGCATTGGCCGTGACAAGCAAATTCTGACCATTATTGATTTTTCCAAGCCTTCGACGGAAAGACGTCTTTGGGTGATTGACCTGCGTTCGAACCGGGTTTTATATAATACCTGGGTGACGCATGGCAAAAACAGCGGCGGCTTAAATGCGACCTCTTTTTCTAATCAGCCAGGTAGTCTAAAATCAAGCCTCGGTGTGTTCTTGACCGAAGAAACTTATGTGGGCAATGTGGGTTATGCCGTGCGTCTTAAGGGTTTGGAGCCAGGGATTAACGATAATGCCTATCGGCGCGCCGTTGTGGTCCATGGTGCCTGGTATGCGGACCAGAATGTTGCCAAGCGGTATGGACAATTGGGAAGAAGCTTTGGTTGTCCTGCGGTCAGTGATAAGATTGCGAAACCGTTGATTAACACTATTAAGAATAACTCCGTCGTGTTTGCTTATTACCCCGACAGGCAGTGGCTGAATCGGTCTTCATTTTTGGCCTAAGGATTTTAAATGAGAAAATTTGCGTTATGGGCGCTGATGTTTACGCTCACGGTTGGTCTTGCGCTGCCTTCAGCGCAAGCCGCCACTTTTGCTTTGCCAGGACCTTACGATGCTGTCATTGGGCAAATTCAATATACGCCTACCGTCTACAATGAAAATGTGGTCGACATTGCCAAGCGTTATGATATTGGCTTTAATGAAATCACGGGGGCCAATCCTCATATTGACCCAGGCCGTGGCTTTTCTTCCGGTATTGTTTTAAAGCTGCCGACCGAGTTCATCTTGCCCCCCCTGCCTCGTCAAGGCATTATTGTGAATCTCTCTGAAATGCGGCTTTACTATTTTGTGCCGGGGAGCGGGCTTGTCAAAACTTATCCGATTGGGATTGGGAAAGTCGGTAAAACGATTCCGCTGACGAATACCTTTGTCGCTAAAAAAGTGGAGAACCCGACCTGGACGCCAACACCAGATATTCGTGCTTTTAATCGGGAACAAGGGATTATTTTGCCAGAGAGTATTCCGCCGGGGCCGGACAATCCTTTGGGCCCTTATGCAATTTATTTGGGGATACCGGAGTTTCGGATTCATAGTACGCTATTTCCGGAAAGTGTGGGGAGGCGCGCGAGTTTTGGTTGTATTCGAATGATTGAGGCAGACATTAAAGATTTCTTTCCGATTGTGACGACGAAGACGCCGGTGAGGATTGTGGACATTCCGACGAAGGTGGGTTGGCAGGATGGGCAGCTTTTTTTAGAGGCCCATCCTGCACTTTCGGAGAGGCCAACGACGGAGGCAACTTATGAGGGGATGGTGCGCTTGATTCAGCAGGCGACAAAAGGGGAACCCGTCTTAGTGGATTGGCAGATGGTGGATTATGTGGCACGGACGCATGATGGGGTGCCGCATGTGGTGGGAGTCAGGTTAAGATAAAATTGGCATGTACGGGCCCGCCCCTTGTCTTCTCTAAAAAGCAAAAGCTAGATTGCCGCGCTTCGCTCGAAATGACAATTCTTTGATTAATTGCGAAAAATGCTTTACAAAAAAGAGGTGT
>CAYVBZ010000105.1:0-2957 GCA_964449835.1 uncultured Coxiellaceae bacterium | reverse complement strand
AAAATTTTCAGAGCATGAACTGTCTGCTCGGATTCAAAGTTTTGACAGATAACCTATACCTGCTAATCCGAAGTCTCCACGTCAAGGATTCCATCGTTTTCCATTAAAAATGTGTCCTACGCCACCAATTTCTGTGTCAAGCTCAATATACTCAATGTCAGCCTCATAGAACATTTGGTGTGCTCTTTTAATTTCTTCCAGCCATTTTACATGCGTTTGAACCATCAGCGCCTTGTGGGTGATTACCTTAGCAATGCCTGACTGAATGATAAGACGTGCGCATGTCGTGCAGGCAGCCCACGGGCAATAAAGTGTGGAATTTTCGGTTGCATGGCCTTTACGTGCCGCTTGTGCAATCGCATTTTGCTCAGCATGTATCATATAGTCGTACTTACCAGGACGTTCTAATCGAATTGCTTCTGCTTTGACACCATTCGGTAGACAATTCGTTCCTTGTCCTATAACAACATTTTCTTGATTCACGAGGATAGCGCCAATCTTTGTTATCGGATCATGGCTTTGTGTTATTGCTAATAGATAGGCATCTCTCAGTAGTTGGGTGGCATCCAAATAAGTTCTTCTATAGACCAAGATTTGAGCCTCTTGTTTGCATTAGTCCGTACCCGCATAATACCAGTATAAGCAACATTGGGTAAGAGCTTGGGTAAGAATTTATTGGACCCGGTTGAACCTCAATGAAATCAAGGTTTACAAACAGGTTCGAGTCCGTCCCGGGAGCCATATAATCTTCCCCCTTGCGGCCTGCGGAAGCGAAAGGCAGGATTTATGACATTAATCCGGATAAATCCCTGGGAGTACTAAATTTTATGAATATCAAGTTTATTCCGCTGTCAGAATCACATTTTCCCTTGCTGTTAAAGTGGTTAGAGATGTCGCATGTAAAGGCCTGGTGGGATCGAAATGTGGATTGGACACCAGAATTAATTGATGAAAAATATGCCAGTTATGTCAAAGGCTATAAGCTGGAAAACGGCGTGGCTAAGGAAATCAGTGCTTACATTATTTCCGCCGATGATACGCCCATCGGCTATATTCAAATCTATAATGCATACGATTTTTCTCGCTCAAAGCCGTTAATGGGGCTTCCCTCAAGCCTTGCTGCCTTTGATATATTCATAGGTGAAGAACAGTATTTACAACAGGGGATTGCTTCTAAGGCTATCGTTCAGTTTTTACATGAGCATGGCAAGTCTTATACACACGTCCTTGCTGATCCAGAGAGCACTAATTTAGCGGCTATTCGGGCGTATGAAAAAGCAGGATTTAAAAAAATTGATGGGCAACCAGGAACGGGAGAAATATGGATGATTCGAGAACAAAAGCAGCGCCCTGAGCCTTTGAATACTATTAAAAAAGTAATACGAGAGCGTTATTCGAATGCAAAGGCAGTTTTTTGGTCAGGATCTTTTTCTAAAAATGAAGGGAAGGAACACTCAGACTTAGATTTGGTAATAGTTTATGATAAAGTGCCAAATGCTTATCGTGAGGCCTTTATTTATAAGGGTTGGCCCATAGATGCCTTTATTCATGATCCAGAGACCCTGCGCTATTTTTTTGAAGAATCTAAAAATGGTTCTGGGATTTCGGGCTTAATTCACATGATTCTGGACGGACGCATAATAACTCCTCCGTCAAACTTCTCTGAAAGCATGATAAAAATGGCCAAAGAGTACTTGGAAGCGGGACCTGCTGTTTGGGATAAAAGCCAAATAGCTAAAGAACGGTTTTTGATTACAGATGTGCTGGATGATATTAAAAGTCCTGTATCACAAGCTGAACAAATGGCCTCAGCAGGATGGCTTTATGAAGCTTTGTCTCAATTCTATTTTAGATCACAGAATAAATGGTGTGCCAGTGGTAAATCTATTGTGCGCTATTTAAAATCAGAAAACCCTGCTTTGGAATCTGAATTTACAGATTCTTTTAGTCAGTTATTTAAAACGGGGGATTCCAAAGCTTTAGAGGTTCTGGTTAAAAAAATACTGGACCCATTTGGTGGGCT
Source organism: uncultured Coxiellaceae bacterium (assembly GCA_964449835.1). Taxonomy (GTDB): domain Bacteria; phylum Pseudomonadota; class Gammaproteobacteria; order DSM-16500; family DSM-16500; genus JABDGC01. Next base: position 934 of record CAYVBZ010000105.1, on the reverse strand, counting down.
GCTATGGGATGGCTTTCGAGCTGAGGTATTGCCGTCAGATCAGGAGAGAGAGTAATCCAATCCTGTATGATTTTTCCTCTAAATTAGGGATTTCTCGGACAGGTTCTAATTTTGTGTATAAGGATAGAGTTTACTATAAATATTGTTTATTTCTGTTTCTGTATAAATCTCTTTTATTTGATTGCATATTTTAGAAACAACAGATGAAATTTTAAAGTGTTTTATGATGCTAATATTGTTGCTTTTTATTGTGAAATTTTTAAATTCACATCTATCTGAAAAAACAATAATAGATCTCATAGGTAAATTTTTACCTATGAGATTTTTCAAATGTTTTATATGCGATGCATTCTGCATTATAGGATTATAAAAATGCTCTTTATGGCATAGACTCCGACCTTTTGGTAATGTTTGCGTCCATTTTTTTTGCATTTCATTGCCAAAAATCCAACCGTCATAATTTTTACATTCAAATACAAATAAACCTTTTGAACATATCAAAAGCACATCTATTTCAGTTGTCCCACCTTGTTTTTTTGGAATGAGCAGGTTAAATAAGAATTTTCCTCCATTTTTTTCAAAATGACGCAGAGATTTATAGGTTAAATATTCAAGATACCTGCCTTTATCGTATGCGTTCTCTTTGTATTTTATGAGCCCTAAGATAGATAGTAAAAATTTAATCATTGAGGTTCTATTTATTAACCCAGTTGGTTAGCTATGGTGGGCGGACACCGTTTGTTCATACCTGATTTTAGGCATCATTATAACTTATTTTGCCATTGATCGTAGCTCTTCGTAACAGTACAATATAAATGTTGGGTGAGAGATTGGGTGCATTTTAGTTTGCGCTAAATTTTATCTAATAAAATCGATGACTTGTAGCGTTCCCCCGCTTTCTGGACAACTAAGCCGCCAATTTTAACCCATATTG
>CAYVBZ010000104.1:0-2975 GCA_964449835.1 uncultured Coxiellaceae bacterium | reverse complement strand
TAGAGGCCATGCTACGAAAGCCGTGGCTAGTCATTTCTTCCTTGGTGTAGCCTAGACGGCGTAAACCTGCATTTACGGTGTTTTCAGACATGGGGCGAGAAGGGGAGCGCACACAAGGAAAAACATATTTTCCTTCGCCTGTAAGCGGATAAAGCTCCTGCAAAATTTTTATTGTTTGTGTAGAGAGCGGAACAATATGCTTGGATCTCATTTTCATTTTTTCCGCAGGAATTCGCCATTCGGCATTTTCAAGGTCAAACTCCACCCATTCTGCGTGACGCAGCTCTCCAGGTCGAACAAAAAGGAGAGGTGCAAGACGTAAAGCACATTTTGTTACGAAATGTCCCTGATAATCATTAATAGTGCGAAGAAGATCGCCGATAGCTGAGGCATCAGTGATCGATGCATGATGCTTTCTTCTTACGGGTGGTAACGCCCCCCGCAGGTCAGCAGAAGGATCGCGTTCTGCTCGTCCTGTCACGATTGCATAGCGAAATATTTGCCCGCAGATTTGATGTGACCTGTGTGCTGTCTCAATTGCGCCTCTGCTTTCGATACGTTGCAAGATTCTGAGAAGCTCTGGGGGTGTGATCTCTACCGCTGGACGTTCACCAAGCCAGGGAAAGATGTCATTTTCAAGTTGGCGAATAATTCTGGAAGCATGCTTGGCTGTCCATTGTGATAAAAACTTAGCGTGCCATTCACGAGCGATCGTTTCAAAGCAGTTCTCGGTCATTTTTCGGTCAGAGATTTTCTTATCCTGTTTCAGGAGTGCTGGGTCAATGCCTTTTACTATTAGATTTCGAGCTTCGTTTCGCCTTGTGCGTGCCTCTGCTAAGGTGATGTGATCATAAACGCCAAGTGCGAGAAGCTTTTCCTTGCCTTTGAGGCGGTATTTGAGCCGCCAATACTTTCGTCCTTGAGGAGTAACCAGTAGAAACAAGCCTTCTCCATCGAAGAGCTTATACGCTTTATCCTTGGGCTTTGCGTTCCTTAGAGTGACTTCTTTTAACGACATTGGGGGTATCTCCAAGCATGTTTTTTTGAGATACGTGGGGGTATCTGTTTTTTGAAAATGCAAAGTACCCCACATTTATACCCCCAAAAAGTCTTGGATTCAATAGGTGTTCTTTGGACTTGCAGGGAAGTGTGATGTTAGAATGTGCTATGTTTTACAGTGTTTTTGAGCGGTTTTATGGACTGCTTTGGAAGTCGTTGAATGCTGATGTGGCGGAGAGGGCGGGATTCGAACCCGCGTGGGAGGGTGAACTCCCCATCCGATTTCGAGTCGGCGCCGTTATGACCACTTCGGTACCTCTCCTTTTGGGTTGCTCTTTCTTACCACGAAAACCAGCCGTGACCAATATCTTTATTCGCAAAGGTGCTCGGGGGGCTGATATCAACTGCTTTTGGCTTGCTCGGGTAATTTCGTTGAGGAATGGGGTAAAGAGTATCATAGCCAATCGACATGCCCGGCGGCGTTTTCATGGGCGGGACCGTTTTATTCTCGGAGGAGGGCGCTGACACGCGGTTACCATCCGCGAAATTCGAGCAGCCGCTTAAAATCAAAATAAATAACATGAATACGAGCTGTTTCATTTTATGCATATTCTAAGTTCACTCCTGCTTGTTGCATGGCCTGGGTTAGCTCTTGATGATAGCGTGGGTCAAGCGCCAGAAGGGGCAAACGGATGCCTTGGGGAATCAAGCCCATCTGCTGCAGGGCCCATTTTGCCGGAATTGGGTTGGGTTCAACAAACAATTTATGGTGCAAAGCCATCAGTTCTTGGTTGAGCGACTCCGCCTTTTTTAGATTTCCCTGAAGAGCGGCTTCACACATTTCTTGCATTTTAACGGGGGCTACATTGGCTGTGACAGAAATCACGCCCTTTGCGCCATGCTTCATCAGTTCAAGGGCCGTTGCATCGTCACCGCTATAGACAGCAAAGGCGCTGCCACAACGTTTCATAATTTCTTGTGCCCGCTCTAGCTTTCCTGTGGCTTCCTTGATGCCAATGATCTGCGGCAATTTAGCTAAACGCTCGACGGTTTCAGGAAGAAGGTCACAGGCGGTACGTCCGGGCACATTATAGAGAATGATCGGCAAAGCAGCTTTTTCCGCAAGTGTTTTGTAATGTTGGTAGAGGCCTTCCTGCGTGGGTTTATTATAATAGGGCGTTACAACCAGACAGGCGGCTGCTCCTGCTTTTTTTGCGTTCAGGGTCAGCTGAAGTGCGGCCCGCGTTGAATTCGAGCCCGTGCCCGCGATAACAGGAACACGACCAGCTGCTTGTTTGACGGCAAGCCGGATGATTTCATCTTGCTCAGCGTGGTCCAAGGTGGCCGACTCACCGGTTGTCCCAGAAATGACCAGCGCGTTGGTTTTGGAACGGACCTGCCATTCAATTAAGGCTTTGAATGCGGTTTGATCTATGGTCCCATCTTCTTGCATGGGGGTGACCAGTGCCACCATACTGCCTTGAAACATCGCCCCTTCCTTCTACATAAAATGCCTACTATAGTAGCAACGGCCTTGCGCTGTCCAGGAATTCAAAGGGCCAGGCTACATTCTTGCTGCGTTCTTCGCTATAATCGCCCCTTTCCAATTAGGGCCCTGAATGATGGTCAAACCAAGCACACAAACTTCAACCTGGTCGGCTTTCTTCTGGGGCCCCACAGCCCGAGTCAGTTACCTCTTTTTAGGCGCCGCCCTTTTACTTTTGATGATGTTAGGCGGCCGGGAATTATGGACCCAAGAGCACCGCTGGGCAGATATTGTGAGCGGCATGTTTTTCCGTCATGATTTTTTCCATCCTTATCTGGGGGGGAATGATTACTACGACAAACCGCTACTCTCCTATTGGTTAATTGCTTTAACTTCAGTCATCACTGGCTCTCTCAATACCTGGGTTTTACGTTTTCCTTCTGCAATGGCGGGCCTTCTGGCGATTTGGTCAGTCTATAGACTCGGCTTG
>CAYVBZ010000103.1:0-3013 GCA_964449835.1 uncultured Coxiellaceae bacterium | reverse complement strand
TAATAACCTTTCGCTTTAGCCAGTGTTTTCTTGTGGCGGGCGCGCGCTGTTACGCCTCTTTTTACTCTTGACATGTTTTACTCTCTCCTCAAACAAAAAACGATTTATTGATCCAGTAACATGCGTGCTACTGAACGCATATCCGATGCATCAATTCGACCCGTCGTACGTAAATGACGCTTACGTTTCGTTGTCTTTTTGGTCAAAATGTGGTTACGGTTAGTACGACGGCATTTATAACCACTGGCTGTCGCTCTAAAACGTTTTGCCGCACCACGGTTAGTTTTTAACTTTGGCATTAGCTAATACTCCAGTTTAAATCTTAAGTACAAGAACGTTCGTTTAATTTTGTCCAGACCATTAACTACTCACTCCAAACTCGCCATCCCTGGCGCTTTGGATTTCATCCTGAAATCCAGTCGTTCGTCTGTTAATGTTCTGGACAAAATTAAACGAACGTTCTACTAGTTACTTTTTTTCGGTCCAATGACCATCACCATTTGTCGACCTTCCAATTTTGGACGCTGTTCAACAATACCATGATCTGTCAAATCTGCGATAATACGTTCCATCAATTGCATACCTAATTCAGGATGCGTCATTTCGCGCCCACGAAATCGGATTGTGATTTTCGCTTTATCACCACTTGCCAGGAAGCGAGTAATATTACGCAACTTAACCTGGTAATCAGCTTCCTCCGTCGCTGGGCGGAGCTTAACTTCCTTGAGATGAACCTGTTTTTGTTTCTTTTTGGCTGCCGCTTTACGCTTGCTTTGCTGATAAGCAAATTTGCCAAAATTCATTACTCTGCAGACTGGCGGCTTAGCGTCTGGTGATATTTCAACCAAATCCAATCCGGCTTCTTCACTGATTCGTCGCGCTTCGCGGGATGAAACAATACCCAACTGATTGCCATCAGCATCAATTAGTCGGACTTCCGGGACCCTAATTTCCTCATTGATTCGAGGCTTTTTTTCTGTACTAATTCTCGTTTCCTCCTAACTAATCCGTTATTTTGCCGCGTTTTGCTATCGCTTTTTCAATCAGACTCAACAAGTTGTCTAATGGCATACTACCCAGATCTTCACCTTGGCGGGTTCTCACTGAAACAGTGCGTGTTTCAACTTCACGATCGCCTACGACCAACAAATAGGGAACACACTGTAAAGTGTGTTCGCGGATTTTAAAGCCGATCTTCTCATTTCTCAAGTCCGATTTTGCCCGAACCCCGTGTTTTTTTAAGAATTTCACGATTTCATGACTAAAATCAGCTGCTCGATCCGTAATATTGAGCAGAACAGCCTGCTCCGGCGCTAACCAGACAGGCAGTTTACCTGCATAATGTTCAATTAAAATTCCAATAAACCGCTCAAGTGACCCTAGAATAGCACGATGCAACATGACGGGAGTCTTTTTACTGCTATCTTCGGCGATATAATAAGCATCTAATCGGTCAGGCTGATTATAATCCACCTGCAACGTGCCGCATTGCCAGGTACGGCCAATAGAATCTTTTAAATGAAACTCTATCTTGGGCCCATAAAAAGCTGCTTCACCGGGCTTAATTTCATAAGCTAATCCAGCCTGCTGTAAAGCAGCAGCAAGCGCCTGTTCGGCGGAATCCCATATTTCATCCGATCCGATGCGTTTATCAGGACGAGTCGCCAATTTAACTAGGATTTCATTAAATCCAAAATCACAATAAACATCCAGGATAAGCTTGATGAATCGGGCTGACTCACTTTGCAATTGATCTTGAGTGCAAAAAATATGGGCATCATCTTGCACCATTTGCCTGACTCGCATTAATCCATGCATCGCACCAGACAGCTCATTGCGATGACAGCATCCAAACTCCGCTAATCGGAGAGGCAAATCACGATAACTGCGCAAGCCCTGCTTGAAGATTTGAACATGGCATGGACAATTCATTGGTTTTAAAGCAAATTTTTTATCATCCGCCTCCACTGTAAACATTTCCTCACTGAACATGTCCCAATGTCCGGATTTTTTCCATAGCTCTAAATCAACCAATTGAGGAGTCGCCACTTCCTGATAACCATCATCTGAAATTCGCTGACTGATGTAATCTTTAATTTGCTTATAGATAGCCCAGCCATTCGGATGCCAAAATACCATGCCAGGGGCTTCTTCCTGAAAATGGAATAAATCCAGTGTCTTGGCGAGCTTACGATGATCACGTTTCTCAGCTTCTTCAATACGTCGTAAATAGTCATCCAACGATTTTTTATCGGTCCATGCTGTACCATAGATTCTTTGGAGCATTTCATTATTAGAATCACCGCGCCAATACGCACCAGCCACTTTTGTTAGTTTAAAGGCTTTCAGTTTTCCGGTACTGGGCACATGTGGACCTCGACATAAATCAATGAAATCCCCTTGTTGATAAAGCGTTAAAATGTCATTTTCCGGGATAGCTTCGATAATTTTTGCTTTATATTCTTCGCCAATCCCACGAAAAAATTGGATGGCTTCATCCCGTGAAATAACAGTACGAGTGACGATCAAATCTTGTTTTGTCAGTTCCAGCATTTTTTCTTCAATGCGAGTCAAATCTTCGGGCGTGAAGGTTCTACCAAAAGCAAAGTCATAATAAAACCCATCTTCAATCACGGGACCAATGGTCACTTGAGCGGTAGGAAATAATGACTTAACCGCTTGAGCTAACAAATGCGCCGTTGAGTGGCGGATGACTTCAAGTGCTACTGGATCTTTCTCTGTGACAATAGAAATCGCAACATCTTTTTCAACGGAATAAGATGTATCAACCAAGCTACCATCCACTTTTGCAGCAATGGCCGCTTTTGCCAGACCAGCGCCAATGCTCATGGCAATCTGGGCAACTGTTACCGCATGATCAAACTGTTTTCGACTTCCGTCAGGCAAGGTAATGACAGGCATAATTTGTTTGTCTCTTAAAGTAAATACCCCTGCTGGGTGCAAGGGATGAGATTCGTCTGGTAGGCACGATTGGGATCGAACCAACGACCAC
>CAYVBZ010000102.1:0-3163 GCA_964449835.1 uncultured Coxiellaceae bacterium | reverse complement strand
GGGAGCGCGTTTGCTTTATAAGCTCTGTGGGTACATTTTAAGATCAAATCCTTAAGATGTTCTAAAGGAACGTTTACAGGAACGTCTAAAATTGTATGGTATTGATTTTATTTATTTTCTGTTAACCCTGCCTTTTGTACCGTACAGGGCTGATTGATTTTCAAGTGTTTTATATAACTTGATTTTCTGGTCGCTCTAGTTGAAAATGCATCACTAGGTGATATACTTGTATCAAGGGAAGAAAATGAAGGTTTACAAGAATAAAGTGTTCCAGAAATGGGCAAAGTCTGAAGGTGTAAAAGACACTGACCTTACTAAAGCTGCTACCGAAATAGAAGCTGGGCTTGTTGACGGTGCCTTGGGCGGTGATGTTTTTAAGAAGCGCTTAGCGAGAAAAGGCCAAGGGAAAAGGGGAGGGTTTAGAACCATAGTGGCTTTTCAAAAAGGACATCGGATTTTTTTCATGTATGGATTTGCCAAAAATCAACGCACAAATATCAGTGAGAAAGAAGAACAAGACCTAAAAAAGTTGGCTAAATTTTTATTAGATACGCAAGAAAACAAGTTAGAAGCAATGATTGAAAACGGTACATTATACGAGGTGAAGCCATGAGCACTCGCAAAAAAGAGAAGCATCCAACGTTATCAGAGGCTATTCGTGAAACTGCGAAAGGGCTTTACGATGCACATATTATTGATGCCAAGACTATGCGCGAATTTGATGAAGAGTGGGTGCCACCGATAATTGTATATTCACCAGTTGAAATAAAGAGAATCAGATTGACTGCAAAAGTTAGCCAACCTGTTTTTGCTAGGCACTTTAACATAAGCGTGTCAACGGTTAGGCAATGGGAACAAGGGGAAAAACATCCTAGTGGAACATCCCTTAGATTACTTAATCTTGTCGCAGAAAAAGGGTTTGATATTCTTGTATCTCATTCCAGAAAATCTGGTGATCGCAATAAAGAAGGGGCAGCAGCTTAAACTTACCCACAGTTTCTGTGGGTAAGACTGGCTTAATCCACCCCAATTCGCGGTCTTTTTACCTTAAAATCGCGCGAAAAGCCCCGCCATTCATCGCGGGGATGGATAGCGCGGGCGACGAAGTTGCCAAAAGCTAAGTTGGGGTATTTTGCTGTAAAATGTATTGTTTGATTATATCGATTGGTGCGCCACCGCAGGATGAGGCGAAGTAACTGGGCGACCAAAGCACACCCTTCCAGTAATGTTTTGCTATAGAAGGTAAATGTTTCCTGAGCAGTCGACTGGATACCCCCTTGAGTGAGTTCACCAGGACAGAGACGGATAGTTTTGGGGGATACTCAACCAATAGATGAACGTGATCATTCTCTCCATCCATTTCAATGAGTCTGGCGTTCAAATCATCACAGACTTTCGAAAAAATGATATTCAGGACATTGAGTGCGCGCTGATTGAACATTTTCTTTCGATATTTAGTAACAAAGACCAAATGGACGTGTAGGTTAAAAACACAGTGTCTACCGGTACGAATTGGATTGATTTTATTCATAGGCCAAAGTATATTTTTAAGATGAATCGCCTGCAAGCTTTTAAATACGAACTTCGATTGAACACCCATCAAACCCGCTGGTTGTATCGTTTTGCGGGCTCTTGTCGCCATGTGTTCAACAAAGCGTTGGACTTGCAACAAAAGCGATATGCAAATGGCGAGAAGAAGCTGTCTTATGCTGGACTTTGCAAGGAACTCACCCACTGGCGGTATGAAGCAAAGACGATTTGGCTTCAGGATGCCCCCTCACAAGCCTTGCAACAATCCCTGAAAGACCTTGAGCGGGCCTATGGCAATTTTTTCTCCAAGCGCGCGGATTTTCCCCGGTTCAAAAGTCGCGGCATTCATGATTCCTTCCGTTTTCCTCAAGGCTGTAAGCTGGACCAAGCCCATGATCGGTTGTGGGTCCCCAAACTCGGCTGGTTGCGCTATCGTAATAGCCGCGAGGTCTTGGGCGAAATTGGGAATGTCACGATTAGCCGCTATGGGGAGAAATGGTATGTCAGTATCCAAACCGAAAGAACAGTCCCTGAAGCTATCCACCCTTCAAAGACTGCTATAGGGATTGATGTTGGTATCACTCGCTTTGCGACTCTCTCGGACGGCAGTTTTTTCGAAGGAGTCCACAGTTTCCGTCAGTATCAAGACCGTCTAGCGTTTCTTCAGCGGCAGGCGAGCAGGAAAAGGAAAAGAAGCCGGAATTGGAAGAAAGCCATGGCCGGGATTAGTCGTCTTCACCGCAAAATCAGGCGGGCCCGACAAAATTATTTGCATCAAACGAGCCACCTCATCAGCAAAAACCACGCGATGGTGTGTATCGAAGACCTGCAAATTAAGAACCTGAGCAAGAGCGCTGCGGGAAGTGTTGCTGCGCCTGGCCGGAAGGTGAAAGTGAAGACGGGCTTAAACAAGGCGATTCTCGACCAAGGTTGGTATGAGTTCAGGCGACAACTAGAGTACAAGGAAGCCTGGCGAGGGGGCATGGTGATAGCGGTTGCCCCGCGAAATACGAGCAGAACTTGCCCCGACTGCGGTTGCGTTTCGCAAGCAAACCGACAGAGCCAAGCAGAATTTGTCTGTGTTAGCTGCGGTAAAGCGGAGAATGCGGACCTTGTGGGTGCGATCAATATACTAAGGGCAGGGCATGCCCGGCTAGCCTGTGGAGAGTTGGCGCGGTTAGGCCACTCGATGAATCAGGAACCCACCGAGATGACTCAGGCGCAAGTTGCTTGAGCGTGGTAGGAATCCTCGTACTTTAGGACGAGGAGGATGTCAAAATTTGAATAGGTTTTTGCGGCGTAAGCGTTCGGGATTTTAGGGGTGTTGATCTTGCAAAAAAACTAAAACTGGATAAACTGTGGCAGCAGTTTGCGGTAATGCTCTACAACCAGACAAATCACGTCTCACTAACACATTAAAATGACTTTATTGCTTTTACTGTCAATTTTTTACTCATTCAGGATAAATTAACATGGCGGGCGCTAGACAACTGGTCAATAAGAATCTTTTTTCTGAAACTGATGATCTCAACCTTGACGAGGAAGTTTCTCTGTTGGGCAACGACATTAAAAAATGTTATGCCATTCTTAAAAAACATCGTCATATGAGCAGGCAGATTCTGGAAAAAATAAA
>CAYVBZ010000101.1:0-3164 GCA_964449835.1 uncultured Coxiellaceae bacterium | reverse complement strand
GGAATTATATGGCAGCGCCGAAGATGCCTTTCACGCCGGCGCCCCCACCTTGAAAGATTTGGCCAACCTCGTCACCACAACACTCAGCCATATAGAGGACCAGGTAACCACTAAATCGGACGAAAAAAAATATTCTAGCGAAGAAGCAGTTGCCATCCTCAGCAAAAAACTCGAAGACTATTTCACCGAACAAACAGTGAGTGTCGAACTGAGCGACGGCATTATCGCTGACGCCTCCGCCGGCGCCGAACGCATCAAAATTCACTCCGGACTTTATTTCAGCGAGCGCGAGCTGCGCATTCTGGAAATCCACGAAGGCTGGGTCCATTTAGGCACCACCCTCAATGGGTTGACCCAACCCATCTGCACTTTCTTAAGCAAAGGCCCTCCTTCCTCCACAATCACCCAAGAAGGCCTCGGCATTATCACAGAAATTTTCACCTTCTCCTCCTACCCATCTCGCGTAAAGCGCCTCACCAACCGCATCATCGCCGTCAACATGGCCGAAGAAGGCGCCAACTTTCTCGATGTCTTTAATTTCTATCGCGACCAGGGCATGGACGAAGACAGCAGCTACAGCGCCACAACGCGCGTCTTTCGCGGCAGCATCCCAGATGGCGGGCCTTTTACCAAAGATTTATCTTACAGCAAAGGTTTTATCCTGATTTACAATTATATTCGCCTCGCTGTACAGCGCGGTTTGCTGAAGCAGATTCCCATGCTTTTCCTAGGAAAAACCACCTTAGAAGATTTGCACATTCTTACTGATTTAGTTGAAGAAGGCATTGTCACCCCGCCAAAATTCATGCCCCCGCAGTTTAGAGACCTGGCCGCTTTGAGTGCATGGATGTGTTATTCGTTATTTTTAAACAGACTGAATTTACAGCAATTGGCAATCGATTTTAAATCAATGTTACAGTGACCCTCTTTCGTCGTCCCGCGGAGAAGCCCCGGGACGACGAATGCGGAGACTACTTCTTTGGCCTTTCCTTTTCTTGTTCCACATTTTCTTCAATAAACTGAATAATCGCATCCGCAACATCGACTCCCGTGACCTTTTCAACGCCCTCCAACCCTGGCGTTGCATTCACTTCCATAATCAAAGGCCCCCGATTCGAACGCACAATATCCACGCCCGCCACATTCAAGCCAATAATATGGGCCACCCGGATCGCCATGTTCCTTTCCTCCGGCGTAATCTCAACCGAAGTCGCGACACCCCCACGATGCAAATTTGCACGAAACTCTTCTGATTTCGCCTGCCGCTTCATCGCCGCGACCACCTGATCGCCAACAACAAAACAGCGAATATCCGCCCCACCCGCTTCTTTAATATATTCCTGCACCATAATATTCACCTTGAGCCCCAAAAAAGCCTCAATAATACTACGCGCCGCCTTCAAAGATTCCACCAACACCACCCCAATCCCTTGCGTGCCCTCCAAAAACTTCACCACCAAGGGCACGCCGCCCGCCATCTTAATCAAGTCCTGCGTTTCATCCAGCGAATGCGCAAACCCCGTAATCGGCAAACCAATCCCTTTCTTCGACAAAAGCTGCAAAGACCGCAGCTTGTCCCGCGCACGCGTAATCGAAACAGAGTCATTCACACAAAACACACCCATCATTTCAAACTGACGCACCACCGCCGCGCCATAAAAAGTGACCGAAGCGCCAATTCGCGGAACCACCGCATCATAATCAGCCAAAGCTTTCCCGCCGCAATAGACAGTTGGATGCGAAGAAGTAATATTCATATTACAACGCAAGGTATTCACCACATCCGCTTGATGGCCGCGTTTTTCCGCCGCTTCAACCAAACGTTGCGTGGAATAGATTTTTTTCCTTCTCGATAAAATCGCAATCTTCATAAAGACAATATTTTCCTCTTAGATTTCAAAAATGAGCGCGCAGGATCCACCATAAAGTGCCCACGAATCGCATTCCGAGCGAGCAACATACGAAAGAGCATGGTATCGCGCTCGGTTAATGTAATCTCGATTGGCCAGGATTGTCTATCAATAACAAGCGGCGTGCGAATCACATAGCGTTCTTCACTATGCCCCCCCGAGTCTGTGACCCAGCGGATATCAACCACATCCGCCTCACAATTAATCATTTTTTTCGTATTATGCTGCAAAGGATGCATGGCAAAACGGATTCTTTCTTGTCCATTTTGATTAAAAGGTTCCAAAGAAAACGCATGAAGCGTGGAAGTACGTGCCCCCGTATCCACTTTGGCTTTAATTCGTTCAATGCCCAAATCAGGAAGAGAGACCCACTCTCGCCATCCCAATACCCCGAGGTCCCGATTTTTTTGCTGTGATGAGGTCATTTTTTATTATTCTCCCTATACATTATATTAACATATTCCTAGTGGGAAGACTTTCGCTGTACCCAGAACAAAACAGAAAAAACCGATATTAATAAAAGACTTGGAAATCCCCACAAGAAGAGCGTCGCCCTCTCTAAAGGCGGTGAAAACAAAATAAACCGCCCATAACGCGCAACCAAAAACGCCCGAATCTCCTCATCCGACTTCTTTTCCTCTATCATCAAATAGATCTTGGCCCGCAAATCCTTCGCCAAGTCTGCATCCGAATCCGCCAAACTTTGATTTTGACAAACCAAACAACGAAGCTCTTTCGTCAACCCCAAAAACCTTTCATTCTCCTGCGGAGAATGAAAACTATAAACATCCGCTCCCCCCGCAACTGCTGCCTGCAAAGAGAAAGAGAAAAAGAAATACAAAACAATGAGTATTGAGAAGAGGAAGGTTGTGTACTTCCTTTGCGGGACGTCCGTACCAGGGATGGAACAAAGGCCGAGCACAGGGATGTGCGCTCCCGCAAAGGAAGTACACAACCTTCCTCTTCTCAATACCCCACCCAACCCCTCACCCCATACAAAGATATTTAATTTCCAGAAATTCTTCGATCCCATATTTAGAGCCTTCACAGCCAATCCCCGATTCTTTAACCCCCCCAAACGGCGCCACCTCATTCGAAAAAATCCCCGCATTAATCCCAACCATCCCACACTGCAACGCCTCCGCCACCCGCCAAACCCGATGCACATCCCGACTATAAAAGTATCCCCCCAACCAAAACTCCGTCTCAATCGCCATCCGAATCCCATCCACCTCATCCTTAAACCGAAACAAA
>CAYVBZ010000100.1:715-3361 GCA_964449835.1 uncultured Coxiellaceae bacterium | reverse complement strand
TTGGTATAAAGTCACCACAGGAAATTGTTATCAATCAAAGGGGATACTTGTGAAAAAAGCGCAATTAGTGGACATTATGTCCGAAAAGGCGAATTTAACAAAAGCGGCAGCGGCCAAGGCGCTAGATGCCTTTATGAGTGCGGTAACCGCAGCGTTAATTAAAAGAGAACAGGTTTCTTTGATTGGCTTTGGTACTTTCGACTCTAAGGTTCGTGCGGCAAGAACCGGACGTAACCCACAAACCGGCGATATCTTGCAAATTCCAGAAGCACTGGTTCCTGTCTTTAAAGCAGGAAAAGGCCTAAAAGACGCGGTGGCAAGCGGCGAAATGGTCGAGGAAACGACAACGCAGGAAGCGTAAAAAAAATACTTGGGTGCTTAGCTCAGCTGGTAGAGCATCGCCCTTACAAGGCGAGGGTCGGGGGTTCGAACCCCTCAGCACCCACCAATATTTGGAGCGGTAGTTCAGTTGGTTAGAATATCGGCCTGTCACGCCGAGGGTCGCGGGTTCGAGTCCCGTCCGCTCCGCCAATTGCAACCATCTTTGAGTGCCACACATTATGCTGCAAATCCTCAACGATAAGCTCAAGGGCATTTTCGCATCAATCATCCTTTTTTTGATTATTGCTTCTTTTGCGTTTGTAGGCTTGAATCAATTATTTTTTTCCCGAAATACCGCCGTTGCTGCAACGGTAGATGGCCATAATATCGACTGGCAAACCGTTATGATGTTTGCTGAGCGTATGGAACGCGAAAGAGGGGCTCCCGTTTCCCCCCAAGCCATCGAAGAAATACGTAATGCCTTGGTGCAGGCCCAGGCCTTGGCCAATGGTTTAAAAGCAGCAGGATTTCACATCAGCGAAGCCCAGGTGGCCAAAGCATTGGCAACCATTCCCGTGTTTCAAGACGAAACAGGAAAATTTTCCAAAAAGAAATACCTGACTGTTTTGAAAAATTACGGCTATCAAGACGCTTCGTTTCGTCAAGAATTGGCACAAAATCTCTTGCTCTCCCAAGCGGAACAGGGTATTTTCTTGTCTAATTTTTGGCTCCCCTATGAATTTATGCAATCCATACAACTGCTGATGGAAAAGCGAGATATCGGTTATGCCGTTTTGTCCAGTCAGTCATTTGCCGAAAAAATAGACAAAGATCAAACGGCTTTGCAAGCCTTTTATGATGCACACAAAGCACGGTATATTCGCCCTGAACAAGTATCTTTGCAATATGTTGAGCTGCGTTTAAGCCAAATGATGGATGAAGTCAAAGCCAGTAACCTGGAATTAAAAAACTTTTATCTGGAGAACCAGGGATTCTACAATACCCCCGAGATGCGTCATGTACGACATATCCTATTTTCTACCGAAGGTGGCGATCAGGCCGCTCAAGCCGCACAATTGGCCGCTGCCGAAAATGTATTGGAAAAATTAAAAACGGGTGGGAATTTCGAAGAATTGGCAAAAAAATTCTCGGATGATTCAGAAACACGGGAACATGGTGGTGACATGGGCTGGGTTGGAAAAGGGGATTTGGATATTGCTTTTGAAGAGGCCGTTTTTGCCTTAAAAACACCCCATGAGCTTTCCCCCATTGTCAAATCAGACGATGGGTATCACGTCATTCAATTGCTGGAACAAAAGTTGGCCATGGTCCAACCCTTTGAGACCGTTAAAGAGTCGGTGAATGAGCAATATCGCCGACAAAAGGCACAACAATTGTTCGAAGAGAAAAAAGAACAGCTGGCAACCCTGGCATTCGAATCCCCAGAATCTTTGGACAAAATAAAGCAAATCATGAATTTGAGCATTTTTGAGACCGCGCCTTTCGATAGGGCAGGACGGGGTGCCGAGAAATGGTCCCAATATCCAGAATTGTTGCAGGTCGCTTTTAGCCATGACATTATTACTGAAAAAAGAAACAGTGAAGTCATCAATCTTACCCCCGAACGGGCGGTGCTGGTGCGGCTCAGTCAGCACTCACCGGCGGAGCAGCAAACCTTTGATGCGGTTGCCGAACAGGTAAAGATAGATTACGTTCAGCAGGTGAGTGCACAACAGCTTAAAACTGCTGCAAAACAGGTGGTGAACGCCATTGAATCGGGTGAAACGCCCGATCAGGCCCTAAAACCCTACCAGGTTACTTGGAAACAAAAAACCAATGTTTCTCGACGCGATCAAACCATGGATCGCTGGATTGTCGACAAGGCCTTTATGCTGGGGCGTGCACCATTATTGGCCGAACCCCCCAAACCGGTAGTGGGGGCCTTTTTATTGCCCTCAGGAGACTATGGTATTCTGGCAGTGACCAAGGCAACCTTGGGAACTCCCGGCGATGCGGACGCCAAAACAAAGTCCGTCGCCCAGAAAAATGTGATCGAATCTTGGACTCGGGCCGAATACGGCCTATGGGCACACGCGTTGGCCTCAAAGGCGAGTATTAAGCTAAGTCACATCCCCACTGCATTGCAGCAAACCCCTGGACCGTGATAGGTTATCGTTGAAAACTCAAAGATTTTCTTATTTTTCCGATAGGTTATTGAAGGTAAACATTCAGACCTCTGCTTTATCCCAAGGTGTCATGCCAGCGAAGGCTGGCATCCAGGGAATATGTGATTGCCATTGCGGGAGGGCGGGTGGGCACCCCGGG
>CAYVBZ010000100.1:0-705 GCA_964449835.1 uncultured Coxiellaceae bacterium | reverse complement strand
GCCTGCTCTGGTGGTCAACATGTTTTACGCCTTCCCCATGGGGGCCCGGCGTTCCGCCCCGCGGGCGCTGGCATGACAAATCTAAGGTCTCTGAGTAATTATTGAATATCTAATTATTATTAAGTGAACATTATGCCTCGTACGCTAGAAGAGAACCGCAAGGAAATCATTGAACGCATTGTCGTTTATGTGCTAGAAAAAATTCCAAAGGATGAGGCACCGCTCCTAGAAACCTTTATTCGCCAGTATTACTGGAATGTCTCGCCCGAAGACTTGGGCTCACGCGGGCCGCTTGATCTATATGGGGCCGTTGTTTCGCACTGGCACCATATCTATCAACGAAAACCGCATGAAGCCAAGGTGCGGGCCTATAATCCGCAGTTCGAAAAGCATGGCTGGCAGTCGGCCCACACCGTGATTGAAATTATCTGCGATGAGATGCCTTTTTTAGTCGATTCCATTTCCATGGAATTGAACCGCATGGGTTTAAATATCCATTTGATCATCAATATTGACGGACTCAAAGTAAAGCGGGATAGTGAAGGTTGTGTGGTCGAGATTTACCCCCCAGAATCCACGGCAACCGATTATGTGGCAGAGTCCCCGATTTATATCGAAATCGATCGACAAAGTGATCCCAAAGTCTTAGAAAACATTACGCATTGCATCGAAAAATTTTTCGGACATCGGAACAGCACACGTCTT
>CAYVBZ010000099.1:0-3392 GCA_964449835.1 uncultured Coxiellaceae bacterium | reverse complement strand
AAATGCAAAAACAAGAAGAAGAACAAACAGAAGAAAAGCCAGCCCATATTGATTTGGGGCCCTTATTTGAGGCTTATGCGGAATATGAGAGACAATATCAACGTTGGTTCAATGGTGATATAACCGATCAAGATCTTGATAACACATGGTATAACTTAGGGAAGAAACAAAAAGAATTATTGCCTGTGCATATGTTGAAAGAGTTTTCACGGCTTGCAAATGAAGAGGAAGAAGAAGAGGACAGCTGGTCGCTGAGTGCGAGTTTTAATGTTGATGAGCTGTCGAGGGCCCCAGATTGTCAAATTTACAATCATCTTAAGGATGAGTGGCAGCCTTTACTTTCTATTTTCTCCGACGCTGGCTGGGAAACTTCTTTTACCTTAGCTCGCGGCCAGCCGCCGCGAATTCTACGGCGATGGGAAGGAGGGGAGGCACGGTTGCCTAACACGTCGGCGGACCACGCCAGGCATGATTCGTTAACGTTTCGCAGTCTATTTAAAATAAGAAGCGAAGATTTTACTACGCAGCTTCTTTTGCTGTCGCAAAATTCTCTTGAAAATCTGGAACCACAAGATCAGAGGCGTGGCGCTGTAAACCGAGTAACCCGCTAGCATAAGCGAAAGGGCCAGGCCCATAACAAGTGTTTAAGGCCTGTCCTCATTTTACTCCAAGGCCTACCGCCTGAAAATTTCTGGCCCGCCAAGCACATCATCCCCACATGCTTTTAGCGGGAACCCCCTATATCTAGTAGGTAACCTAGCTTAGCTTACAAGTCATCCTGAACGCCTAGAACTTTTTCATAAGAATAAGAGGGTGGAGTATTCTGGTTCTCATCCTCGGGATTGTTATTTAAAGATAAATGTTTTGTTTGTCTAAGCATGAGAGAACCGACCTCGATTTTGTGTAATTTGTGGGCGAGAAATTATCATGAAAATTATGGTATGTAAATAAATTAATCAAATAAGACGGTCTTTGTCGTTTTTTATAATAATGGCCAAAGTCCAGTTAGGACAAGTTGTCAGCTTGGGCCTTTATTCTGCTGAGACGACGGGCGCATACTTTGTTAAGGCGATTAAATCCGTCTAACACTTTCGGAATAGAGTCGACTTGTATATAATCTGCTTCGAACCACCTAAACGAGAGAATTATGGTCGGATCCATAGAAATCATAGAGATGAGTTATAATAAAAAAAAATTATCCTCTTTGCTGCCTGGTCTCAAACCCTTTTCTTTTGAGCTCGAAGTAGAACAGAAAAAAAAACTAGAGAGTCTTTGCAAGAAACATTCGCTCCTGCTGGCCTATCCGCAAGGTGACAGCTTAAACACCTTGAAGGCCCTGGACCAAGAATTAGAAACACTTAAAGAAATTGAAAACAAAATGGAGCATAATGCCGATAAGCTCCTGATTAAACAATATCAGTTGGCCATTATACGCGCCTTTGAAGACCATCTTTATCAACTTTCGAGGGAAAACCCGCCACCGCAAAAACCCCCAGAATCTCGATTCAAACGCAGCTGCCGCCGACTGGGTTACGGCGTTCTTTTAACCACCGGTCTTATTCTTGAGGGCCTAAGCAGTATCGTCGGTGGGCATGAGTTAATTTATTTTATTCCGGGCATAGGTCCTGCTATAGGCATTGGACTTGAAATCACATTGAGCTTACTGAACGTCGCCTTATATTATTACCTTGAAAATTCTGAGCACAAAACAGCGATGGGCCTGGATTCGACGGACAAATTAAGCGAGCTTTTGGACCTTGACCGGGAGCACATCTCCCGCGCCACTAAAATCAATGAACTCATGGTCAATCCAGCTAGCGTTCGTCTCAACCAAGAGAGCTATGCCTGCTACGCCCATTTTGCAGAGACAATCAATACTACAATCCAAATCAAGAAGCCTAAACCAAAACCCTTTCATAAATTCATGAAATATTTTTTGCCCGTCTCGAGCGCCGTACTGATGATTATAAATTCCTCACTCATCTTCGCTATCCCGCCCTTGCTGAGCACGCCCTTGGGATGGGGCCTCGTTTGCGTTGGGGCCTTAGCCCTGTTGAGTTACCATCTCGTTCTGCGCGGAAAAGCAATTGTCAACAGCTTGAATCCTTCAGCGCAAAAATTTCAAGAAGTGAAGGAACAATACGAGCAGTTTAGGCCAAAAATTAAAAAGGATTTCCAACGCGCCTATGAAAAAGAAATGGCCTATCGAGAAAACCAGAATTTATTATGCAGGGAAAACCGGGATTTTAGAAGGTGGAAGATGGCAGAGGCCAGCGAACTCATTAAAGAAACGGTGAAAAAAAAATCCTTTTTTTACCAAAACAAACTTTTACCCGAAACAAAAAGAGAGTCGTTCGACCTGGAATTATTTCTAAAAAGCAACCTCAGATTTTGGAAAAGACCAGAGCCACAAACAAGTGAAGCTGCTGAATGTAAGCATGACACTCTGGAACCTTCTCTTACTGAAGCTGTCATGGCGAGCCAGGGCGACAGCCCACTCATGACTCCCTGACTACGCCCCCTGTCATGCCAAGCATACTTTTGCTAGCATGACAAAATGAGAGGATGAATTCAGCCAATTCTATTTGTTCCAAAAAAACTTCCTAATCCGCTTCATAAATGATTTTTTTATACGCATAATAATTATATCAGCTTAATGATTATTCATTTTATTCACTAAATAGCGTTGGAGCTTGCGGTCGACTTTGACCAGGGGTCCCCGCTAAAAGCGTGCGGGGATGATGTGCTTGGCGGGCCAGAAATTCTCAGGCGGTAGGCCTTGGGGTAAAATGAGGACAGGCCTTGAACGCTTGTTATGGGCCTGGTTCTTTCGTTTATGCTAGCGGGTGGGTTACTCGGTTTACAGCGCGACGCCTTTTCAAGAGCGTTTTGCGACATCAAAGAAAGCTGCGTAGTAAAATCTTTTCTTCTTACTTCAAATAGACGGAGAAAGGCCGCCGAATCATAACTGACCGCCGCCCCCGCACCCATGAAGCGACGCGCGCGGAGCCAACTACCCGCCGCTACAATCGCTTCCTTGAGCCAGCTGCGAATTAAGGTAAAAGAAACTCCCCAATCAGCGTCGGATAAAATAAGATTATTATAAATTTGATTTGACGGCCTCGGCATCTGATCAACATTAAAACTCGTACTCGGCGTCCACCTGTTGTTCCCTTCCCGTGAAAATTCTTTCAACATATGCACAGGCAAAAATTCTTTTTGTTTCTTCCCTAAGTTATACCATGCGTTATCAAGATCTTGATTGGATATCTCACGATTGATGGCCCAACGTTGATATTGTCTCTCAAATTCTGCATAAGCCTCAAATAAGGGCCTTAAATCAATATGGGCTGGCTTTTCTTCTGTTTGTTCTTCTTCTTGTTTTTGCATTT
>CAYVBZ010000098.1:0-3401 GCA_964449835.1 uncultured Coxiellaceae bacterium | reverse complement strand
ATGAAGATGAATGCAATGCGCCAGGGATTCAGCCGATGTGGCGGCATGAAACCGATCGAAAGAAGTGGAATGAAATTAATATAGGGGCCTATGCCCCGTAAAATATTTAAAAAGGGAACGTCATGCAGCAGACCAACAAGAATAGAGAGGATTAAATAAAGACAGTAAAATAGAATGGCGGCGCATAGTTGATATTGTGTCTTGGCGATCACGATCGGCTGAGAAACGCTTAAGCAAAACAGACATAATAAAAAAGGAAGAATGAGCAAAATCACATCTTCAATTTCAAGGGACAAGGGGGCTGGATTAGCTAGAAGCGCCACGAATAGTATACAAAAAACGCCGCTTAAAATGATTTTGTTCATGCTCGCTCACTTACTTGTAAAGTATTTTCCTCGCGAATTTCATACTATAAGCTTTCATCCTTGAATAAAAACGATGATATTGGCGAACGCGGTTGTGATATTCATTTTGGATCACCCGCGATTGCGAAATCACGCTGAGTATCTGCAAATAACTGATTTCAAGCAGATGATAACGGGGACTGTTCACATTGGCCAGTGGACTTTGCGAATCCAGGTCATAGAGAGACCACCATCCCGTGGAATAATGGGGCAGCATGGCTTGCAAGGAATCGATGCCGCGCTTCCATAATTTCTCAAACAACGGTTCACGCGTCCAATAGCTGACTTCCCAAATACTGATCAGAGAAGCCATAAAACCATTGAGCACGCCGGTCGGTGTTTTGGGATATTCTTCATAATAGGGGCTGGATTTCAAGTGATGTAAAAAACCACCCTGAGCAGTCGGCAGCTCAAATCGAGAAAGGGCCTGGTGGACAGCATCCAGGTATGTTTGATCTTTTCGAATCAACCATGCTCTCAGCATCACGGAAGCCCCGCGTGCTTGGGCCAATGCTGAATACCAAGGCGCTGTGGAGGCGTACCAATCAAATTGATAGGCCCAGAGTCCTTCTGGTGATTGCCGAGAGAGAAAATAATCGACATAGCGCCAAAATTGATCTTCATGGAATTTGCAGGGTGAGAATAAATGTTGGTCATGTAAGCCCAAGGCATACTGAAAGGCGGCTTCCGGATTGAGTTGATGACCAATTGGCTGATCATAGGGGAGAACCAGAATACCCTCTGTATTTTCCAAGGAATAAGATAATTTTTGTCTGTAGTCCATTAAATAAAAAGGAGAAGGCGTGCTGTGCTGATAACGCGATAAATCAGCGGCGGATTGCACGTTTGCTGATTCAGGTAAATACCAGAATAGGGCCGTCGAGGGCCGTTTCTGCCAACGCGCTAAGACATAATTGTCAAATAGCCGCCAAGCTGTCTTGATGGGGTGCATGAGATGAATGTCTGCGTAATAATAAAAGTTGAATGAAGGGCTTGGCAATGTACCCAACCCAGAGCATTGCAAGCAGAGGGTAGTTGAATTGTCGAGCCAAAAGAAAAGCGAAAAAAGCAGTAATGAGTTCATAAAAAGCAAATTGTAGAACCAGCCTTGAATTATTGTCGTCGCGATTCAGTTTAAAATAGATGATCCTGACCAAGGTGGAAAGGTAGAAGCCACAGAACAGAATCAAGACCATTTGAATAGCGGTATGAATTAAATTTTGATGTCCTTGAAGACTGATCAAGAGTGTGATCACCGCAGCGACAAAAATGAGTGATCGCTTAATGGCTGGAAGCTGCTGGGTCCAGAGAGCCAATTTAGAGCCAATGAAAGAATCGATTAAAATAAAACGAAAAGCGGAATAAATGCGTATCGCGAGAGAATAAACAGAGAGAAAACCTGGGCCTGCGGCGTAAAAGGCGGTGCGTAAAATGATTTGAAAAGCTTGCTCACCAAAGAGAACAGCAAAATGGCGCATGAAAGTGAGAAAGCCGCGGGTATTTGAGAGTTGGCTTGAGCTGAGCCGCGGCTGCTTTCTGACGAGAAAAAGTAAAATCAGACACTGAAATACAGGAATGAGCGCTGTCAGAAAGAGAATGCTGGCAAGAAGATGATGATTGATAAACCAATAACTCAATAGAATGCCGGGAATCAGCACAATATTAGGCATAATATTGATGATTTGCGCCGCTAAAAACAAATTCTGGCGTTGTAGATAGGTGATTAAGAGAGCGGCGATTAAATTCAAATAACTACCCAGAATACAGATGCTTAATAAATAAAAATCCGGGTGATCCAGTGAGTAACTCATTCCTATGCCAACCACAATCGAAAAGGGCAGGGCGATGATTGAAGCAATCCAGAGCAGATGTTTAAGAGAAAGAACAAGATAAAGATTTAAACAAGCCAAACGCATGGCGTCGATGGAAAGGCCGATGGTATAAAAGATCGATAAATAGAGTTGAAGACGATCATTGACCGTGGTAAAGCCCAGCATGCCGACAATTAAAAATTCTCGCAGGATGCCGAAGACCAGACTGAGTGAAGACAGAAAGACAGCGAGAGGATAAATATAAAGAGGGTTCATGCGGCGGCGCGTAATGACGCTAAGACTTGCTGAGTAATATACTCTTGATCTTCAGGTCTTAAGTAAGGATGCATGGGCAAGCTGATCACTTGCGTCGCGGCCGCTTCTGATACAGGCAGTCTGAGCTCAGAATACTGTTCAGCAAAGACCGGCTGCAAATGTAAGGGAAGCGGGTAGTGGACGGCTGTTGGAATGCCTCTCTGGGTCAAATAGTCTTGTAAACTGGGACGATTGTTCACAGCAATGGTATATTGAGCGAAGACACAGGTGTTACCGGGAGCGATCTGCATTGTTTTGAGCTGTGGAGAAAGCAATTTTTCATAGTAGCGGCCAATTTTCTCCCGCGCCGCTACTTCTTGAGGGAATACTTCCAATTTGGCGAGCAAAATAGCGGCTTGAAGGGTATCTAAGCGGCTATTCATGCCCAAAAGCCGATGATCATAACGTTTTTCCTGGCCGTGCAGACGTATTTTGCGTATACGAGCGGCTAAATTATCGTCGTTGGTGAAACAGGCCCCGCCGTCACCGTAGCAGCCCAGTGGTTTAGAGGGAAAAAAGCTAGTACAAGCCAGGGTCGATAAGTTGCAGGATTTATGGCCTTGATAGCTTGCCCCAAAACTTTGCGCGGCATCTTCAAGCACAGGAAGCTGGTATTTTTTGGCAATCAGGTTGATAGCATTCATATCCGCGCATTGACCATATAAGCTGACGGGTAAAATGCATCTTGTTTTGTTGGTGATAGCAGCTTCAATGAAGTGAGGATTCATTTGATAAGTAGCCGGATCGATGTCGACAAAAACAGGTTTTGCGCCGAGCAAGGCAATCATTTCCGCTGTGGCAATGAAGGTAAAGGCTGTGGTGATCACTTCATCGCCCGCTTGAATGCCTAAGGCCATGAGAGCAATCATCA
>CAYVBZ010000097.1:0-3778 GCA_964449835.1 uncultured Coxiellaceae bacterium | reverse complement strand
CCAGTAGCTCAATTGGCAGAGCGACGGTCTCCAAAACCGTAGGTTGGGGGTTCGAAACCCTCCTGGCCTGAGTGCTTTTAAGCCTAAGCAGGTTAAATCGATGAAAAGTCAGTCAAAGGCAAATGCAATGACAATAAAGCTGGTAGAAGCGGGTGAAGTCATGAACAAGCTGAAATGGCTGACTGTTATTTTCCTGCTAGCGGCCGGCATTGTCGCGAACTACTATTATGGTCAAATTGCTTGGCCCCTTCGCTTATTGGCCTGGCTCCTGGGGCTGCCTGTGGTGGCACTGATTGCTTTTCAGACACAACAAGGTAAACTCGCTCTAAATTATATTCGCGAATCTCGTCTTGAACTGCGTAAGATTACCTGGCCAACCCGCCAGGAAACAGTGCAAACGACCTTTATAATTGCGGTTATGGTTGTCATCGTATCAATCGCCTTGTGGGGTGTTGATGGTGTCTTAATGTGGCTTATTGGTTGGCTTACCGGCCAAAGAGGGTAAAGTAATGGTAAATGAGTCAAAACAGGACAAAGACCTGCAGCAGCAAGCGCAAGGCCAAAAAGAAACGGATACCGCGAAATCCAAAATGCGTTGGTATGTTATTCATGCCTATTCGGGCTATGAACAATTCGTGAAGCAAGCTTTGCAAGAACGGATTAAGCGGGACGGTATAGAAGATAAATTTGGCGAGATTTTAGTGCCGACCGAGGAGGTGGTTGAACTCCGCGGCGGTCAAAAACGCAAGAGCGCGCGAAAGTTCTTCCCGGGTTATGTCCTAGTTGAAATGATGATGGACGATGAAACCTGGCATTTGGTGCGATCAGTGCCGAAGGTCATGGGTTTTATTGGGGGAACCAGTGATAAGCCAGCGCCAATCAGCCCGAAAGAAGCGGAAGCTATCCTCGATCGAATCCAAACCAGCAGTGAAAAACCGAGACCCAAGGTCTTGTTTGAGGTGGGTGAGGTGGTCAGGGTTATTGATGGTCCCTTTGCTGACTTCAATGGCGTTGTTGAAGAAGTCAATTATGAAAAAAGCCGCTTGAGAGTGGCAGTTCTCATCTTTGGTCGCTCCACACCCGTCGAGCTTCAGTTCGATCAAGTTGAAAAAGGATAAAAATCAGGTTGCAAACTGCGTGCGAGTTGCTAGAATTGGCCACTCGCTTTTTAGCGCTGTACAGATTTTGTAAGAGTAGGGTCAAAATAAGACCACGAGAAATAAATTCCCTTTTTTCAATAAGAAAGGGTTCTAGAGAGGTTTAAATATGGCAGCAGGTAGATCAGGAAAAAAAGTAAAAGCGCTGGTGAAGTTGCAAATTAAAGGCGGCGCCGCAAATCCAAGCCCGCCAGTCGGCCCCGCATTGGGCCAACAAGGCGTGAACATCATGGAGTTCTGTAAGGCATTCAATGCCCAGACCCAAGGCCCTGAAAAACAAGGGAAACCTTTCCCGGTTGAAATTACGGTTTATGAAGATCGTAGCTTTACCTTCATTATTAAAACGCCGCCTGCTTCTTATCTCATTAAAGAGGCCATTGGTCTTGAAAAGGGCAGCTCTGCCCCAGGTGGGACCAAAGTGGGAAAAATTAACCGTAAGCAGTTAGAACAAATTGCTAAATTAAAAGAACCTGATTTGACCGCAGCAAGCCTCGACGCGGCTGTTCGTTCTATTGCGGGCAGTGCTCGTAGTATGGGCGTCGATGTGGAAGGAGTGTAAGCGATGACGACCTTATCTAAACGTACCCGTGCTATTCAAGAAAAGTTACAGCCGGGAAAGATTTATACCCCCAAAGAAGCTTTTCTGCTTTTGAAAGAGCTTCCCGCCGCGAAATTCCGTGAAGGAGTCGATGTGGCCGTGAATTTGGGCGTGGACCCCAAGAAATCGGACCAAGCGGTCCGTGGTTCGGTTGTTTTACCGAAAGGTACCGGCAGACAAATTAAAGTTGCCGTGTTTACCACCGCTTCTCATGCGGATGCTGCAAAGCAAGCAGGTGCGGATTTGGTCGGCCTCGAAGATTTAGCAGAAAAAGTGAAGAAGGGCGACATTGACTTTCAAGTCGTGCTGGCTACTCCCGATGCAATGCGTATTGTGGGCCAGTTAGGGCAAATTTTAGGTCCTCGCGGCTTAATGCCGAACCCGAAAGATGGCACGGTCACGCAGGATATTGCGACGGCTGTTAAAAATGCCAAGGCGGGCCAGGTCCGCTTCCGTATTGACAAGGGCGGTGTGGTTCATTGCCCCATCGGAAAATTAGATTTCTCCGAAGCTGATTTAACGCAGAATTTGGAAACGGTCATCGCAGCCTTGAGAAAAGCGAAGCCAAACACTTCCAAAGGCATTTATTTTAAAAAGATTACAATCTCGAGCACCATGGGCCCAGGCCTTGTTCTCGATGTTTCAAGTTTTGGCACCTAGGTGTTTTAAAGATTTTTGAGAGGGCCGTTGACCTTAAGCTTTCTGCTTTAGACAATGCCTGTCAAAGACCGTAGGCGCGTCAGCTTAATTAACGCGTGTTCACAGGTTTGCCTACGCAGACGGTGATACCAACGATGGTGTTGCCAGTATAGTCAAGTGAGGAGGTATCGAGTGGTTTTAAAATTAGATGGTAAAAAGGCCATTGTGGCGGAAGTAGCAATACACGCCCAACAAGCGGCTTCACTTTTTACGGCAGAGTATAGCGGCATGACAGTTGCTCAGCTCACCGAGCTGCGCAAGACAGCGCGCTCCGCTGGCATGTATCTACGCGTTGTGCGTAATACTTTGGCGAGACGGGCGTTGGAAGGCAGCAAATTCGAAGCGATGCAAGATACCCTGGTAGGCCCGCTCATTTTAGCATTCTCTGGGGAAGATCCTGGGGCTGCTGCGCGCTTAATTCAGGACTACGTCAAAAAATGCGATAAGCTCCAAGTGAAATCCATGTCTCTGGGCGGCCCTGTGCTTTCCGCAGACGCGCTTTCACAGGTCGCAAGCATGCCAACTCGCGACGGAGCTCTTGCCCAGTTGCTGGGTATGCTTAACGCGCCGATTACTCAGTTCGTAAGAACGCTCGCTGAGCCTCACGCTAAATTGGTTCGTACGCTCGCTGCTGTCCGTGATCACAAGCAGCAGGCTGCGGAGTAAGGTTTATTATTAATGTTGGTGGAGAAAAGTGTTATGGCAGTTAGCAAAGAAGATATTTTAAATGCAGTTTCCGAAATGACCGTCATGGATGTTGTGGACCTGGTTAAAATGATGGAAGAAAAGTTCGGTGTTTCCGCTCAGGCAGCCGTGGCCGTCGCCGCAGCGCCAGCAGCTGGTGGTGCTTCTGGTGAAGCCGCCGCTGAAAAGACCGAATTCAACGTCATGATGACCAAAACCGGCGACAACAAAATCAACGTGATTAAAGTCATCCGCACCATCACAGGTCTCGGCTTGAAAGAAGCCAAGGATTTGGTGGAGTCTGCTCCATGTGCGGTTAAAGAAGGTGTTAACAAACAAACAGCTGCTGATCTCAAGAAACAATTGGAAGAAGCAGGAGCAACGGTTGAAATTAAGTAGTATTCTAATCGCTGGTTTGTTAGAATCTGACTTTTTTAAGCTAGCCGAAAGCATTGCGCTTTCGGCTGCTTTATTTTGCCCGTAAAAATTGCGAATAGGGACCTCTTCACTACGGCCTAAGTTCCTAATTTCGCTTGGGATTTCAGTTTAAATACGCTTTTTAATTTAATGTGCGCGCAGAGGTACCACGATGAAGGTGTCATACTCCTATACTGAAAAAAAGCGAGTCCGTAAAGATTTT
>CAYVBZ010000096.1:0-3939 GCA_964449835.1 uncultured Coxiellaceae bacterium | reverse complement strand
TCCCGCATTAATCGCTAGCATCCGACACTGGAACGGCTGCGCCAGCCGCCAAACCCGATGCTCATCCCGACTATTAAAGTATCCCCCCAACCCAAACTCCGTCTCATTCGCCATCCGAATCCCTTCCTCCTCCTCCTTAAACCGAAACAAGGGCGCCAAAGGCCCAAAAGTCTCCTCCCTCGCCAACCGCATCGACATCTTCGCCTCCGTCAAAACCGTCGGCTCAAAAAACAACCCCCCCAACGCATGCCCCTTCCCACCGCACACAATCTTAGCACCTTTTGCCACAGCGTCCACAATATGCTCTTGTACTTTTTTAAATCCCGCCTCATTAATCAAAGGCCCCTGCTGCACCCCCTTCTCCAACCCATTCCCAACCTTCAAAGCCTTCACCGCAGCAACCAATTTTTTCGTAAAAACCTCATAAACCCCTTCCTGCACAAAAATCCGGTTTGCACAAACACAACTCTGCCCCATATTCCGGAATTTAGAAGCCATCGCCCCTTCCACCGCCGCCTCCACATCCGCATCATCAAACACCAAAAACGGCGCATTCCCCCCCAACTCTAAAGAAACCTTCTTCACCGTCCCCGCACATTGCTTCATCAACAACTTCCCAACTGCGGTTGACCCCGTAAAAGAAAATTTTCGCACCAAGGGATTTGTGGTCAACTCCAAACCAATTTCTTCCGGCACTCCCGTAATCACATTAAATACCCCTTTCGGCAAACCAGCCTCCTCCGCCAAAGCCGCCAAGGCAAAAGCAGTAAAAGGCGTTTCCCCCGCAGGCTTGACCACCACCGGACAACCCGCCGCCAAAGCCGGTGCACATTTCCGCGTAATCATGGCCGCCGGAAAATTCCACGGCGTGATCGCAGCCACCACCCCCACCGGCTGCTTAATGACCACAAGATGCTGGTTCGCCACCACCGGCGGAATCACATCCCCATAAATCCGCCGCCCCTCCTCCGCAAACCACTTGATAAAGGAATTCGCATAATCAATTTCAGACAAAGACTCAGACAAAGGCTTACCTTCTTCCAAGGTAATCAAAGAAGCCAAATCCGCTTTGTTTTGATCAATGAGTTGCGCCCAACGCCATAAAATCGCAGCCCGTGAACGCGCATCCAAAGCACGCCACGACGGCCAAGCTTTTGAAGCCGCCTCAATCGCCCGCCGCGTTTCCGCAGTGCCGCAGGCCTGGACCTCGCCCAAAACCTGGCCGTCTGCTGGGTTGATCACAGGAAACGTCTTGCCCGAGTCCGCCTGAATCCAAGCGCCTCCCACATAATTCTTTGTTCTAAAAAGAGTCTTTTCTTGTAATTTCATCATGCGCGCTTCCTTTGATTTCAACCATACAATGTGACATCATTCTTGTTTCCACATTATAAACGATTGCCCTGCCAGAGGAAAAAGCCATGCGCATCGAAAGTGATATTAAACTCGATTTTTCGGACGTTTTAATTCGTCCCAAACGAAGCGTGCTGCAATCCCGCGTTGAGGTCTCCTTAGAACGTGAATTCCGCTTTCGTCACTCCGGAGCAACCTGGTCTGGCATTCCCATCGTGGCTGCCAATATGGACCACACCGGTACCTTCGCCATGGCCAAAGCGCTTGCAGAACACCGGCTACTGACCGGCATGGACAAATTCATTACGCCCGCCGACTGGAAAAAATTTGCCGCCAAACACGCCGCCGTGCTTCCTCATTGCTTTGTTTCACTCGGCGTTGCTGAAAAAGATTTAAAAAACCTCCAAGAAACGATGGCCATCGTGGACGTCCCTTTCATTTGCCTGGATGTCGCAAACGGCTATACCGAACGTTTTGTCGCTTGCCTCGAACGAATTCGTGAACTCTTCCCGAAAAAAATTATCATGGCCGGCAATGTCGTCACAGGCGAAATGGTCGAAGAATTGATTCTCTCCGGCGCAGACATTGTCAAAATCGGCATAGGTCCCGGCTCCGTCTGCACCACGCGCGAAAAAACGGGCGTCGGCTATCCCCAACTTTCAGCCATTATTGAATGCGCAGACGCAGCGCACGGCCTCGGCGGACAAGTCTGTGCTGATGGCGGCTGCGTAACACCGGGCGATGTCGCCAAGGCCTTCGCTGCCGGCGCCGATTTTGTCATGCTGGGCGGCATGCTGGCCGGCCACGATGAAAGCAGCGGCGAGCTCATTGAAGAAGCGGGCAAAAAATATAAACGCTTCTATGGCATGAGCTCTTCCGAAGCCATGGAAAAACACCACGGTTCCGTTGCAGAATATCGCGCGAGTGAAGGACGTTCGGTGAATATCCCCTATCGAGGCGCAGTCAAAAATACCATCCTGGATGTTTTAGGCGGACTGCGCTCCACCTGTACTTATGTCGGCGCGCACCGCTTGAAGGAGTTATCCAAACGCACCACCTTTATCCGCGTGGCACGTCAATTGAATGAAGCCTTTGTTCCCTACGCCATTAATGAGAGTCATTAAAAGAGCATGAAAGAGACGCTTAAAGGCGAGACCACCCATTTCGGCTATCAAGAAGTGCCCGTGCTTGAAAAGGCCGGCCAGGTGGCCGATGTTTTTCACTCCGTCGCCAACCGCTACGACCTCATGAACGACCTGATGTCTGGCGGCCTGCATCGCTTATGGAAGCGCACCGCCATCGCCCAATGCCAAGCACGTGCGGGCCAAGCCATCCTGGATGTCGCGGCAGGCACCGGCGATTTAGCGGCAGCACTCGCAAAAAAAGTGGGGAAGCAAGGCCAAGTCACCTTAACAGACATTAACGAATCGATGCTCGCGCGCGGCAGAGAGCGCATGATTGATGAAGGTTTAATCGGCAATATTTTCTATGTTCTCGCAAACGCAGAAGCACTCCCTTTTCCCTCGCACTCTTTTGATTGTGTCACCATCGCCTTTGGTCTGCGCAATGTCACAGACCAAGAAAAGGCCCTACGGTCTATGTACCATGTTTTAAAACCCGGCGGCAAAGTGCTCATTTTAGAATTTTCACGCCTAACACTTCCCTGGCTGCAAAAACTCTATGATCTCTACTCTTTTAAAGTCATTCCCAAACTAGGCGAGTGGGTGACACAGGACCGGAAAAGTTATGACTACCTAGTCGAATCCATCCGCATGCATCCCAAGCAGGAAGATTTGAAAGCCCTCATGGAAAAGGCCGGCTTTGAAGACGTGAGCTACCACAACCTGACTGGCGGCGTTGTCGCCTTGCATCAAGGGTATAAATACTAAATCATGAAATCCTTTTTTTTGCGGCAAGTTGAAAAGGCGATGGACCGTTACTTGGCACTTGACCCTGAGTCGCCGAAACGTCTCCATTCCTTAGAAGGCAAAATCATCACCCTTGAACTGGAAGCACTGCATCTTTGTTTTCAGCTGAGCATTCAAGAAAAGAAGGTCCGCGTGCTGCCTGGGGAAACACTAGCCGCCGATCTTAAAATTCGCGGCACACCCTTAAATCTTTTCACTTTAGCTTTAAGCCGCGACAAAAAGCGCCATTTCCTCACAGAGCAGGTCATTCTCGAAGGAGACGCCGAGCTAGGCCAGCAAGTCATCGCTCTGTTCGACCAACTTGAAATTGATTGGGAGGAATATCTTTCCATGGCCATCGGTGACCTCCCGGCGCACCAGCTTGGGCGATGGACCAAGAAATTTTTTGCTTGGGGAGAAGGGGCAAAAGAAAGCCTAGTGCAGAATTTAAATGAATATGTGCACGAAGAAAAACCTTGGTTTCCGAACGCGGAGGCGCTTCAAGATTTTTTTAAGGAAATTGATGAATTGAGATTGGACTTGGACCGGTTGGAGGCAAGGACAAGGCAGCTCTAGTACAGCGTTATTAAAAAATGTCGTCATCTTAACTTAACGGCTAAACAAGAAAAGCAGAATGAAGTTTGATTTTGTGGATTACGGCAAAAAGCGCCTAATCCACCCT
>CAYVBZ010000095.1:0-3949 GCA_964449835.1 uncultured Coxiellaceae bacterium | reverse complement strand
ACTGAAAAATGGTCAATAATATTAACTTCCTCAGAAAGCAAATTTTTTATTTGAGTCAACTCAAAGCCAAAAAACTTGAGGGCAATAATCTGTTGCAACCTTAATAAATCCTTTTCAGAGTACAAACGATAGCCGTTTGGCAACCTTAGCGATGGTTTAAGCAAGCCGATACGATCGTAATAATGCATCGTTTGCACCGATACTTTCGTCAACTCACTTAAATCTTTAACGTACCATTGAGCCATCTTTTCCCTCCGACCTAAGCAAGATAAGGTATATAGCAACTATAGAGTCAAGCAAATTTACCGCAGCATTTTAGCTATGCCTGTGACTTAGCTGTTTAAACGCGAATTCCGGACCAAGAAGGGCCCCAGGGATTTGGGTGACCATGGCATCCGCTTGCAGCCTGGGAGCGCCTTTGTTTCCTTATTTTAGCAAATAAGAACTGAGGCTGACCGGAGGAGACAGCATGCTGACTCCGGCGGAGGATTCAATCAATCCCAGAGTCAGGTCCTGCAGGCCCTGACCTTGGGTTTGCCAAAAATGAGGACAATCTGGCGGAAAATAGGTAGGGCAGTTCTGCGCGACCTCATTCGCGTAGCAGATCATGGGATCGAGCACAAAGCGGTCGACCCATGATTTCGCGGGAGTCTCATTTTTTTGCAAAGCAAGCGTGATCGCGGCCGAAGAACCCGAAGCGGGAAGAGAAGAAGACGTCGCGGACGCGTTATCCTCTTTTTGCGAAAAGCCATTCTTCAAGGTTTCATAGCCGTTGCTGACCAGTTTTCCCAGATTGCTTTGAATCGCCGTCGTGGTTGATCGAAACAAGCCGCGGGCGGTGGAGAAAAGCGTTCCATTGGAAGAGAGGAGAGAGGGAGGCACCGGTTGAGGCGCAACCGGATTTTTAGCAAGTAGTAGATTTACACCCGCCGTCATATCCTGGAGGATGCGGTCATTTTGGGGTTGTAACGCCTCTCTTTGCAGCCCCGCGAAATATTCTGACAGCTTTGAGTGTTCATCTTTGGCTGTCAGCAAGTAATTGCCAATAACGCGATGCAAGGGATAGTCTTGCCAGGGAGAAAAGTTTAAATCCGAGAGATACGAGGCTGGACAAACGATGTCATTAAAGACTGTGAGTTGTTTCGCGAGCAGTGGGTCTGCCAGACGGAGATCAACTTCCCAATCTTGATCTTTGCGGCAATGAATATGCGGCATGGCTGTCGAGGTAATTAAACTGGTAAAAGAACTGGCTCCTTCGCGGACCGACGGCAGCATATTCGGCGCATCATGCGTAAAAAGACCGTCAAAGAGCGTTTTTGGTAAAGGCGGCAAATTGAGCAGCAAAACTTGATTGGGGCCAAGTTCTTTCACTTGTTCTTCAGCGTCGCCGTCGAGATAGTCCGCAAGGCGTAAAGCATTTTTGAGGTCGAGCTCACGCGCGGCGGCCCTTGCTTCTTCTGCACCGGGATAGGAATCGTAAAAGCCCCAGGAATCTTCAAGCAGAAACTGAGTTAGCGCAAGATTCGTGACGTTCATTTTTTGAGTTCGATAAAATCCGTTTGGCTGATTGAGATTAAAAAAGGCGCCGATCACCAGCGGTTTGCCAAAGGCATCGCCGCCATGCATTTGCGCAAAGCGTGCGCCTAAAATGATATTGAATAAATTGGAGGGACATTCTCTCAAGGTCCAACCATAGATCGACTGAAAATTAATGGTGCCCGCTTGAATATTTGAAAAGACCGTTTTTAAAATGGGATATTGGGAAGCCAGCATCTGACCTTGCAGCGAGGAGAATAAATACTGATAGGCCTCATGAAAGGAAGCTCCGGGCGTGACCAGGAGCTTTGAGCACGAGTCCTTTTGGACCTGCGGCTTACTTTGGCCGGACCGGTAGATTTCGGTGTCACAGAGATCATCAATATTGTAGAAAGCGGAAAAGCGAATGAACACCTTCACCTGAAAAAACTCGGCGTAATTATTCGTGGTGGTGCCGTCTGCCACCCAGTCTTGGGGCTGCGTGTCGATGGCGCCCGAGATGCCGAGCGGCAGCATTTGAGAGGTGTCGGCCGTCGCATTTTTGAGATAGTGGTTGAATTCAACAAAATAAATTTTGTTGAAGGGACAATACTGGCGTGGCCCACTCAAGTCGATGAGGTCAAATAATTGCAGGACTTTCGCTTTGGTGTTTTCAAAGTAGATCAACTCAAAATCACCCGTGAAACCCAGTTCACGCAGCTTTTGCATGAGGTTGTAGGTCGCTGCTTGATTGCCAAAATTACCGGTTTGGTCGATCAAAACACGTATTCTGGGTAAAGAAGGCAAAAAGCGCGCCAGTTTAGTGGCACGTAAGTACATGATTTTACTCGTTTTGTGTAATAATAAATTATTGGGGCACTATACAGGATGCTTAGCAAATAAGCAATCGATTTGTTTATGCGCAAATTTTAATAAGCAACCTCGCCATGAATGGAAGAGCTTACATTTTGTTGTCTTGTACAGAGCAATAATATAAAATCCATGCAAAATATACACAAACCGAGGAAAATATGAAGTCATATACTTATAACCCACACCGGCACGTTAAAATTTGGCTCGGCGACCTGCCTTTTGAGAATCAATTACGTTTGGTTAGAATGCGA
Source organism: uncultured Coxiellaceae bacterium (assembly GCA_964449835.1). GTDB lineage: Bacteria > Pseudomonadota > Gammaproteobacteria > DSM-16500 > DSM-16500 > JABDGC01. The sequence goes on along the minus strand of CAYVBZ010000095.1, from coordinate 1,310 downwards.
GCAATTAATCCGAAGGATGAAATCCATCTTGTTTATGATAGTAATTTGTTAGTTGAAACGACACCTGAAGCATTAAAATCCCTTGCAGATAAACATGAAATTAAGCTAATAGATGTAGTTGATCTGAAAGAAGAAAAAGAAATAACAGAAAGTGAAGGCAGTTTATTAAATGTCTATAAAAAAGAAGTTGAGGGTGGGGATGGTAATCTTGGAGTGGCTAGTGATCTTTTACGATGGTTAACTTATCCATTAGGGACCTACACAGACTTTGATGTGACAGTGAATACTCAGGACTTACCACCGGAAATCACGGTTGAGGCGCCGATGTTGTTTAGTTTAGGTAGCCTTCCTGCCCCAGATTATGGAGCTGAATCTTTGTTCTTAAATAATGACATTTTTGCGGTTGTTGATCCGGAGGCAGCCAAGGACCAGATTGAAAAAATGCAAAAAACACTTTGTGAATCATTCCTAGACAAAAATAATCCCTACGAGAAAGTACAAAAAAAAATGAAAGAAGACATTGGAAATTATGTTCCAAAGTTTCTTTTAAATAAAACACTTTCTATGGATCCTACTTATCAAAACTTATCTACTCTAAATTTGCTTACTAGAAAAAATAAAAGTGATTATTCACAAAAGAAATTGCGTCAACTTATCATGACCAAGAAGAATAATTTTCAATTATTAAAAACGAGTGTGATCACAACCTCTGGCCCTACAGCATTGATATATAATTTGTTTGGTAAGACGATACATGAGGAAGATGATTTTAATCGTGATATTGTGCCTTATGCGTTCGCAAATTATAAAGGTTTGGGGAAAGCATTTTATAGTAAAAATTTTATCCCTTTAAAAGCATCGAAAAAAGAACTCCTTGAAGTTTTTTCTGAGACCGAGGTGGGTTCAAGATGTGATATTTCCTGGCTTCAAGTTGGTGTTGATGCGCGTAAAAAGAGAGAGGCCAAAATGGAGGAGGCGGCCAAGAAAATACAAAGAACGCTTCGAATGTGGCAGAAAAAAAGAGCTCCTCTAGAGGAGGTTGGACCGAAGGCGAAAGAAGATACTCGAGAACTAGGCTATAAAAATTAATGTAATTTCGAATCAAGAGCTATATAACCAAGTTTTATTTGAAAAAAATAACGAGGAGCAAAATGAGTACAACTAGAAACAAAGACCCATTAGCTAAGTTGCCAGAAGACCTAAAGGAACATGGAATATACCCTTATTCGCTGTTAAGCATGCTTGGAATTCTTGCGCGAACATCAAAGCAAAATGAAGCAGAGACTGCTTTTTTACGCATATTGCAAGCG
>CAYVBZ010000094.1:0-4264 GCA_964449835.1 uncultured Coxiellaceae bacterium | reverse complement strand
TGGGTGCTGCTGCCCACATAGCGGTTACTTAAACCAGGCGAAGGCGTATTGCTTAAACGGAGGCTCTGAGTAAAATTAGCGCAGAGGTCAGTTTTGTAAGCTTTGGGTTTCCAAAAACTCAAAGTCCTCAGTAGTAACATCAAGCTTGTTAATGATCTCTTTTTTCGAGGTAAGGTTAATTTTCTTAATGTCTAATAAAACTCTTGCATGGTGGTGCCCAGTCAAAGCGGCAGATAAGGTGCCAGAGATATGTGCCTGATTGCCCTCTTTTACTTTATCCCGATCACTGTCATTTAAAACGATGAGCTGAACCAGCTTTACATTGTTGGTAGGTTCGTCGTTACCTATTTGAGCATTATTTGGTGATAGTTTTATATCAATTGGATTGTTGAGTATCAAGTAGGGGCCTGTCTCATCTCTATCTCCATCCTTTATGCTTTCATAATTTGGAGGCCCAGGAAATTTTAGGGTAACTATTGTGCCATCAAGCTCTACATCTTTCGGCTCAAAGTAGACAGTTTGATTAGCTAAGGAAAGCTGCGGGATAATGAGCATTATTAATAAAAGCAGTCTAGTATACAGCATCCATTTCCTCTTTTTCAATAGCACGCCAAAGTTTATCGAATTCCTCAGGAGTAAAGTCTTTGACTTGTTTGTTGTCATAAGCGCCAGTTTTCTCACGGAGAAATTCTGTATAGACTTCAACGTTATTACCATCTTTGGCTGGGGCAAATTTTTTGACTAACTGAGGGATTGTTTTATTTTTATAGTTCGTTTGCAAGCTATCTAATAATGCCAAATGACCGCTTTCATAATCGGGAAATATAGCAAATTTTCCGGTTGAGCCAATTTGATTATGCTTTGCGCTTATTTTGCCTGGGACAAGATTTCCTGGGTTATGATTTCTCCATGCCCACGTTCCGCCGGAAAAACGAAAATATTTTCCTGAATCATCAGAATAAATCACGGTATGATTTATTGCCAGTTCAGCTTTGATGTATCGGGGCATGGGGGTCTCCTTTAAGAGTGTTCATTCTACTACTAATTAAATTAATGGGGAAATTGGCTTGGATGATCTAAAAGAACTGAACCACAGAAAGAGTTTAGCGTGTATTATTTTAGCAGCAGTAATGTATTTCTTGTTTTTTGGACTTCCAATTCGTGAGCAAACTTAGACATTCGGGTGAAAATAGACTAAAATAAACTAGTATCAAACTAGTTTAAGGAGGCTCACTATATGCGTTCCGTCGGAGCGTTTCAAGCTAAAACACATTTTTCAGCTCTTCTGGAAGAAGTAGAGAAGGGGGGGCAAATTATTATTACTAAACATGGACACCCGGTCGCCAAGCTTGTTCCTACTACAACAGCTATTAATCGCGAGCATGTAAAGGATGTGATTAAAAGGCTCAAAAATTTCAGTGCCAAGAACAAGCTGGGTGGTCTGGATTGGAAAACCTTGCGGGATGGGGGGAAGCGTTAATGAGTTTTGTATTAGATGCTTCTATCACTCTTTCCTGGTGTTTTGGAGATGAGGCAACCGTTACATCGACCCAGCTTTTAGAAAAATTGGACGAAGAAGTTGCGTATGTTCCTGAACTATGGGGCTTAGAGGTCGGTAATATTTTGGTGGCGGCAGAACGTCGTAAGCGTATTACTCATGCGAGAATTGCGGAATTTCTGTCCTTGTTGAATGAATTGAATATACAGGTTGATAAAGAGACGTCTGAAAGAGCCTTTCATGAGATTATTTCTCTGGCCTATTCTGAAAATTTGACGACCTATGATGCTGCCTATCTTGAATTAGCCATGCGCTTGGGTCTACCACTTGCTAGTAAGGATGCTCAGTTACAGCAAGCGGCGGAAAAGCTCGGAGTGAAGGTTCTTGGAGAGTGATTATATTCTCCTCCTATTTAAATATAATACTTGACCCTTACCCTGCGTGAGCCTTTAGGGTGGTTCTGTCAAGCAGAGAAATGATATGCGATACACGGTAAAACAATTAGCTAAAATCTCAGGCGTTAGCGTCCGAACCCTTCATCATTATGATGAAATCGGCTTGCTTAAGCCTGCCTATAAAGGCGAGAACCAATATCGGTATTATAGGGAGGAGCAACTCCTCATGCTACAGCAAATTTTATTTTATCGTGAGCTCGAATTTTCTCTGAATGACATCAAGAACATTATCCTCAGTGGGAGTTTCGACAAAGTTTCAGCCTTGAAATCTCACCGGGATGTGCTTGAAGAGCGGCTTGGCCAAGTATCCAGCTTGCTCAAGACCATTGATAAAACCATTCTACGTTTACAAGGGGAAATACAAATGAAAGATGAAGAACTGTACTACGGTTTTAATTCCGAAAAACAAAAGCAATATGAAAAGGACTTGGTGTCGATGGGCGTTATCAGCGAAGAAGAGCGGAAGCAATATCGGAAAAAGTCGGAAAAAATGACGCTGGCTGATGAGACTCGCTTCAAGCAAGAAGGCGGGGCCATCAACCAAGCCTTGATCGTTGCCATGAATCAGAAGCTGGATCCTTCCTCCCAGGAAGTCCAGGTGCTGATCAAGAGGCATCACGCCTGGGTCGGCTGGAATCCCACTAAGGAGAAGTACATAGGTTTAAGCCAACTGTACCAAACGCCGGAGTTTAAAGCCTTTTACGACAAGTTGCATCCAGATTTGCTGCCGTATCTGGTGAGGGCTATGCTCATTTTTGCTGAAGCTAACTTGTCTTAGTAATAAGTTATCCCTGCGAACTTTGCGGGGATAATTCTCTGCTTGATGTAATAAGTGCGGTTAGGAAAGAAAGAGGCGGGATTGGACTAATTCTCGCAAGTTGTTCAAAAATTACCGGAGAGGGCGTCAATCGAATTGACGATTTAACTTATTGAATTAAAAAGTCTATTTCAATGCGGTTTTGAAATATACCCCCAAAAGTACCCCCATTGTGCAAAGGGTTTTCTTTAAGTGCTTAGAGTCTACGGCTATTGCGTTTAACATACCGTGGGTAGGCTGCTCTAGCTTGCTGAGCGGTAGCGTTCTGGCGTTGGAGCCGAATGAGCTGCGAAATATTGCTAAGGACTTCACGAGCTAGAAGTAATTGGGGGTCAGTCGACGCTAATTCTATAAATTGTTTACGGGAAACCCCAGCAACTACAGCATGCCCTTCCATACGACCTGGAAATAAGCACCATAGAGGAGAGCGTAGCTGGTCTTGCTGATCAGCGGGATTGCTGCTCTGAAAATCAAAATAAACTGGGGCTGAACTTGTAAGCCAGCTTTCAGGAAAACATTCCTCAGGGAAGGCTAAAAGAAAAAAACCGTTATTTATACGTCTGAGGTTATTAAATCCTTTACAAAAACGGGGATAATCCTTCTTCAGACGTGTGCCATCAACTACCCATGCCATATTTTTATAGAAAGCTTCACGGCTTGGTATTTCTGTAGGTTGGATTGCGGAATGCTGAAATTCTATTACGAGTCCACGGACTGTTTTTATATCTGCAATATGTTTTTCCCCAGTGGTAGGATCGATATGGATGTTTTCCTGCCACTCTATCGGGAAGTGATTTTTCCACGCTCTGTGCCAGTCTGTTTCGTTCTCCCACCAGGGATCGCATGGCAATTTACTTTTATGTGCCCAGTGCCAAATTTTTACTTTTCCACATTTAGCAAGCGTATCACCCTGGCAATTTATACAAGTACCCTTTAGCCCTGGCTGAGGTTCTGCTTTCTGTCCATTTACCAACGCAAATTTCAATTTCATGTTCCTTTCTCGTATTGATTAAAGTCCCCAATCGTTTTCACGCTTAATTTCTGTGGTAATCAGTAGCCTGGGTGAAAGTTTAAGCTGCTGAATCTAATTTTAATCGCGGCAAAGGGGTTAATCGAGCGTTTTATTAAGTAATTGATTAAACATTTATTTATAGGTTGACTTTGAATGTATGCCCAAAATATCACAGCGTGCTGGGCATAAAACCCATAATTTTGAATAATACTTATACTGTAGGGTACTTACTGTTCCAAGGCTCGAGCAGATGCCATGCCAACTGGGGCTTATGCTCCGAGCCGGTAGGCTTTCACCTACCAAAAAATGGAGGGTTAGATATGTTAAATATCTCTTCCTTGCAAGTTGTTTATGTGCGTGAAGGCCTAATTTTTGTGCCGATGTACGTCATAGCGACAATTTAGCACTTAGGTGTTAAAGGCAGCATTATAATGACCCCCGCAATTTAGACCACACTTTTTGAGAAAAATGAGAGATAATAG
>CAYVBZ010000093.1:0-4387 GCA_964449835.1 uncultured Coxiellaceae bacterium | reverse complement strand
CGCCGTAGCGTTGACAGAGGGCATCAAGGTTATAGTAACGATGTCCGGGGTGTCGTTTTTTGGCCAGCACCAGGGTATCAGTAACCCCAAAGTGATCTTGCAATGGCAGGCGGGGATATTGAAGAGAAGACAGCTCTTTATTGAGGAACCCTAAGTCAAACGGCGCATTGTGAATAATTAATTCAGCGCCCTCAATAAAGTTTAAGAACGCATCGCCAACTGTCTTAAATAGGGGCTTGTCGCTTAAAAACGCACGGGTAAAGCCTGTGATTTCCGCGGCACGAGCATCCAAATCACGTTCAGGATTAAAATAGGATTGAAAAGTCACGCCTGTTAATTGCCGATCGATCAGTTCAACACAGCCGATTTCGGTTAAGCGATGCCCTTGCCTGGGATCTAAGCCAGTCGTCTCAGTATCGAGGACAACCATTCTGTTAACCATAATATGTAAACTTCCAATCAGTATAAAATTAATTTTCCCTATTATATCAAGATAATAAGAAAAGGATATGCTAATCGATAGCTCAACTCGGTCGATCTTTATCTTAAAATCTCTACATTAGGTTTCAGTTATTGAAACCTAATGTAGAGATTTTAATCGAAATTAATACATTTTATGGTTATCTGCAAAAAGTCTCTTGGTTTGCTGACATAAATCATTTATCAGGTTGCTGAGCCAATCCCAAAAAGCCGTTGTTTCTATGGCCTGGATGAGTGATGTTGGCAAAAATCGTCGCATTTCTTCTCGAAAGGCTATTGCAATGCTTGGGTCTTTAATCAAACTAGAACGATGCGTCTCCAATAATAATAAAAAGCGTTCAGGTTCACAGCGGTGATCGGAAATTTTTAAAGGAATAAGTTCATAAGGAACCTTCACATTCTGTTGATGCAGCCATGTGATGTCCCACAAATCGCGTGCTTTTATTCGACCCGGGCGCAGAGCAAAAGCCACTAATTTATCGGCAAATATTTCTTCACGACTTTCTGCCAATAAAATCAATCCGCTGGTCCCCATGTCTACACCATAAGGATTTAGCAGCATCATTGGTTGGGCTTGATAGCTCTGAATAGCACAAATATCAATGTTGATGCGTTGAACAGGGATATCTTTTTTTCCAAGTCGTGTCTGTACTTTAAGTTTCCAGGTATCCACATTGCCTACCTCACGCTTAGGTTCGCTCACTTCAACCTGAAGCCCATACTTGGCTTTTAAGTTATCAATCAGTACTTTTGCCATCCCAGATAAATCACTTTTTGTAAAATCAGCACCCCCTGTAAAATCTAAATCCTCGCTTAAGCGGGGTGAACCGTAACAAGCGCGTAAGCAGGTGCCGCCAATAAAGCTGAGTTTAGATAGCATGTTTGCATTACTTAAGATGCGAAAAATATCGTGATGTAACAGCTCTTTTTCCACCACCATTCTTAATAAAGAAAATTCTGGGTGATTTGTTAAGGCTTCATTCACAAGTTCATCAAATAAGTTCATCAACAACACTCCAATCGATTAAATCTAAGTTGCGACCTGTGACACGCATATCGCGCAATGCTAAGGAAATGCTGGCTCGCCACATGCCACAGCGAGAATCATAATGCAGTTGCTTGGCCAAAATTTCTGGACGCTGACGGGTATGGATGAACTCAATGGTCCCCCAACGGCCGCAAGAAAGGATATTGCTGCGTCCAGAGGACATAATTGATATCCAGTTGATGGGAATTTGAGAGATAACCCCGGCATCGCTCAATGCGGTTTCTAGACTGATATAAGAAAATTCATCAGCACGCAAGCGGGCAGCCGCATGAAATAGCAATAAACCATCAGAAGGTGTGGCCGGTGGGTATAAATATAATCCGCGGCACAGACGTTCCAAATGGCCAGCACTGGCTGCGCGGCTCAATAATGTTTTGAAGGCGGATTCAGATAAATTAGGCAGTAGTGCACGCAGATCTTTAGGCGTAAACAAAAAATGCTTCGGACCAGCCAGTTTTGCTAAGCTTGTCATTAATATTTTAATCGATTGCATATAATAACTCAACAATAGGTTTCAGTTAGTGTAACCTATTGTTGAGTTATTGGCAAATATTTGTGGAAATGCCCAAAACATATCTTAAATCGAGTAGGAGGGGCCCTTAGGCCCCGTCCTCTCACACCACCGTACGTGCGATGTCGCATACGGCGGTTTCAACTAAGCTTTTAACAGTTTGACCTTTTCACTAAGACTAATCAGTCCTTGTGCTTGGAACCATGCATTGGGCATCGCTTGATGACTGGCTAGATTTTGAGATATTCCCCACCACCCCTTACTTGATTTTGCTAGGACCCACGCAGTTGCGCAGCCTACTCCCATGCTTATCAAAAATGTGGCAATGGGCCAACTTCGTTTTCTTTGTTTCAGCCGATAGCAACGAAGCCTTCGGCGTATCCAACTGTCCAGTTCCATGAATATCTTTTTTGCTGTCGCTTAGCTGAAAATAGTTTAGCCAACCTAGCAAATATTTATTCAGGTCTCTTATCACCTGTTCCAGTTTCATTCCTCGATTTCTTTTGGTCAGCAATTTTATCTTACCGCAAACCCTTTCTAGGGATGCTTTCGCTATCTTAAGACAGCCATCGCTTTTGAGGGTATAGCCGAGGAATTTCCTTTTCTCGACCCGCGCCACTGCGCTTTTCTCCTCATTCACCTTTAGCTTCAAGGTCTTACTTAGAAAACGACGTATGGACTCCAACACGCGTTCCCCTGCTTTCTGGCTTTTGACATATACATTACAGTCATCAGCGTAGCGGCAGAATTTGTGTCCTCGTCTCTCGAGTTCTTTATCCAGCTCATCTAGCAAAATGTTCGATAACAGCGGCGACAGAGGACCACCCTGTGGCGTTCCTTCCGCTCGTCGCATGCATACCCCATTTGCCATTATTCCTGCTGTCAAAAATCCACGGATTATCTTCAGCAGGCGCTTATCCCCTATCACGCGGGCCAACCTTGACATGAGAATGTCATGGTTTACTCGATCAAAGAATTTATCCAGATCGATATCTACTACAAATCCATAACCTTGCGATACGTATTTTCCAGCCTGTTTCAAGGCTTGATGTGCGCTTCGCTTGGCCCTAAATCCAAAACTTGACTCCGAGAATTTTGGGTCAAATATTGGCTCTAAAACTTGGGCTATGGCTTGTTGGAACACTCTATCTACCACTGTCGGTATCCCCAGCTGGCGTTCACCACCATCTGGTTTTGGGATCTTTATCCCCCTAACCGGTTGGGGTTGATAGCTGCCATCCAATAACGATCGGATAAGTGTTTCTTTGTTCGATCGAATATAGGCGCTTAGGGATTCCAACGGCATTCCATCTACTCCTGCTGCACCTTTATTCGATTTCACTCGCTTGTAGGCTTGGTTCAGATTTGCTTTCTCACAAATCTTCTCCATTAGGTTTTCTGCCAAGGGTAGTGCCTGATTCACCGCTATGTATATTTGTTGCTCCTCGCACAGGAAAGCGCCGGTTCTGCCTTTACCATTCTCTGCCGTGGCCAATGTATTCTTCATCGATATAACATCTTCTTTGTCTGCAACTCCGTAACACATAGAATGCTTCGCATTCCTTGACTTAGTTGATTCGAGCCTTCCTTCAAGTTGTAAGGCTTGAAGTACTATGCTCTCTGCTGACTTCTTATCACCCTTCAATGAGAGTCACCTCTCATTTAGCCTGTCTTCTACAGGCAGGTAATAAGACCTCCCAGGGTAAGACGCAGCACTTTCCTAAAGATATGCCAGATCTACTGTAACGGGTTCCGTTCGACTACTGGGTTGTCCTACTTAATGCTAGTTTACCCACCCGTTCCAGCCTTATATCTGGTTTCTGTTCGTCACATCTTTATTTGGTCATCAGCTTCCTTCAGATCCCATCTCACGATGGGCACCCTTGCCTAGACTTGTGGTTCCCGTCGACGGGCCCACGGCGGACTTTCACCGCTTAGCACTACGCCATGCCTGGCGCACATAATAAGAGGCACCCCGGCCGGGGTGCCTCTTATTATTATTTAACTTGGAAAAGGTGACGGCGGCATGCCGTTCGACATTTCCCTCTCTTCAAGATTTAAATTTTACAACATTGTACATTTGTTCGTTTTCGCTGTTTGCTTACAATCATACTCAAATGGTTCAAATTGTCCAATTTTATTCATTTTCCTGATCGAAAATCCTTCTTCCTTCAATAGGCTAATTAATCCAAGCTGTCCTGACAGGTGAGCAGCTCCTACCAAAAAAACAGGATTTTTTTGATTATTATGGTACTCAAGTATTTTCGGAACCCATTCTAGATTTCTATGATCTAGTAGAACAGAATCGTGTTCATCTCTGTTTCTTTGACGCATGGACAATGGTTCGG
>CAYVBZ010000092.1:0-4840 GCA_964449835.1 uncultured Coxiellaceae bacterium | reverse complement strand
CTTGAGGGGGCGGGAGAGGGAGATTTAGCTTAAGCCATTACTTCAATTGTAAACACAGCCCCTAGTCGTACTCATCTTGCTCCTCGTTATTTTTTATGGAAAATATCCATTTAATACTTCTCAATCCCTCTTTCTGTCCCCACCAGGACCACGTCTGCTGTTCGCTGGGCGAAGATGCCATTATCCACAACGCCAGTCATTTGATTGATTTTCTTTTCCAGTTCTACGGGATCCAGAATTTTTAAATTGTAAACGTCCAAGATCACATTGCCGTTATCGGTGACAAAGCCTTCGCGGTAAACGGGTTCGCCGCCGATTTTAACCAGTTCGCGTGCGACATAACTTCTAGACATGGGAATGACTTCAACAGGCACGGGGAAAGTTCCCAATAGGTCGACACGCTTGGATTGATCAACAATGCAGACAAACTTTTCAGCCGCGGAGGCGATGATTTTTTCGCGGGTCAGTGCGCCGCCGCCGCCTTTGATTAAGCGTTTATAAGGCCCCACTTCGTCCGCGCCATCGACATAGAGCGGTAGATGCGGGACTGAATTAAGGTCCATTAAAGGCAGACCCAAGGCCTTTATTTTTTTCGCGGTGTCTTCTGAACTGGCCACAACCGCCTCAATTTTTCCTTTGACTGTCTTCAATTCTTGAATAAAAAATTCAACGGTCGAGCCGGTGCCCACCCCCAAAATCATGTCCTCTTCGATATAGGCAAGAGCGGCCTTCGCGGCAGCCTGTTTCATCTTGTCTTGCGTTTCTTTTACCCAGGCCTGCTTATTAAAAACCTTCTCCGCAATCTCCTTCATTTTTTCCGCCGCATGCTTGATGGTTTCGTTTTTCATGAGATTTCCTTATTGATTAGAGAATATATCCCGCCAAATCTTCGTCCTTGAGCAAATGTTTTAAACGCGCGTCCACATAGCCTGCGTCTATCATGACTTCTTTGCCCGGCATATCGGAAGCGGTAAAAGAAACTTCTTCGAGGAGTTTTTCAATGACTGTATGCAAACGGCGCGCGCCGATGTTCTCAACGCGTTCATTCACGTGCCAGGCAATTTCAGCGATACGTCTCACGCCATCCGGCATAAAGGTGAGTGAAACGCCTTCTGTGCCTAAAAGCGCCGTATATTGCTCTGTCAGCGAAGACTCGGGCTCCGTCAAGATCCGAACGAAATCATCCGTCGTTAAAGACTTTAATTCCACACGAATCGGCACGCGGCCCTGCAATTCAGGAATTAAATCAGAAGGTTTGGAATAATGAAAAGCCCCGGAGGCGATAAATAAAATATGGTCGGTCCGGACCATGCCATATTTCGTGGAAACAGTAGAACCCTCAATTAAGGGCAGTAAATCACGCTGTACGCCTTCACGCGAAACATCCGCGCCGCTGTGTTCACCGCGGCGTGTGATTTTGTCAATTTCATCGAGAAACACAATGCCGTTTTGCTCGACACTTTCAATGGCGCCGGCCTTCAGTTTTTCATCATCAATCAACTTGGCCGCTTCTTCTTCCCGTAAAAGACGTCTGGCCTCGCTCACTTTTAGTTTGCGCATTTTTTTGCGATCGGAGGCGAGATTATGAAACATGCTTTGCAGTTGATTAGTCATTTCTTCCATGCCAGGCGGCGCCATAATTTCAACGCCAAAAGCCGTCGCGGAAATTTCCACTTCGATTTCCGTATCATCCATGCTGCCTTCGCGCAGTTTGCTACGAAACAATTGCCGAGTGTTTGAATCCGGCGAAGGCCCATGCGGTTCGCCAACAAAGCTGCGCGGTTGAGGCAAAAGCGCATCCAGAATACGTTCTTCCGTCGCTTCTTCCGCACGCGCGCGTACTTTTTCAACCTCTTTTTCCCGCAGCATTTTAAAGGCCATGTCCACCAAATCACGGATAATCGATTCGACATCGCGGCCTACATAGCCCACTTCAGTAAACTTGGTTGCCTCGACCTTAATAAAAGGCGCATCCGCGAGTTTCGCCAAACGCCGGGCGATTTCCGTTTTACCCACGCCCGTAGGTCCTATCATGAGAATGTTTTTCGGCATGATTTCATCGCGCAAGGGATTGTCTAATTGCATTCGTCGCCAGCGGTTGCGTAAAGCAATGGCAACGGCGCGTTTAGCGTCAGCCTGGCCAATAATATGTTTGTCTAATTCACTGACTATTTCTCGGGGGATCATGACTGCCATGGGAGTATTCTCTAAACGTTTAAGGTTTCGATCGTAAAATTCAGGTTGGTATAAACACAAATCTTCGCGGCAATGGTCAAGGATTTTTCAACAATGGTTTTCGCGTTCAGGTCTGTGTTTTCAAGGAGAGCAAGGGCGGCGGATTGAGCATAAAAACCGCCAGACCCAATGGCCATGATGCCCTGCTCGGGTTCAATGACATCACCAATACCGGTGATCACCAAGGAGGCCTTGGCATCCGCAACGACCAGCATCGCTTCCAGGCGTCGTAAGATACGATCTGCGCGCCAATCTTTGGCAAGCTCAACCGCCGCACGCGTCAGATTTCCTTGATAGGTATCCAATTTCGACTCAAAACGTTCGAACAAGGTAAAAGCATCGGCCGTGCCGCCGGCAAAACCGGCGATCACTTTTTCATTGTAAAGACGGCGCACTTTGCGGGCATTGGCTTTAATGACGGTATTGCCGAGCGATACCTGGCCATCGCCGCCAATGGCGACCATGCCGTTGCGTCTGACTGATAGGATTGTAGTCCCGTGTAAGGCTTCCAAGGTGAGGCTCCTCTTTATTTGACTTAGACGATGACAATATCACATCACATATGGGGGCAGCTTGCGGATATCACAAGCGATGCCCCGTTCTGTTAAACGTTTTTTGGCCAGCCTTAATTGATCCAGGCTATGATACGGTCCTTGCTGTAAACGGTAGACTATTTCCTTCCCCATTCGCGACTTAACAAGGTCCGCCTTGAGACCTGCCGAAGTCAAGGCCAAGTGATAGCGTTTAGCCGCTTCTAGGCTTCGGAATTCACCCAGCTGCAAAATATAGGGCAAGCTCGTTTCGGCTGTTTTCATTGCCGAAAGATCTGTGGCAAGTTCCCGCACAATCTCATCTTCTTTTTTCTTTTGGGCGACGACAACCCGGGGTTTTTTGGTCATTGCTACCGTTGTTTTGGGCATTTCCACCATGGAATCCTTTTCGCTTTCCTGCTCCGGTGGAAAATCCAACTGTGCCTTTGGCAATTCATCATAAAAATCAAAATGAATGGGCTTGATCGTTTTCGGGGCATTAGCTGCCCGCTTTTTAGAAGCAAGCTGCGTTTTCCGCGGATGCTGAAAAATTTTGGAAATATATGTTGAAAAAGCCTGTCCTACAGGCCCGCTTAGCTTGGACAATGCGGTCCCTTGTTTATGTCCATAAAAGACAAGGGCCGCCCCTAAAGCACAAAAAAACAGGAACAGCCACAGTAGGTTTCTTTTCGTGTGACGTTCCCGTTTTCTCTTGTAATTCACATAGTCTCTATTCATGTTTACATGCTTTCCGGTATTGAAACCCCAAGCAAGCCTAGACCATTTGCGATGACCTGCTTGGTCGCAAGTGCCAGCGCCAAGCGCGCTTGACGTAATTTTTCGTCTTCCACCAAAAATTGACATGAATTGTAATAAGCATGAAAGCTGGTCGCCAATTCACGCAAATAATGGGTCACAAAATAGGGCTCATAATGAGCAGCCGCAGTCATCACAAGCTCCGGATAACGGCTTAATGCAGCCAAGAGCCCGCTCTCCTGCTCTTCTTTCAAAAGAGAGAGGTTCTCTAAACCCTGCGTTTCATTATACTGCATTCCACGTTCAGCGAGCTGACGAAAAACACTGCAAACACGGGCATGCGCGTATTGCACATAATAGACGGGATTATCGCTGGAGTGCGATTTAGCCAAGTCCAGGTCAAAATCAATGTGCTGTTCAAATTTTCGCATCACGTAGAAAAAACGTGCTGCGTCCTTGCCGACTTCCTGCCGCAACTCCCGCAAGGTGACAAAGGAACCCCCGCGTGTGGACATCTGTACTTGTTTACCGGAACGATAAAGAGTCACAAACTGGACAATCAAGTAATCCAAGCGTGCCGGATCAATGCCGCAAGCTTGCATGGCGGCCTTCATGCGCGGCACATAGCCATGATGGTCCGCGCCAAAAATACCGATGGCACTATTAAAGCCCCGTTCAAATTTAGTGAGATGATAGGCGACATCATTGGCAAAATAGGTCTTTTGCCCATTGGCGCGCACTAGAACACGGTCTTTTTCATCATTAAAATCCGTCGAACGAAACCATAAGGCGCCTTCCCGCTCATAAACATGGCCGCCTTTGCGTAAAATATCGAGGGCCCTGTCCACAAGATCAGGCGAAGACAGCTCACTTTCTGCGAACCAACGGTCATAGGTGACGCCAAATTCTTCTAAGTCCTTTTGCATGTCCTCAACCAGCAGGGCCAAGGCAAAATCAAAAATTTCTTTATAACGTGTTTTTAAAATTTCCTTGGCACGGACAATCAAGGCATCCATGTAAACTTCTTTGTCGCCGCCTTGGGATTCATCTAGCGGCAGGTCTCGGAAGATGCTAGCAGCGGGTTCTCGAAGCTCCGTGCTATTTTTGGCTTGAAATTGGCGGGCCACATCGACCACATAGTCTCCACGATAGCCATTGGCAGGAAAGGTCAACTTTTCGCCATAAAGTTCCAGATAACGCAGCCATACGCTCACAGCGACAATATCCATTTGGCGGCCGGCATCATTCACATAATATTCACGGTAAACTTCGTAGCCCACCGCTTCGAGCAGGTTGCCGACCACGGCGCCAAAAGCAGC
>CAYVBZ010000091.1:0-5077 GCA_964449835.1 uncultured Coxiellaceae bacterium | reverse complement strand
CCGACCCCCTGGTTCGTAGCCAGGTACTCTATCCAACTGAGCTACGGGCGCAATATTGCTTTTAAAATAAAACTCCTAACTAGACTCCGCTCGAGGTTTTGGCGGAGAGAGAGGGATTTGAACCCTCGATGAAGTTTTTGACCTCATACTCCCTTAGCAGGGGAGCGCCTTCGACCACTCGGCCATCTCTCCTTGAATATGCTGCTCTGTCAGCAGGCCTACTCGGATTCATCGCTTGGTTTAAGCTTTTCTTTACCGTTTTCTTTTTTCTTAGCTACTTTTTCTTCTTTCTTCGGGGCTACAGTTGTATTCTTTTCTTGTTGAATACGTTGATAAATTTCTTCCCGATGCACAGACACGGTCTTAGGCGCGTTAATGCCGATCCTGACCTGGTTTCCTTTGATGCCCAGTACGGTCACAATGATGTCATCCCCAATGATGAGGGTCTCGCCCACGCGTCTCGTTAAAATTAACATTGCCTTTCTCCTTTCTAACAACCTGAATTAATACACTTATTTCGCTTCCCTTTCATTTTTAACACGGTGGCTTTTTACCCCTAACCACTTTTCAAAGTGAGCAATATTAAACAATATGGCGCCATAGTGCAAATGTTTAAGCGAAAAAAAACCCTAGATTTTGAAATTAAGAGCCCGTTTCCACCATCGAAATTTGCACCTTCTGTGCCAGCAGGTCCAGTTCAAAGGCTTGATGGACCGCGCGAACACCGGCTTCCAAGTGCTCTTCATCGATAACCACGGAGATTTTAATTTCAGAGGTGGTAATCATTTGAATCGGAATCCCTGCTTTGCCTAAAGCTTGAAACATAGTACTTGCAACCCCAGTCTGTGTACGCATGCCAATGCCCACAATCGACAATTTGACTACCTTGGGGTTATTGGTCACGGCCGCGGCTTTTAGTTCTTGTGCCAGTTGCGTCATAATATTCCAGGCCGACATATAGTTTTTACGATGCACGCTAAAAGCGAGATCAAGGGTGTCTTTGTCCTTGCTGCTTTGTGTGATCATGTCCACTTCAATGTGGGCCGCGCCTATTTTTTCGAGAATATACCCTTCTACTCCCGCGCAATGAGGCACGCCAGAGATCGCGATAATCGCTTCTTCTCGACTGAATGCAATACCAGAAACCGCGCGTTTTTGTATCATTTTGTCCTCACTCGTGACTAAGGTTCCTGGGCCTGGGTGAAAGCTGGATAATACACGCAGGGGGATATTATGCTGGCTGGCCAGTTCCACAGAGCGCACCTGTAGTACTTTAGCGCCTAGGCTCGCCATTTCAAGCATTTCTTCAAAACTAATTTCTGGAAGCAAACGGGCCTCCAGAATGAGACGCGGGTCGGTGGTATAGACGCCGTCCACATCGGTATAAATTTGGCATTCATCTGCTTGAAGAGCGGCGGCCAATGCCACTGCCGTGGTATCGGAGCCGCCGCGTCCTAAGGTGGTGACGTCGCCATCGGCGTTGTTGCCTTGAAAGCCGGCAACGATAGCCACGCGGCCTTGCGCCAATTCCTGCCGCATCAACTCGGTTTTTACCTCGAGGATACGGGCGTCGGTATGATAAGGGTCGGTAAGAATGCCGATTTGCTGCCCGGTAAATGAGCGCGCGGGGCAGCCTTTGGCAAGTAAAGAAATAGCGAGCAAGGCAGTTGAAACCTGTTCTCCCGTTGAGACCAAAGCATCATACTCACGGGAATCCGGCTGCGGTGTAAGCTTTTGTGCCAGTTGAATCAGGCGGTCGGTTTCACCATGCATGGCCGAAAGGACAACCACCAGGTCATGGCCTTGTTGTTTGGCTTCCTGTATTTTGGACACCACATGTTGAATGCGTTCCAAGGAACCCACGGAAGTGCCACCGTATTTTTGTACAATCAAGGCCATGGTATTTTATCCTAATTTCCCTTTTACCCAATCATAAATGCTATTCAAAGTTTTCTGTAGCTCTTTCATATCTTTTTCAGCGGACAAGCTCGCCCCGCCTTCTGCTAAATCAGCCCGGCCGCCGCCTTTCCCGCCAAAAGGCGAGGTGATGAGGTTAACGACTTCATTCGCTTTGATTTGCCCGCTATGGGAAGCAGTCACACCCGCCACAACTGCGATTTTCTGGTCCTTGACCAAGACTAAAGCCACGACGGCTGCTCCCAATTTATTTTTTAATTGATCGACAAGAATACGCACAGCCTTGGAATCAAGGTCTGTTACTGTGGCGGCGAGCACTTTTATGCCGGCAATTTCTTTTGCTTGTGTCGACAAGTCATGTCCCAGCGTTTGGGCCAGTTTTTCTTTTAAATACGCTGTTTGTTTTTCTAAAAGACGCAGGCGTTCATCCATCTGCTCATTTTTTTGTTTTAATTCAAGCTCTCGATTTTCGATCCAACGCAGTGCGGCTTCACCTGTTACTGCTTCAATGCGTCTCACGCCCGCGGCAATGCCGGATTCAGAAGTGATTTTGAATAAGCCAATGTCTCCTGTCCGTTCAGCATGCGTGCCGCCACAGAGCTCCAAGGAGGGACCAAAACGCACTACACGTACCTGATTGCCATATTTTTCTTCAAATAAGCCCATGGCGCCAGTGGCCAAAGCCTCTTGTGGCGTGGTAACGCGTACGGCGGCTTCATGGTTCGCGCGAATTTCCTCATTCACCTTTTGTTCGATGTTTTTAATTTCATCCGAGCTTAAAGGTGTGGCATGAGAAAAGTCGAAACGCAGACGTTCCGGTTCAACCAGCGAGCCTTTTTGGACCGCATGCTCGCCTAGCATTTGGCGCAGGACAAGATGCAAAAGATGGGTGGCGGTGTGATTTAAGACCGTTGCAGCACGCCGCTTCGCATCCACCTCCGCCACAACTTCTTCGCCGACACGTAAGCTCGCTTTGTCAGTTTTGCCAATATGCAAATAAGTTTTTCCTTGGGCGACTGTGTCGGTGACGCGAAATACAATACGGTTTTGATGCTTTAAAACACCCTGGTCACCAATTTGGCCGCCGCCTTCCGCATAAAAAGGCGTGCGGTCTAAGATGACAGACCCTTTCTCGCCGGGATTTAAACAGTCAACGAATTTGCCGTCACGGTAGAGCGCAAGAATTTTGCCTTGGTCCGGTTGCTGCTCTTGCAGCAGATTTTTATATCCAAGGAATTCGGTTGGCGGATGGTCTTCTTGTGCGACTGCATACTCGGTTTCAAATTTTGAAGCTTGTCTCGACCGTTCACGTTGTTTGGCCATGGCTTCTTCGAAGCCTTCGTAATCAATGCTGAGGCCGCGCTCTCTGGCCATGTCCGCGGTTAAATCAACGGGGAAGCCGCAGGTGTCATAAAGTTTAAAGACGGTTTCACCTGGAATGATCTTACCACTCAAATTCTGGGCCACTTGCTCAAAGAGTTTCATGCCGGTGTTTAAGGTAGTGCTGAATTGCTCTTCTTCTTGAAGCAGTGCTTTTTTGATCTCCGCTGCGGCGCGGCTTAACTCAGGGTAAGCCTCACCCATGCCTGCAATGAGTGGGTCAGTTAGCTTATAAAAGAAAGGCAGGTCCTTGAGACCTAGTTTATATCCGTGGCGCAGGGCACGGCGGATAATGCGGCGCAAAACATAGCCACGACCTTCATTCGAGGGCAAAACGCCGTCTGCAATGAGAAAGGCGCAAGAGCGAATATGATCGGCGATCACACGCAAGGAAACATTCTTGGTATCGCGCAGCCCAGCGAGTTTGGCGGCGGTTTGAATTAAAGGTTGGAAAAGGTCTGTGTCGTAGTTGTTATGGACGCCTTGAAGAACGGCAGTGATGCGTTCCAGGCCCATGCCGGTATCAATCGAAGGCCGGGGGAGGGGTGTTAAGGTCCCATCCACAGCGCGGTCGAATTGCATGAACACCAGGTTCCAAATTTCCACGTAACGATCGCCCTCAGCCTCGGGACTGCCGGGCGGGCCGCCGGCCACTTCAGGGCCATGATCGTAGAAAATCTCTGTACAGGGGCCGCAAGGGCCGGTCGGCCCCATTGACCAGAAGTTGTCTTCGTCGCAGCGGGAAAACCGGCTGGGGTCGATTTTGATTTTTTTTAGCCAGATATCTTCGGCTTCTTTGTCGTCTTTATAAACGGTGATCCACAGACGTTCCGGGGGCAGCTTGAATTCTTGGGTCAGTAAGTCCCAAGCATAACGAATAGCCTCTTCTTTAAAATAGTCCCCAAAACTAAAGTTACCGAGCATTTCAAAAAAAGTGTGATGACGCGCGGTGTAACCGACGTTTTCAAGGTCGTTATGTTTGCCGCCGGCGCGCACACAGCGCTGCGATGAGGCGGCGCGGGCATAGGGGCGCTTTTCGAGACCCAGAAAAACCTCTTTAAATTGAACCATGCCGGCATTGGTGAAGAGCAGGGTGGGATCATTGCTGGGCACCAGGGAGGCACTCTGGACCAAGGTATGCTGTTGCTGCTTAAAGTAGTCCAAGAAACGTTGCCGAACCTGGTTGCTCGTTAAAAAAGAATTTTTTTTGGGCATGGGTTACTTTCTACTGTCGAAAAATGGCTTCAATTTGTTCTAAGGTAAACCCGCGGTATTGCATAAAACGAAACTGTTTTCCGCGTTCCTTTAAATCCAACGGGACTTTTCCTCGGAACCGTTTTTGCCATGCACGATTTGCTTCGGCAAACCATACATTATCAGTGATCTTGAGCTGATCTTCAATCATCTCTTTATCCAGTCCTTCCGCCTCCAGTTCTTTCTGTATTCGCAGCGGACCAAAACCTTGATTTTGCCGGTGGCGGACATAGCTTTCGATGAAGCGCGGGTCACTGAGGCTGCCTTCCTGGCGCAATTCTTCAAGAACAGGTTCTAGTTCAGCGGCCTGAAAGCCTTGACTGGTTAATTTTCGCGCAAGCCGGATTGAAGAATACTCGCGTTGGGCGAGTAGCCGGTAGGTCTCCGCCTTAATCTTGTTGTGAGTACTCATGGTGCGGGACTTTGGCCATTTTTGAAAACTGTTTAAAAACGCTGTCATCCTTAGCTACGCGCACGATGACAGCTATATACTGGAGGGCAGCTATAGCACGCTACCCTAAGCTTT
>CAYVBZ010000090.1:0-5294 GCA_964449835.1 uncultured Coxiellaceae bacterium | reverse complement strand
TGAGAAATTAAATGTTTTTGACTGGCCAAATAAAGCCGTATTGACTAAACTACCGGAAGCCATAATGACATCTCCTTTCGATGTTGTTGTGGTTAGCTTAGGTGAGGTGTTGTCGCACCTCATCTGAGCGTCTTTTATTTGAACTGATTCTTTAATAAAAATCAAGTAAATAGTTTTATTTTTTAAAAGCAAAATGCTAAGCTCAGCCCGCTCTGCTATTTACCTAATTTATACAGGATACTTCAATCAACAAGTCTCCCACCCGCTTGACCGCCGCTTCCCAATTTAAGCGTGTTTCATATTCATGAAAGGAGGCCAAAGCCATTTCTTCATAGTGTTGCCGATTTTGAAAGAGGTTGACGATATAATCACAATAGACTTGCACAGTGGCATCTAAAGCAAAAGTTTGCCCATTGATTCCATCTTTCACGATTGTCGAAATTCCTCCAACATGCGTGGTTAAGCAGGGCAGTCCGTAAGCATTCGCTTCACAGAAAACAATGCCATACGCTTCCCCTTGCGAGGGCACAAACAGAAAATGGGATTCCTGCAAAAGCCGGGTAATTTGAGCAAGGCCTTCCGGTGTTCGTTTTGAAATGAACCCGGGGCAATGAATATAGGGGGGCAGTTTTTCATGTTGCGGCGGTTTGCAGCCGACAATGGTGAGTTCGACGGCCTCACCGGCTTCATGCAAAGCTTGGGCCACCTTGAGGACTAAGGGGCCGCCTTTTTGCTCCCAGCGCTTGCCTATAAATAAAAACCGGATTGGCTTTTTCGACCGGGCTTGGGCCCAACTTTGAACTTCAGGAAGACGATGTCTGCTATTGATATTCGCGCCGAAAGGCACCACTTTGACTTTTTCCGGCGCCATGCCATAAAGTTCGATGGCGCCACGCGCAGCCCAGTCGGATGAAAAAATAGCCAAGTTGCAGCGGGACAAACAGGCTTGCATCATTTGGTTCCCTTGCGCAATCGTTTGCCGAGAATGGTTATTAAAGGCTGGATAAAAACCAACCAGACTTGAATAGACCGCATCTGTCCATAAAACAATGGGCTGTTTGCAATCCAAATAGGCTATGGGATTGATTTGTGGCGCCAAGACTACTTCGGCGTGAAGCTTGTTCAGTCTTTGTGCGGCCTGCTCAGAATAATGCTTTGCGGCGATCACATTGAAACGCGGACTTTCCCGCTGCCCGCTGAGCCACTTTTTTAGGCCCTGTTTAATTTTAAACCCGAAGGGAAGCTGTCTTTTTAAACCGCCAATATAATCTAATTCGTGTCCAGCCGCGGCCAAGGCTTGCGACATGTAAAAAGGCGTGCCAGACCAATTGTGCACATCGTGAGCATCAAAAGTTGTTGCATAAGCGATTTTCATGTCTCGGCCTGTTATGTTAAACTTTGTCCCGTTAATGAATAAGCCTTTGTCGTCACTGAACGTTTGGAGGATCATACCAATTTTAACGGCCCTTCACTACTTGCGAGACGATAATTTCTACAGGATTAATGCATGACGCGTAAGGTCACTAAAGCGGTTTTTCCAGTCGCGGGTTTAGGCACCCGGTTTTTGCCGGCAACCAAGGCGAACCCTAAAGAAATGATGCCTGTCGTCGATAAGCCCCTCATTCAATATGCAGTGGAAGAAGCCATTGCCGCGGGAATTACAGAACTTATTTTTGTCACCAGCAGCAGCAAAAGGGCCATTGAAGATCACTTCGACTCCAACTTTGAATTAGAAGCCAGCCTCGAAGAGCGCGGCAAGCAAGATTTGTTGGCCATTGTTCGCGGTATTTTACCGGAAGGTATTTCCTGCGCTTATATCCGTCAAAAATCACCGCGTGGTTTAGGTCATGCCGTGCTTTGCGCCAAGCAGCTCATCACCAACGAACCTTTTGCGGTCCTCTTGGCGGACGACTTAATTGACGGAAAACAACAGTCTTGTTTACAGCAAATGCTTGCAGTCTACGAACAAACGCAGTCTTCCGTGATTGCTGTTGAAAAAATCCCCCCGCAGGAAACCAAACGGTATGGCGTGGTCGATGTGGAGCTCAAATCAGAAAAAACGGCCTGCATTAAAGGGATTGTTGAAAAACCAGATCCTGCTGCTGCGCCTTCGGACCTTGGCGTTGTGGGGCGCTATATTTTAACCCCGCGGGTTTTATCTTTACTGGAAGCTACGCCCCAAGGCTCCGGCGGCGAGATCCAGTTGACAGATGGTATTGCCCAGCTGTTGAAGGAAGAACCGGTTTACGCCTGCCGCTTTGAAGGCAAGCGCTACGATTGTGGGAGTAAAATCGGTTATTTAGAGGCCACTATCGCTTATGCCTTAAAGCACCCGGAGTTGGCCGCTGAATTTAGGCAATGTTTAGAGGAATATGCTTAGAACATGAAAGCAGCGCTAGCCAACCAGAAAGGGATTTATTATTTTGCCGCGATTAGCAGTCTGCTGCTTTCGGCCTGGATCGCTTACCGGGAGACCATCATCAATCCCGATGCTATTTGCTACTTGCAAAGCGCGGCCATTGTGGGTGCTGGCGGGTTGCGGAAGGCCATGAACTTATGTGTTCAAGCCCAGTGGCCTTTTTATTCAGTTCTCATCTATTTTTTAAGTGCCTTCACTCAGCTTCCTCTATTGGTATCGGCCTACTCCTTGGATGCGGTTTTCACCGCCATGACCGTTGTCGTTTTTTTGGCGCTGGTCTGTCAACTGGGAGGCAGCCGACGGGTGGTGTGGCTTGCGGCCTTGGTTATTTTGCTGGCCCATCAATTTAATAGTATCCGGCAATACATTATTCGTGATCACGGTTTTTTGGCTTTTTACCTCTTGTCCCTTTTGCTGCTTTTGCGCTATGTGGCCTCCCTTCGCTGGTATTACGCCTTAGGTTGGAGTGCGAGTCTTTTGGTGGCCACTTTATTTCGCATTGAAGGGGCTGTCTTTCTGGTGGTGCTGCCCTTCCTAAGCTGGTTTCTGCCCTCCTTGACCTATTGGCAGCGCTTAAAAGGCTTTTTGCAATTAAATGCTATTTCGCTCGGCGCAGGCATTGCCGTATTTGGCTGGCTCATTTTTCATCCTGAAATCTCTTTGGCGAGCTTGGGTAGAATGCAGGACTTGGTGTTTCAACTCTTTCACGCGGGCGGGCTCGCGTGGCAACGGTTCGAACTTTCTGCAAACGCTTTCGGACATTCCGTGCTGACCGCGGATTCCATGCAAGACGCAGGACTGGTTTTTTCGCTTTCGCTCATTATGTGGTATCTCGTCAGAGTCATGACAAACCTCTCGCTTATTTATAGCGGTTTGGCCGCCTTTGGTCTGTGGAAAAAATTGCTGCCTTTGAATCGTGCCGCCAGCGCGGTTTTATTGGGTTATATTTTTTGCAACGTGTTTATTACCAGCTTGTTCTTAGCGCAACATCTGTTTTTATCGAAACGTTATTTGATTGCCTTGACTCTCATCTTGATGCTCTGGGTACCCTTTGCTTTGAATGCCCTGGTCCTGTCCTGGCAAAAGCGCGAGACACCATCTTGGCTCATGCCCTTTATTGTTACGCTGATGGTGCTTGCTTCACTCGGCGGGATTTTTGATTTTGGCTATTCGAAACTTTACATGCGAAGGGCCGGAGCTTGGTTGGCCGCCAATGTGCCGCCGCAGGCCTCGCTTTACAGCAATGACTATCAAATCATGTATTACTCCCAGCATTTTGGAAATGACATTTTTCAAAAAGTACGGGAATACAGCGATCCCAGCTTACTCAAAGAGGGGGGCTGGAAAAATTATGATTATGTGGTCTTGCGCTTTAGCAAGAAAGATTTAGTGGAAAACGCTGCCTTTTTGCAAGAAATCGAGCCGCGGCCAGTTCGGGTTTTTGCCAATAAACGGGGCGATGAAGTTATTATCTATCAAATAAAGGGTTGGATATGAATATCAGCGTGATAGGGGCGGGTTATGTAGGCTTGGTGACAGGCGCCTGTTTTGCCGATTTAGGCAATCATGTGACTTGCATCGATATTAATCAGGAAAAAATATCGAATTTGAAGCAAGGGATTTTGCCTATTTATGAGCCCGGGTTGGATGCGGTCATTCACGCCAATCGCGCCGCGGGCCGCTTGCATTTTGTGACCTCCCTTGGGGAAGTTGAGCAAGAGCCACAAGTGATTTTTATTGCGGTTGGGACGCCGAGCGATCAAGATGGGTCAGCGGATTTGCAATATGTGTTGGAAGCGGCAAAGAATATTGGGGATTATATCAACCACTATTGTGTGATCGTCGATAAATCCACCGTGCCGGTGGGCATGGCGGACCAAGTGGAGACCGTGGTCCGCGAAGGTTTAAAGCGAAGGTCCAAGGCCATTCCTTTCGATGTCGTCAGTAATCCCGAATTTTTGCGTGAAGGCGCCGCGATCGACGACTTTATGCGCCCCGACCGTGTGATCATTGGGTGTTCCTCTAAAAAAGCCAAAAATATCATGTTGGACCTCTATCTCCCGCTGATGCGCAACACCGAAAAAATTTATTTTATGAATGTGAAAGACGCGGAGATGACCAAGTATGTGGCCAACGCCATGCTGGCCACGCGCATTTCCTTTATGAATGAAATGGCCGTCCTTTGTGAAAAGATGGGCGTTGACGTGGAAAATGTGCGTATGGGCATTGGGGCGGACTCTCGTATTGGTAATGCCTTTTTGTATCCGGGTTGCGGTTATGGCGGTTCTTGCTTTCCAAAAGATGTGAAAGCTTTGATGAAAATGGCTGAAAAACAAAACATGGATCCTCTCATTCTGCGTTCTGTCGAAAAACGCAATGAACTCCAAAAACAACTTTTGTTTGAAAAGATCACGCAGGTTTTTGGCAAGGACCTATCAAAGACTGCGATCGGTGTATGGGGACTTTCCTTTAAGCCGGATACGGATGATTTGCGGGAAGCTTCTTCTCTCGTCTTGTTACAATCTCTTCTAGCAAGTCACGCGAAAGTGCAAGCCTATGATCCAGTCGCGATGCCAGCGGCCAAGCGTAGTCTGCCCGCTGAATGGTTTTCTTCCGGCCAACTCCAATTGGCTGAGCATCAATATGCCGCTTTAGAAGGCGTAGACGCCTTGGTCCTCGTGACAGAATGGAAACCTTTCCGCTACCCAGATTTGGTGGCCATGAAAAAAATGATGCGGCGCCCCGTCATCTTTGATGGCCGCAATCAATATGACCCAAAACAACTCCACGACGCAGGTTTTGAATATTACGGCATCGGCCGCGCTTTAAGCAGCCCGCTGAGTTTTGGCGCGGAAGAAGAACGCGAGCAGAGTGT
>CAYVBZ010000089.1:0-5728 GCA_964449835.1 uncultured Coxiellaceae bacterium | reverse complement strand
ATGCCGTGTTAGCCTGTGGAGAGCTGGCGCAGTAAGGCCACTCAATGAAGCAGGAACCTCTGGGAAAAGGTGACTGAGTACCAGTCTAGTAATAGGAGTCTCCGGCCTTTTAGGCCGAAGAGGATGTCAAGAAGTAAAAAATAACCGGACCCAGGAGCGCCCCATGCCAGCCAAACTCGAAGAAGCCATGCAAGTTATCCACCAACACGCCCCCGAATTCCGCGCCAAAATCGCCATTATCCTCGGCTCGGGTCTCTCCCCAGTCGCCGATGAAATCACGAACCCCATCGCCATTCCCTACCAAACCATCCCCGGCCTACAAACCGGCAGGGTCTCCGGTCATCCGTCCTTCCTAGTCTTAGGCCGCATGAACGAGGTCCCCGTGATTTGCCTCAAAGGCCGTCTCCATTTATACGAGGGCACCCCTTACGAGACCCTGCAAATTTTCATTCGCATGCTGAAACATTTAGGCTGCGAAGTTTTAATTGTGACCGCTGCCTCAGGCTCTTTAAGGCCTGAAGTCGGGCCCGGCGAAATTGTGGCCATCAGTGATCACATTAATTTTCAACCTGGGAATCCCTTGGTCGGCCCCAATGATGAATCGCTGGGGCCACGTTTTGTCAGCCTCGAAGATGCTTACGATCCCGGCCTGCGTTCCCTTTTAAAAGAAGTCGGTGAACGCTTGAAGTACCGGATACATGAAGGCGTTTATCTTTCAACCTTGGGCCCTGTCTTTGAAACACCCGCTGAAATTCGCGCTTTCCGGACCTTGGGAGCGGATTTGGTCGGCATGTCCGTCGTGCCAGAGGTTATTTTAGCGCGCCACTGCGGCCTTCAAGTGGTCGGGATTTCGGCCATCACTAATTTAGCCGTCGGCCTCAGCCGTGAAAAAGTCACCCACGAAGTGACTTTAAATTCAGGCGAACGTCTTGCCCGTACCTTGTCAAAATTGCTCCCTGCTTATGTCAAGGAACTCAATGGCATCCTATTCTAAACCCCCTCAAACCAAAGGCCCTCAAACCAAAGGCCCTCAAACCGAAGGCCCTCAAACCAAAGGCCCTCAAACCGAAGGCTCTCAAACCAAAGGCCCTCAAACCGTTCGCCCTGAGGAGACCCCGAAGGGGTCGTCTCGAAGGGCCACCTTAACAGAGGAACTTCAATTTTACCTAAACCCAATCAAAGACCCACAAATCTTGCCCTTTGATCGAAAGGAACTGGTTTCTTTAATCGATCTCACCAGCTTAAATGAAGCAGACACTGAGGCAAGCATCGCCGCTTTTTGTCCAAAAGCACTAACCCCTCTCGGCAAAGTGGCCGCTATTTGCGTTTACCCCCAGTTTGCAAAACAAGTGGCCGCTTTTTTAAAAGGCAGCGGAATCAAACTGGCCGTCGTCGCAAATTTTCCACACGGCGGCAGCGAACTGCCCCCCGTGCTCCAGGAAATTGAGCACAGCCTCGAAGCGGGTGCACAAGAAATTGATCTGGTTTTTCCCTACCAGGCCTTTCTTGCCGGAGAACATGCGCCCTCGTTGAATTTTGTCAAACAGTGCAAAGCAGCTGCAGGCCTCACGACCTTAAAAGTTATTTTAGAAACCAGTGCACTCTCAGATTTAAACTTAATTGCCGAAGCGACCCAAATGGTGGTTATGGCCGGAGCGGATTTTGTCAAAACCTCGACGGGAAAACTTCCCCAAGGCGCAACCTTAGAAGCAGCAGCCGTGATTTTACTGACACTCAAAAAACTGATACCCAACTTCAATCGCACACTAGGTTTCAAAGCAGCCGGCGGCATCCAAGACCCTCAACAGGCCGCACAATATCTCTCCCTCGCCAAAAACATCATGGGCCTGACTTGGCCAACCCCGCAAACTTTTCGCCTTGGCGCGAGCCAGCTTTTAGCTAAGCTCACTGTTGTATAGTTTTAACTGTGCATTTGCTTTTTTAATTTGCAAAAAATCTTTGTCTTTATGCACCAAAATAAGGTTGTGTTCGATGGCAATTTGCGCAATAAGACAATCAATAGTGCTTCTGATCGTCATTCCCTTTTCTCGACAATTAAAATGTAGTTTGGCGGCGTCAGTATAAGAGTGAATGGGTTTTTTAGGATGGAAAAAGCGTTGAGTTTCTAAATATTCTATAAGCATCTGAAAATCTTTTTTTGAAGCAGCCCCTTGAAGAATTTCTTGGTAGATAAAGCTTGTTATTCCAAAGGGAATTTCTTCCTCAATTATTTTTATAAAATAATTAACGGCAGGGTTATCTTCTTCACGAAAATAATCGATCCAAACAGAAGTATCAATCAGGTACATGTTTATTTTTTATCTTCATTTGCGCGGAGCTGTTTATAATCATAATCCTTTCGGATTTTTATCTTTCCACGCAAATCTAAAACATTACGCCGCTTGTGGTTCTCCACAAATTCACGTAAAGCTAACTCCACAAGTTCACGTTTAGTTTCGACCTTTGCATAACGAAAGGCTTCCTGAACGAGATGGTTATCAAGAACAATATTGGTCCGCATATAATACACCTCCATATGTGTATTATAATACACATCTTAACAAGATCAATACTAGCCTTTACTTCCCACCTATGTTAGAACTGCAATCATAAAACAACAGAAGACCAGCTATGCACCCCAGTCACCCCAAAACCCAGCATACTGCCATGGCCTGGCTGGCCACCTTAACGGCCGCCTTGTTCTTTTTTTACGAATTTATCCAACTCAATCTTTTCAACGCCATCGACATCCAATTAATGCAAGATTTTCAATTAGATGCGCCCCAATTAGGCCAATTGGCCTCCATGTATTTCTACGCCAACGCCTTATTTCTCTTCCCGGCGGGCATGCTGCTAGATCGTTTCTCCACCAAAAAACTGCTGTTATTCGCCATCGTCCTCTGCACCATCGGCACCTTCATTTTTGCCATTTCCTCAAACTATTTCATCGCCGCCTTGGCCCGGTTTTTAGTAGGGTGTGGCGCTTCTTTTTGCTTTTTAAGCTGTATCCGCATCGCATCCCGCTGGTTTCCCCCAAGCCGCATGGCCTTGGTGACCGGCATTGTGGTGACGATGGCCATGATAGGCGGTATGGTCGCACAAACGCCCATGGCCCTTTTAAGCCGTGCTATCGGCTGGCGCCAAGCGGTTTTATTGGATGCCTTCTTGGGTATTTTTGTTGGTCTCGCCACAATTTTCTTTGTCCAAGACCGCCCCCCCGACAGCCATGAAGCCGTGAAAGCTGAAAAAGACCATTTGAAAAGTATGGGCCTCTGGCGCTGTATTTTTCACGCCGTCGGAAACCCCCAAAACTGGTTAGGCGGCATCTACACTTCTTTGCTTAATTTACCGGTGTTCCTGTTAGGCGCATTATGGGGCATTCACTACCTCACGGAAGTCCATCATCTCAGCATCGTCCAAGCTTCCTACGCCACCACTTTATTTTTTGTGGGGGTGATTATTGGTTCACCCCTCTACGGTTGGTTCTCAGATTACATTGGCCTGCGAAAACTCCCCATGATTTTGGGCGCCATCTTTTCTCTGGCCGTTATTTTTATTTTAATGTACGTCCCGGACCTTTCCTTGACTTCCCTGGTCCTGCTCTTTTTCTTAATCGGCTTTTCCACCAGTTCCCAAGTCCTTAGCTATCCAACCATCGCCGAACTCAACCCCATTTCCTTGACCAGCACCTCAGTCAGCATCGCCTCCATCACCATCATGTCGAGCGGTTTTATTTTCCAACCGCTTTTTGGCTGGATGATGCAGCTCCAATGGGACCACCAAACGCTGAACGGCGTGCCCGTTTATTCCGCAAATGATTTCAATAACGCCATGTGGATTATTCCTATTGGTTTTGTGATCGGCTTAATCATTTCTTTCTTTATTAAAGAAACCTATTGCCGCTCACAAGTATTCACTGCACAGTCGACGTAGCTGCTTATGCCCCGCGCCTTTATTATTCTGCTCGATTCTTTCGGCCTCGGCGCAACCGAAGATGCCCCGCCAGCCGATCGTGGTGCGGATACCTTACGACATATCGCTGACGCTTGTTTTTCAGGCAAAGCCGATCAACCGGGTGTGCGCCAAGGCCCGCTACATTTACCGAATCTCACGCGTTTAGGTTTAAATGGCGCTGCGATTGCGAGTCAAGGCAAGCCGGTAGTTGGCTTAGATGAGCACGTTCCGATTCAAGCCGCCTACGGTTGCGCCAAAGAAAAAAGTCTCGGCAAAGACACGCCCAGCGGTCACTGGGAACTCGCAGGCGTCCCAGTTTATTTTGATTGGGGTTATTTCCCGCCCGAATATCCCAGTTTCCCCGATGAATTACTTGAAGCCTTAATCAAACGCGCCAAACTCCCCGGTGTTTTGGGCAATAAACATGCCTCAGGGACCGAAATTATTCAGGAACTCGGGAATGAACATGTGAAAAGCGGCAAACCCATCGTCTATACTTCCGGGGACAGCGTTTTTCAAATTGCCGCCCACGAAGAAGCCTTTGGCCTCAATCGCTTATATGAACTTTGCTTAATCGCAAGAGAATTGGTAGATGAATATAACATCGGCCGCGTCATCGCTAGACCTTTTAAAGGGGCACCAGGACATTATCAACGCACCGGCAATCGCCGTGACTATTCACTGCCTCCGCCGGAACCCACCTTGCTGGACCAAGTCGTCAAAAGCGGCGGCCAAGTCATCGCTGTCGGAAAAGTTGCAGACATTTACGCCCATTGCGGCATCAGCAAAATCGTCAAAGCCGATGGCAACAAAGCCCTCTTTGAAGCCTTCATAAAAGAAACCCAAACCGCCCCCGACCACAGCCTCGTTTTTGTAAACCTAGTCGATTTCGATATGCTCTACGGCCACCGCCGCGACGTCATCGGCTATGCCAAAGCCCTAGAAGCCCTAGACACCCAACTCCCAATTTTTGAAAACCTATTACACCCTGGCGACTTGGCCATCATCACCGCCGACCACGGCTGCGACCCCACCTGGCCCGGCTCCGACCACACCCGCGAACACGTCCCCATCCTTGCCTTCGGCCCCGGTATTCCAACCCAAGCCATCGGCAACCGCGAAACCTTCGCAGACATCGGCCAAACCCTCGCAACTCACCTAGACCTCCCCCCTCTAAAACACGGCACCTCTTTTTTGTAAAGCGGCTGCATAGATAGCTAATTTCAATTATTATTTAAAACCGTTCGTCCTGAGGAAGTGCGCAGCACTGTCTCGAAGGGCCTTCCTTTTTTTGAATATAGTATTACTAATTAATTGTTGACACACATTACTTTTTAAGTAATACCTTTAAACAAAGGTATTACCCGGAGAAAACCCATGCATTCCTCTTCCCTCACAAGCAAAGGCCAAGTCACCATCCCACATGATATCCGCGAGAGTATGGGCTTACATCCTGGAGACAAGGTGGGATTTATTATTGATGACGGGCATGTCATTATATTTCGCAAGCAGAATAACATTGAAGCAGCATTCGGAATCTGTAAGGCCAAACGAACAGCTAGCTTAAAGGCTATCGAAAAAGCTATTCGTACACAAACATACAGAGCAAGAAAAAATTGCACGGCATTTTGCTAAAAAAGAAAAAGAGCTCTTTACCTTAACCTGACTCCCACCACATGCGGCACCCCATCATGCGGCCGCGCCACATAATCCACCAGCTGCCACTCCACTAAGACGGGTTCCCCTTTTGTCGCCTGCTGAATCAAGCGCACCA
>CAYVBZ010000088.1:0-5823 GCA_964449835.1 uncultured Coxiellaceae bacterium | reverse complement strand
GGGTAATAAGTTCGGGGTGAAATTAAACAAGGTAGGTCAAGGTCAGGAAGGACTTGAAAAACAAAAAGAAAAAGCAAAAATACGGGACGCGGCAGAAGATGGAAGTGTGTTGGACTTGCTAGTCAGGCAGAAGGAGAAGATGAGAAAGTTCATAGTAAGTGATTCTGACTCTGAAGATGAAGCTGACTCTGAAGTTGGTGTGAGTACTGGTGTAGTCTCAAAGGGTGGTGTACCAAAGGCCCCAGCCTGTCCTCAAAAGCCGGAAGCGGGAGAGCAGAAGCAAAAATCATCAACACATGGCCACGTAAAGGGTGATGAGAAAGAACAAAAAGAAGAGGCAGGAAGCCGGGATGAGTTTCCCAAAGAACAAGAGCAGGAAAAGAAAAGCAAGGCTGCGGTTTTGCAGCAGTTACTGTCACAGGGTGGTAATGTGAAATTAAAAAAGGTAGATCAGGAAGAACTTAACAAAGAAAAAGAAAAACAAAAAGAAGAAGAAAAAATAAAGAACCTGGTAAAAAGTGGAAATCCGTTGGCGTTGTCGATGGGATTAGGATTAACGCAGTTCACGCGGCAGATAGGTAATTCTGGCTCTAAAGCTGAATCTGAAGCTGATAGTGAATCTGAAGCTGATAGTGAATCTGAAGCTGATAGTGAATCTGATTACAGTGACTGGGATGTGAGTGATCTCACATGGGAGAGTGGTCACAGACTGAATCTGCGGCGCAAGAAGAAGGGGCTCAAGAATTAGGCCTCTTTCATCTTTACTCGCACCGGCGTCCCGACCAAGCCCAGACGTTTCTGATAATACCCTGCTAGATAACGCTTATAGGCTTCCGGCAAGCGTTCGGCCCCGCTGCCGTGGACCACGATCAGTGGGGGATTATGTCCGCCAGCGTGGGCGTAGCGCAGTTTGACGCGGCGGCCTTGAACTAGCGGCGGGGTATAAGCTTCCACGGCTTGTTCGAGTAATTGTGTTAAATAAGAGGTTGAGAATTTTTTGTTGGCGGATTCATAGGCTTCATCGACGTAATCCAGCAGCTTACCGACGCCGGTGCCATGCAGGGCGGAAATATATTCCATGCGGATGGCGGAGAGGAAATGCAGTCGCCGGGAAACACTGGTGCGCGTGCGTTCCTTATCATCTTGAGACATGTTGTCCCATTTGTTGATGGCGACCACCAAAGATTTGCCGCTTTCCAGCACAAAGCCCAAGAGCCGGAGGTCTTGTTCTGTGACTGCCTCACGGCCATCAATGACAAAGAGCACCACATTGGCGCTTTCAATCGCTTGCAAAGTTTTAACAATAGAAAATTTTTCCGTCACTTCTTCAATATTTTTCCGCCGCCGCATTCCGGCGGTATCAATCAAAGTGTAATGCTTGTCATAGCGTTCCAAGGGAATGAAAATGCTGTCCCGGGTCGTACCCGGTACATCACTCACAATGACACGCTCTTCACCAAGCAAGCGGTTCGTCAAAGTGGATTTTCCAACATTGGGCCTGCCAACCAAGGCCAAGCGAATGCTTTGGTCCTGGTTGATGGCAGCTTCGGCTTTTTGAATGGCCGCTTGTTCTTCCGGCGGAAAAACCGCCTCCAACAAAGAATTCACGCCTTTGCCATGCGCCGCTGAAATCGGAAAGGGGGCCCCCAGACCTAAACGGTAAAAATCCGCGGCAGCAAGATCGGTATCCTGCCCTTCTGTTTTATTGACGACTAAAAAGATAGGTTTTTCTAAGCGCCGGATTTTATCCACAATGGCTTGATCTTCGGTGGTGATTCCCTGACGGCCATCGATGAGCAAAAGCAGTTTGTCCGCTTCAACAATGGCCTGAAGTGCCTGTTGGGTAATGTGCTGTTCTAGCTCTTCACCGGACTCAGTCATTCCGCCGGTATCAATTACAATAAACTGAAACTGCGCGAAACTGGCCTGACCGTATTGCCGGTCACGCGTCATTCCTGGAAAGTCCGAAACCAAAGCAGCACGAGAGGCCGTCAAGCGGTTAAATAAGGTGGATTTCCCAACATTCGGTTTTCCAACAATTGCGATCACAGGCAGCATGACAAGGTCCCCGCTTAATTCACAACATAAGCTGTTAAATAGCCGTCCTTTGTGATTGCATAGACCGTTTGTCCTGAAACGGCGGGCTTGGTTAAGATAGCGGTGCCGCTGACTTGCGCGCGGCCGGCGAAACTGCCGTCTGCGGTATCGAGCCAATGCAACACGCCTTCTTCATCTCCGACGACGAGATAGCGGCCGACCAAGACAGGGCCTGTAATCCGTCTGGCTTCTAATTGAATTTGCTTCCACACCACCCGGCCATTTCTTTTATCGAAGGCCCAGATATAGCTTTTAGTATCGGAAA
This sequence comes from uncultured Coxiellaceae bacterium, assembly GCA_964449835.1. GTDB lineage: Bacteria > Pseudomonadota > Gammaproteobacteria > DSM-16500 > DSM-16500 > JABDGC01. The sequence continues at coordinate 3,461 of CAYVBZ010000088.1, read as the reverse complement.
CATAAACGCGGTCATCATCTGCGATGATGCCGGCATAAGAAGAAATGCTCTGGTCCCAATACACTCGGCCGCTGCCTAAGTTGAGCGAGACAATTTTTCCTTGATAGGTGGCCGCGATGACCTGATTATTGGAGATAATCGGATCGGCGTCGATATCAATCATGCGCTGAATGGCAAAAGCGCCATTGGGCTGGGTGATGGGCACGCTCCATATTTCATGGCCGTCTTTCAGCGCGAGTTTATCAACTTTTCCATTGGCGAAGCCGACAATCACGGCATTCGACGTTAATTGGGGGATACTTGCCTCGCGTAAAATTAAACTAGGTTCCATTTCTTGATGCCGCCAAACAAGGCGCCCATCTGAGCTTGAAAAGGCTGAAACTTTACCGTCGATGGATTTCACGATCACAAGTTTTTCGTTGAGCACTGGCGCGGCCAGAATTTCGCTGAACGTTTTTGCTTTCCAAAGCGGTCTTCTGTCCAGGGCGCTGAGCGCAATCACAGTGCCATTTTTAGTGCCGACTACAATCAATTGGTCATTGACGGCAACCCCGCTGCTAACAAGGGCATGAACATCGGTCTTCCAGAGAATTCTACCGTTCTGCTTACTAAGACCGGTGAGGGTGCCTCGTTGGTTGACAATAATAATCTCCTGGTCGGTGACAACCGGATTGAATTTCAAATCTTCATAGTTGAGACCAAAATTGATGCGGGCGTCCCAGACCTGATGCGGCCTGACCTTGGGGGTGAAATGGACCAAAGTGGAAGGCGGCGGGGTATTATCTTTTTCCCAGAGTGAGGTGCAGGCGGAAAGAAAAAGGCAAAGTGGAACGAGAAAGAAAAATTGCTTTTGAATATTCATGCGACTTGTCCCGCAGTGGCTAGATTATTGAGTTTCATCTCAAGCAGAGGGCGAATTTCTTCCGAGTGCGGCAATTCTCGCAGCGCTCGCTGATAAGCTTCACGGGCTTCTGGAACTTGGTCCTTAGCAAGATAGGCATCCCCCAAGACTTCGTCGATCAGGCTGATAAAGCTCTTATCTTTAATAGTTTGAAGTTTGTGAATGGCCTCATCCGGTTTTTGCTCTGCGATCAGTAAACGCGCCAAACGCAGGCGGGCGATTTGTTGGATGGAAGCGTTATGACCGTGTTTCATGACCCAAGTCAGCTGTTTGTCTGCCTCAGCATAATCTTTTTTATTGACGGCTTGTCGCGCGAGCATGAGCGCGGCCATATCGCCATAAGGGGTGGAAGCATAATGGTTGAAGAGTTTTTGCGCCTGGACCTGGGTTTCTTGAACATTGTTCCGTGAACGGTCAGCCAACATTTCGTCGTAGACGCGTGAGGCGTGGGAGAGAATGCGGGCCCTGTAACTTTGGTAGTAGTTCCAGCCGTAAAAAATAAGAATGCCGACCAGAATGCCGAAGAGGGCTGGAATGCCATACACTCGGAACATTTTTTTTAACTGGTCGACCTGTTCTTGTTCTGTTAAATATTCTGTCAAAGGGCACCTCTTTCTTGTCCTGGCTGGGTAAGGAGACTATATAAAATTTGCACGAATATTCAAGAAGAACTTGAGGTATATACCCATTACACTTCAAAATGCGAACCTGTCATTCTGGGCGTAGCGAAGAATCTCTTGAATTTTAACAGGTCCTTCACTTCGTTCAGGATGACAAGTTCGCATTTTGAAGTGTAATGGGTATAGCAAAACTCCTACTTCTGCTTTTTCGCCATAATCTCTTTAATCCGCAGCTTCAGGTATTCCGCAATTTCCAACTGGTGAATAGAGAGCTGAGGGACTTTTTCCCGAAGGGGCTTGATGGTCAGCGTATGGGTCTTCAGCTCATTTTGCCCTAAAACAATAGCAAAATGCGCCCCGCTTTTATCTGCTTTTTTAAACTGGTTACTGAGATTTCCGCCGCCGCAATGCAGAATAATGCGGATGCCCGCGACCTGGTCGCGCAGTTTATCGGTCAAGCGGAGGGCGACTTGAAAGGCTTCTTCGCTGTCTGTAATGAAATAGGCGTGCATAATGGTGCCCGCGGTATAATCCTGGCCTTGTTGCTGCATCAGCAAAATCGTACGTTCCAGGCCCATAGCAAAGCCCAAAGCCGGCGTTTCCTTCCCCCCCAGCTGCTCAATCAAGCCATCATAGCGGCCGCCAGCGCAAACCGTGCCTTGGGCCCCTAAGCGGGTGGTCACCCATTCAAAAACGGTCCGGGTGTAATAATCCAGCCCTCGCACCAAATGCGTGTTAACTTCATAATTCAGGCCGGTATAGTCCAAATACTCCCGCAGCCGCCGAAAATGCGTTTTCGATTCGGCGTCGAGGTGGTCCAATAAGACGGGCGCTTTGGCAATCAGGTCTTTCAGGTCTGGGTTTTTGCTGTCTAAAATTCGCAGAGGATTATCAGACAGTCTTCGCAGGCTGTCTTCGTCCAAATCACTCTTATGTTTGCTGAAATAACGGACCAGTTCTTTGCGATAATCAGCACGGCTTTCCTTGGAACCTAAGGAGTTCAGTTGCAGGGACACGTCTTTTTTTAAGCCTAATTTGTTGAGTACGCGGGCGGAAAAAAGGATGAGTTCCGCGTCAATATCAGGCCCTGCCAGGCCAAAGACCTCGGCGCCGCATTGATGAAATTGGCGGTAACGGCCTTTTTGAGGGCGCTCCCGGCGAAAAAAAGGCCCCACATACCATAACTTTTGCACTTGCCGATAAAGGTGGCCCTGTTCAATGGCCGCTCTCACGCAACCCGCGGTGCCTTCCGGACGCAGGGTGAGGCTATCGTCTTGTTTGTCGATAAAGGTGTACATTTCCTTTTCAACGATTTCAGTGTCTTCCCCGATGGTACGTTTAAATAATTCTGTTTTTTCGACGATGGGAAAGCGAATTTCCTGGTAACCATAGCCATGGGCAATATTACGGAAAACACGTTCTACATGACGCCAAAGGTGGGTATCTGGAGGAATAATATCATTCATTCCTCGGACTGCTTGAATCACAGGGTGGCTCACATTCAACCTCTCTTATTCTTATTCATCGGCCCCGTCATCGTCATTTTCTAAAGGCTTTTCTAGACGTTTGGCTGAGATGCTCGCTAAGTTAGGCGTGGGCGTGGCAGCGGCAACAGTGACGGGTTTTTTCGCATTGGGATCGATTACAGGGGTCTCCGGCAACTTCGCGGGCTGGGTTTCAGGCGTTTTAGCCGCAGTTTCGAGTGTGGGAGTGGGGGAGCCTGAGTTGCTGAGTGGATTCGAAGGTTCTGGAAAAATTAAGGGTTCTTTTAATGCAATGATGGTCTGTGTAGGCTTATTGGCGTGAAGATACCACCAGGCGGTCACTGAAGTGAGCAGCATGAACGAGATAATGATCGTTACGATATGGGCGTAATAGGGCTTCGCTTCCAAAGAAAAAGCGCCGGCATCAGGCGTTGCGGGCAATGGGGTTTCCAGGAT
>CAYVBZ010000087.1:0-5930 GCA_964449835.1 uncultured Coxiellaceae bacterium | reverse complement strand
CAATAGAGGCCGTTTATCCGAACGCCAAGGTTCAGCTCTGCATCGTGCACCTGATTCGCCGATAGTTTTCAAAGTTCCGAAACCCATAAGCTCGCCTCTGTATTAGTTTCATCTTCCGATGAAACCCTTCCGTAATCCCATTATTCTTCGTAAACCTCCACATCCTCACGATCTCCTCTCGCCATTGATAAAATGTTTTTCCAAGTGTCACCAACCGTTTAAACGGACTCTCTTTAAGAGCTGTTACCATTTTTAAAAACACAGGAACGATGCGCTTGCATCTCCTGTGTGGCATTGTTTTCTTCATCAGCAAACGATATAGACGCTGCTTAAACTGATAAATAGCGTCTATCACAGGTTGCTCTTTTAAATACTCGTCTCGCTTCTCCAAACGCTTTGGCGTTAGATTATCAGGATGGGTTCGTAGTGCGGCCAGTAAACCGCGTTTGTTTTTCATTGAAGCATCGATCTCTTGATAAGTTTGCATGCACATATGATGCATGAGTCGAATCACGTGGAAGCGATCTGCTACGATTTTAGCGTTGGGAAAGTACTGCTGAATAATATGTCGATAATTGCTGCTTAAATCGATGCAAATGACTTTTACGCGCTCTTTTCCAGGGAGTTGTTCGAGATAGCTTGAGAGCTCCCTCGAGGAACGACCTTTCACTATATCAAAGATTTTATGCTTTTTTAGATTGCAAAACGTAGTTGCATAGCCTTGCCTTTTGCTGAAGAAGTGCTCATCAATGCCCAGCACTTGCGGGCAGGAGCGATTGCTCAGCTCTTGATTTTCTAGCCAGTACTGCTGATGGTACCAACGCTCGATTGTGGCTTTACCGATCTTAAAATCAACCGCCAAGGTTTGCTGTGAAATGCCATGAGTGTGCTGATAGAAGACTTGTTTGTGCAGTCGTTCGGTTGCTCGCTGGTGTTTGTTGATTCCAGGGAAACGCTGATTGGAATAACGTCGGCAATCGTGGCAGTAAACCTTATAGGCTTTGAACCGCAAAATTGTCTGTCGATGGCCAATTGATTCATGTCAAACATTCATTTTGACCGATGAATTCATAGCCTGGCACCTTGTGAGGTATGTTTTGACTAATTCTAAGCCAATAAAACTTATTAAAAAAGACGATGATATCAGTTACACTGCATTAAATAGTCCGGCCTAGACGGTAAGCCATAAAAATTCATTATTTGGGCGACAAGCCCTATTTTGTTAATTGGATTACCAATGAGTCATGGGTTTTTGAGTGATATCTGTATTAAATTTGACAAGATGAAGGTTAGCAGCAAATGATAGCTGAGCCATTACTATCAATAGAAAGCGATGTAATTATGCCATCCATGGAGATCGGCGCTTTTGAAGCGCTCTGGGCCAATGGCGTATCTTCTTTTAAGCAATTGCGGGATAAACTAGCTTTATCAAATACCGGATTGCCAAGTCGCTTGGTCAGCCAAACAACTGCAAAACAGTTTTATGATCGAACGATGGGCCGACTTCATGCTGCTGGTATAGATCATTTTGGCGTCAGGATTGATGGAACCATTGATTATCCTAAGCAGTTACATGATGCTGACTACCCCTTAGTGTTATTTTATTACCAAGGTCTCTGGGATTTAGTGTATACGCGTGGCGTTGCGGTTGTTGGCACGCGTAAGCCATCTGACGAAGGGATTAAACGAACAAAGCGGCTTGTTAAAGCTTTGGTCGATGCTAAATATACTATTTATTCAGGATTGGCTGCTGGAATTGATGCTGCTGCTCACCAAGCTGCTATTGAAAACGGGGGATTTACCGTTGCAGTAACCGGAACGCCGCTGTGGCTTAGCTATCCAAAAGAAAACGCAGAGCTTCAAAAAGAGATCGTTAAAAACCATCTCTTAATTAGTCAGGTGCCTGTAGTTTCGTATGAAGAAAAAGGAATAAATTTCACACGTCTATTTTTCCCTGAGAGAAATATAACAATGGCGGCACTGTCAGCCGCTACCATTATTGTGGAAGCGGGTGAAACGTCAGGTACATTAAAGCAGGCAAAAGCAGCATTAAAGCAAGGGCGTAAGGTTTTTATCCTGAATAACAATTTTGAAAATCCACATTTAACATGGCCTAAAAAGCTTGAAGAGAGCGGTGCAATTCGTGTCCATGAGATAGATGATATATTGCAAGGATTGACGAGTGGAACCGATCACATTACAAAAGATTGACGAATCTTTATTACCTGAACATTCCTGCATAGAATCTACTGACCGTTGCTATTTCCTTGGTGAATATGCGAGTGGTCGTGGCTTTAATCACAGTGAAATGAATCAGGTGATTAATAATTTCAAAAAGCCGATGGATAGAAAGGAGCTTCCTGAGTGGTATTATAAAGAACAAGCGATATTGAAAATTGCTTATTGGATAGCGTCAACAACTGGCTGGGACAAGCTTAAAACAGGCACATGGGTTCCGATGCCGCCATCAAAAACTAAATCTGATCCACATTATGATGATCGTTTATGGAAAGTATTATTGAAAATGAAAGAGATTGAAAAGTCTCTTGATATACGAGAATTATTGTTGGCTAAATCTAGTCGCGAAGCAGCGCATAATAATCCAGGTGCTCTAAGGCCAAAAGTGCAAGACCACCTTAAAAATTTTACGCTTGATGGGTCGCAGAAAAGTCCAAAACCACGGGCGATCATTTTGTTTGACGACATTATCACAAGCGGCGCTCATTTTAAGGCTGCCCAAATGACAATCCAAAAAGAATTGCCAGATGTACCGATTATTGGCCTTTTTGTAGGGCGGAATGTGAAGGTTGATGATGTTGCTTAATTGTAAAAAGTGTGTCGATGAATATGCTGGACTCCGCCTGGAGAATCCAAAAATTAATATGTCAATGATTGACCTGTTGCTATAATCCAAAGAAAAATCAGGGAAAGGGAGCTTATTTTGTCTGAAATATTTTTTGTGAAATAATCGATTAGAGGATGAATATAGATGCTTCATGCTATTGCTAAGGCAGAAGAGCAAAAGGCAATAAAAGAATTAAGCGCTAAGTTAACTGAAACAGCAAAAAAAGCGGTAGATTATTTTGAATCAAAATTACAGGCTGATGGCTCCTTTGGAGCGGAAGCAAAAGATCTAGCTTGTTATTTTAAGGCTCCAATGATGTTTCTAACCACGAATAAGCCTCAAGAAGCAAAAGCAGTTCTAAAATATATTCGAACAGCTTTTATGACAGATGAAGGTGATTTTGAAAGTAGCGAAACAGTAAAAAGTGCTAATGGCGCATATATTGAATATTGGTCTTATATGAATGGTTGGATCGCGAGAGCTGCCGATCAATTAGGTATCGTAGATATTAGTCAATCTGCTAATGCTTATCTTAAACGATATAATTTAGGAGCGGGGGCTGGATTTTTAACGGGCCGAATTGGCAAGCATCCTATAATTACAGATGTTTTAACGGTTTCACATCACGGGTTAGTTAATTTAGAAATGGGGAACCAAGAAATAGCTATTTCTGCAGGGCATTATTTGTGTCAGGCGATTGCTAAACAGCCTAATCTAAGACAGGGATTTTATTTGCGACAAAATGAGGAAGGGAAGTTAATTACTACTTTTGATGATGAGCATGCCCCATTCTACTTTGTGAGCACAACAAGACGGAATCAATTACATTTTATGGTTGGGTATCCAGCAGCCTATCTGGCAATACTTTATAAAAAAACAGGAACCAGAGAATTTTTAGTAACCGGAGAAAAATATTTAAGTTTTTCACTATCGTGTGATAAAAGCGTTTACGCTTCTGATTTTAGTCATAAGCTTGCATGGGCTGCTTCCTTGATTTATGAGTGCACCGGTGATTCTATATATTTATCAGTAATCGATCGAATAACAGATCATTTTATTGTAAAACAACAGGCAAATGGGATGTGGTTTTCTGAAGATATCAATACATCCTATGATCAGAGTGCTGAAATCGCCTGTTGGTTTCTAGATATCATCAAAAATTTTAATGTGCTTATATTCAAAAACCAGAGTTACTATTTAACGAAGGAGCTGTCGGCAGAATAACTGAGAAGTTGGAGGTAATAGACAGAGGTGAGATTAAATCACGTTGTTTTAGCTATTTTAATTGCTTTTATATGGGGTATGAATTTTGTAGTCATTCATTTGGGGCTTAGAGAAATTTCTCCTGTTAATCTTTTCTGGATCCGATTTTTCCTAGTAAGTTTTCCAGCCATCTTCTTTATCAAGCGTCCTTTAGTACCATTCAAGAAAGTTATTATTTATAGTCTCTTTATGTTTATTTTGCAGTTTCTATTTCTTTTTTCAGGGATGAGAAAAGGGATGCCAGCTGGTTTTGCCTCCATTTTTATGCAGACACAAGTATTTTTTACAATCTTTTTAGCTTGTATATTCTCATATGAAAAATTAAACAAATGGCAAGTGATGGGCGCTCTGGTTTCCTTTTCAGGACTCATATTGTTTGCCAATCATTTAGGTAATAATATTTCATTGGCTGGTTTTATTTTAATTATAGCAGCAGCTTGTTCATGGAGTATCGGGAATTTAGCTTCTAAAAAAATGGGTGGAATTAATATGCTATCATTAATTATTTGGAGCAGTTTTATAGCATGGCCACCAGTTTTAATATTTTCTTTATTTTTTGATGGGGTAAACGAAATAGTAAATGATTTAGCACAAATTTCCTGGTTATCGATGTTATCTGTAATTTATATTGTATACGCGTCAACACTTTTTGCATTTACTGCTTGGTGCTGGCTACTTTCCAAATATCCTGCTGCGATCGTTGCCCCATTTACTTTTCTGGTTCCTGTATTTGGGGCTCTAGGTTCTTCTGTTTTTCTAGGTGAGTTCTTAGTGGTATGGCAATGCATCGCTGCATTATTAATAATGATCGGTCTTTTTATAAATATACTGATACCACAAATTATATTGGCCAGGGAAGCAGCTGTGAAACACAAAAAGCTGATAGATTGTGGCATCTAAATTTGGTTGTTAATCAAAGAGACTTGAGAAATTAGCTTCTGCCATATATTATCTGCCGTCTGCCATTTATTACAATGAGTTTGCTAGTTTGTAAAAATATTGAACTACCGGGGTGGAGGTCTATAGGTTGTAACAATTGAGAGGGATTTTTAATGTTGTACGCTTTTGAAGCAAGAGAACCGAAGCTGCATGGCGAAAACTATTACATAGCGGATAATGCAACTATAATAGGGTCGGTCATTATTGAAAATAATGTTTGTATTTTGCCCAATGTTGTAATTAGAGCTGATAATGATTTAATTCATATTGGTGAGGGAACAAACATCCAGGATGGCGCTGTGTTACATACGGATCCCGGGATTCCAATGCATATCGGGAAAGGTGTTACTATCGCTCATCAAGCAATGCTTCATGGTTGCACAATTGGGGATTACTCTGTAATTGCAATTGGCGCGGTGATCATGAATAAAGCAGCGATTGGTAAAAATTGTATTATTGGGGCACAAGCCTTAATTTTAGAAAATCAAAAAATCCCCGATAATTCGCTGGTAGTCGGCTCCCCCGGAAAAGTAAAAAAACAACTATCAGAATCTGATATTGAGAAATTAAGATGGTATTCGCAACATTATATAGAAAAAATTTCTCGTTTTAAAAATGGAATCAGACCTCTTTAAAGTCATGCAATTGCAGGAGCAATAATGGACAGCTTAGCTGCTCAAGAAATTTCTGAGTCATACCCGATAAGTTTCACTGATCAAATAACCTTTGCAGACCTGAAAGATGTTATAGATGGCAAGATAGCTGCTATCCATATAAAGGAGTTTTCTTCTAAGATGGTTTGTCAAATTGCATCTGAAAGAATCCTAAATTGATCTAGCCCCGACTTCACGGACACCCCACTAAGAGAGTAAAATCTCTAAAT
>CAYVBZ010000086.1:0-6089 GCA_964449835.1 uncultured Coxiellaceae bacterium | reverse complement strand
TTATTGAAAACCATCCTGATGGCACTAAACGTATTCGCTTTACTCCAACAAAAGCACATTTAACACCTAATGCGATGGAACAATTAACTCAAAATTATGCTAATGCTGTGCAAAAAAATAAACACGATGCGCTTATACTTGTCCCTTTAGCAATTCTTGATTTTTTATGCGTACATCCATTTGGTGATGGTAATGGCCGAATGTCGCGTTTATTAACATTAATGCTTCTTTATCAATTTAATTATCAAGTAGGTCGATATATCAGTCTTGAACGAATTTTTGAGGATAGTAAAGAAAGCTATTATGAAACGCTTGAAGCAAGTTCTCATCATTGGCATACAGATAAGCACGATGTACGACCTTGGTTAAATTATTTTTGGGGTGCATTATTGCGAGCTTATCGAGAATTTGAAGAACGCGTGGGTGTGATTACAACAAGTCGTGGTTCAAAAACAGAGCTAGTACGCTCTGCTGTCAATCGCAGAATGGCGCCCTTTTCTATTGGTGATATTGAATCTGATTGCCCTGGGATTAGCAGAGACATGGTCCGTCAAGTGTTACGAAAAATGCGGGATGAAGGTGAAATTTCCGTAAATAGTGGTGGTCGCGGCGCCATGTGGCAAAAAACATTTAAATGAGCTATCGGAGCTTGGGGTAAAAATGAAATTGACTCTTCGCCAATTAGAAAAAAAATATACAACCTCTTACCCTAGGCAACAATAAAGGGTTAATATATTGACCTTATTTTATATTTTTAAGGTTAATATACCACTCGCTAATATCTTTCAATGCGTCCCGGGGCGGATTCGAACCGCCGACCTGCCCCTTAGGAGGCGCAAGATTTGATGTTTAGCATCGTCCGATATAGTGTTAAAAATCATTAAAAATAAGTATCTTATCTTGTTGTCTTGTTTGCTATTGTCCAATAAAATGCGCTCTCATCCAATCATTTTTAGGCACCTAAATAGCTACCTGAGTTTCAGTTGCCCGGGATTTCAGGGCAACTCAAATATGACCAATACAGGATGAGCTGAATAAAATCGAGCTATTAAGTAATTCTTAATAGTTGCTAAAAGGAACCCTGTAATGACCGTTAAACAATTAGATTTTGCTAACCTTGTAACCACCATCCAAGATACCCATGAAACTTTCGCAACTCAAGCGAGTAAAGCAGTAAATGTTTGTTTAACGATACGCAATTGGTTAATTGGGTATTACATTGTTGAGTATGAACTGCAAGGTTCTGATAGGGCTAATTATGGTGACTACCTAATAGATAAGCTTTCAGAACAGTTAGCTAAAAACGGGCTTAAGCGCATGGATATTAGAGAGTTAAGGCGCTTCCGCCAATTTTACACGTGTTACCCTCAAATTCGGGAGGCAGTGACTCCCGTTTTAGCTTCCTTGCCATTACCCGAGAAAGTAGCTTCACCAGAGATTCGGGAGTCACTGACTCCCGAATTGCAAGCTGTTGATTTTAAAGATGTTTCATTTATAAATGGACGTTTATTGGTCGGGCGCTTGTCGTTTACACATTTCGTCGAATTATTGCAGATTGATTCACCAATTAAGCGCTTATTTTATGAGGTTGAAACTATCCGCGGGCATTGGTCCGTTCGCGAATTAAAACGGCAAATTACTACTCAATATTTCGAAAGAAGCGGCCTATCACTAGACAAAGAAGCATTAGCGAAATTAGCTCACCAAGGGACTGAAAAACAAAATCCTCAACACATTATTCGCGACCCTTATGTGTTTGAGTTTCTTGGATTGAAACAACAAGAAGTCATGACAGAGCGAAAACTGGAAGATGCACTGCTTGATAAGCTGCAGAACTTTCTACTCGAGTTAGGTCATGGTTTTTGTTTCGAAGCGCGCCAAAAAAGGTTGGTCATTGGCGGCGAACGCTGCATTGTAGATTTGGTTTTTTACCATCGAGTATTAAAGTGCCATGTCTTAGTTGAGTTAAAGAATGACGCATTCCGCCATGAAAATCTTGGCCAACTCAACGCCTATGTAAGCTATTACAAAGAAAACCAAATGTCAGAAGGAGATCGACCACCCATTGGTATTTTACTGTGTACTCAGAAAAACCATGAAATGGTGAAATTTGCATTGGCTGGCATGAAGAATAGTTTGTTTGTCTCGCATTACCAATTGCAATTACCACACCAGGCAGAAATGGAAGCGTTCATACAACAAGCAATGGCTGAGCTGGAACCCAAGGGTTCATTATGAGTGGCGAAGGCAAATTTGTGCAGACGCCGCCTGCACAATTGCCTTTGGCGAATACTGGTAAAGGCAGTTATCCGGAATTTCCGGATAACTTAATTGTGACCAGTCTATATAAAATTGATCATAGTTTAGTTATTAGGAAATTCCTAATAACTGGTTATAAGATCTGGGAGTCACTGACTCCCAAATTGTGTAAGAGGCTCTTGCACTAATCTTGCAACGAGCGTTGTAAAATTGCCTAGGAGTGAAACTAGTGAGTAAACTAAAAGCAAAAAAAGTTGAAAATGCTTCTCCTCGAATGAAAGAATACAAACTTCACGACGGTGATGGACTTTTTCTTCGAGTAAGACCTAGCGGAGCCAAGAGCTGGCTTTTTTCATTTAGCCTGCCAAATGATAGCAAGCTCATCCGAATGACATTGGGGTCAGTCAAAAATATTTCACTTAAAGAAGCTCGCGCTAAACTACCAGAATTGCATGGCCAAGTTTCTCAAGGCATTGATCCTCGACATGCCAGAGCTGCAAAACAAGCTGAAAACACTTCAGCTATCACCATGCAAAAACTTTTTAATGATTGGATTGAATTTGTCAAATTAGCAGGCGAAATTACTCCCGCTTGGATTAAACGGCATGAAGATCGCTGGCGCTTGCATCTTCGAAAAAAATTAGGAAATTTGTTTGCAAAAGATGTTACACGCGCACATTTGGCTTCTGCTTTGGATGCAATGGCACGCAAAGGAATCAAAGAGGAAACCCGCAAGGCGCTTACCACTTTAAATTTAATGCTGGATTACGGTTTAACCCATCACTCAATCGAAATCAACCCAGCTAGAATGCTTAAGCCAAAAGATTTTTCTGCGAGCGCAAATCGTTCTCGTGATAGAGTTTTGAATTTAACCGAACTCAGAATACTATGGAAAGCATTAGATAAAAAAGCTTATCTTAAGACAAAAAAAGAATATAAATCTGTGATGAATCCCGTAATAACTACTGCTATCAAACTTCTTATATTATCCGGTGCGCGTAGAACAGAAGTCGCGGCCTGCGCTGGAACGAATTAAACCTTGAAAATGGCATTTGGATGTTACCTGCAAACAGAACGAAGAATCGACAGGCGCATATTATCGAAATCGCGTCTCAGATCATTTATTAAATAAACTAAACGAAATTCTCAAGAATGTTAAAATTCAATGCCTTGTTGAAAACGTAGAGAATAAGCTCATGGCTGTGCATGTTGCTTGTATGCCGATTAATTCACACCCGGTACTTCTTGGTGCATATTTGTTCTCGCATGTTACTTCTCTTGGCGGCTTTGAAAGACTGAAGCGATGTCAAAGCAACGATTTCCTTAAGTTTTTTATTGGGCGACCAAATGCCAAATGGTGCTCAAACTCGTGTGGTTCTAAATGTAGGGTAAAGAAAATGCGAAAATCAAGAAATTCGATTTTATGTTAAAATTTTTGCATAAATTTTTTATAAGGATTTTTGGCATGGAGCCTATTTTTAATTTTAAACCATTGGAAGAAAGCCACTTAGATTTATTATGCGCATGGTTTGACAAGGATCATGTTAAGGAATGGTGGAATGATGACTTAGATAGTGAGTCAATTAAGGAGAAATATAGAAAACGCATTGGAGATTCTGTTGTGTTTCCCTTTGTTGCTTATTTGAATGAGAAACCGATTGGGTTTATTCAATATTACTATGCCGATAAAGTTGGAGATGGGTGGTGGCCAGCAGAGATGGAGGGGACTGTCGGGATAGATCAATTTATCGGTGAAGAGGACTATATTAATCGTGGATATGGCACTCAAATGATAGGCCAATTCATGGTTAAGATATTCTCTGATTCAAATATCAGGAAAATTATTACTGATGTTGATGAAAATAATCACCGAGCGATCAGGTGCTATGAGAAATTAGGGCTCTATTTTATATCAAAAGTAACAACCCCTGATGGTTTGGCAAATTTAATGAGTAGGTATAAAAATACATCAATTGAACCTCATGCGCCTCTCCTAAAAAAGCCTGGTGAGAATTCTGTGCTTTACAAGATCGTTTCGTCAGAAAACTTTATTGATATGGTTCAGCACGATTATCTATATTTTAAAAGAGTCGACACATACAGTGATGATAAACGAGACTCTGACCAGCCTGACAAAGACAAAGAAATTAGTGATAAGAGCAAGTTTGAGAAAGCTATCGATTATACTGCAAAAAACTACTATGATTCGTGTCGCTCGAAAACTTATGCCTGCTGCTTTTCAACTGAAAACACCGCATCCCTTTGGGAAAATTATGGAGATGATAGGTCTGGGGGTGTATGTCTTGTCTTCGATTGTCATAAATTGATAAATTTTATGAACTTAAGCTTTGATGAAACGCGGATAATTTATCAAAATCAAAAGCTAATGAATTTTTTTTACATTAATCATGGCCTGGTTACATACGGGGATTTTAATAACGCCTTCTTGAAGGAGAGGCTGCCGAATCCTATTCAATATGTTTATTTTAAAGGCGCTGATAAATATACTGAAGAAAAAGAATTTAGAATGTCTCTGTCATGTCTAGGAATATGTAAGTATATGTTTCCTGATGGCACCGAGTTTTCTTTCCCCGATTCATTGCAACTTTCTTTTGATTTTGCTGAGGCTATCAGGCGTGGAGTACTACGGCGAATAGAGGTCCGAGATCAATCAGGAGATGAAGATAAGATTAAAAAGGAGTTGGGTGCTCTTTTTGAAAAGAAAGGCGTAACGCTCTCATTCGGCTAAAGTGATTAATTGATTATTGGGTTTTCAAGGTGTTTTATCCTGTTATTTATTGATTTGGATATGAAATTGATTTTCAGCTAGTGGTGGTCGTTATCTCATCCCAATGATCGCGCATAAATTCAGAGAATCGCAATAGCGTGAGCATGGCAATATATGCTTCATTCACGTCTATGTCGGACTCCTGGCCATGCCCTGATTCGTTTCGCCAATAGCCGATTAAGTCAGTATATTTTTTATAGTAATTTTTAATGAGGTCTTTGGAGTTTTTAAAGAGTAAGTCTTCGACCCTGCCCCTGCCATTTTTGCCAAAATAAATTTTGATTACTTCGTCTTTGTCAGCTATTAAGAAGGCTGCAGATAATAGGATTGACTCAATTGCAGTTCCGCACATTACGCAGCAGGCTAAATAATTGCCTCCCTGAAAACAGCTTGCTGCTTCTTTGGCTCTTCTGAAATAGCTCTTTCCAAATAACGGCTGAAACCCGGAGAAAATTTGAGAAAACCTATCCGGGGTAGCTGGGAGAATGTCTTCTTGAGTGTATTTTTCTAGCCATTCTTGTCCATAGCTGGTGACTGTAAAACCTTCATGAACTTCATTGACGTGTGCAGACAGTGTGCCCACATGATTTGTGCCCAGCCTCAAGATGCCTCTGCGGCAAAGTTCTGCTAATGCGTCAGAAAAAGCCCTGTTAATTTTGGAAAATTGTAACTGTAATGCTTGTGTTTGTTGATAATCACGAGAGAGGTGGCCAAGGCCCGCGGCATTGGGATCGGTAATTTTGTTCGCATTCATATATTTTCGAACGGCAGTATCTAAATGAACATCATAGTTTGCCCAAGAAACCTCGCTTGTATGAAGCTTGAGCTTTTGCTGGCCTTTCCTGAGCTCTCCAAGAATAAACTGCTGTGCATCTTCAGCTGTTATGGACATATGCTCACCATGTTTGTGTTTTTGGTCACCCAGATGGTCACCAGGAGAAAATATTGGTGTTTTATTTTTCAGGACTGGCTCATATTTTCTTTATTTTTCAACGCGTCCCGGAGAGGATTCGAACCTCCGACCTGCCCCTTAGGAGGGGGC
>CAYVBZ010000085.1:0-6505 GCA_964449835.1 uncultured Coxiellaceae bacterium | reverse complement strand
CTCAATTTTGGCTTAATTTGCAACAGAACTGGGATTTATGGCATGCGATGAAGGAGCATAAAAATATTAAACCTGTAGATAAGGCTGCATAAGAAAAATGCCAACTTGATCTATTTTTATACAACGTAAGCCCGTCTGAATTATTCCTTTTAAAATGAGGGCATTAGCTGTATAAGACTGAAATAGCATTATGCTTAAAAACGTAATTTATCCACTATTATCAGTGTTAAATGCTAATTTTCTCCTATAATGAAACTTAGAAAGATCATAAATTACTTCAAGACAGGAATAACATGACCACAGTAGCAGAGGCTCTGAAATATTTACTTGTCAAAGGTCCGCTTAGTGAGTTCAAGCCGAAAATTGAGGGTAAAGAGGTCGATGTCAATAAGAGCGGATTTAGACACTTTGAAACTCTCGTGAAAGCGGAATATAAAGATGGTGAAAGTTATCGACGTCTAATAGATCAAGATAAGAATGGGTCATCATTGCTAGAAAGAACATATAAAGACGAAGACCCTAACAAAAATAAAGGCGAAGACCCTAACAAACGGGCCCGGCCTTGGGCTTTTCTAGCATGCCGTTATCCAAAAGAACTTCTCGAAGAACTAAGCGACGAAAACAAAGAAACTGTGGTCTTTACTGATTTGGCGGAAGCTCTTAGTAAAGCATCAATTTTATTTTTGCCGAAGGAACTTGATGATATTGTTAAAAGCTGTTTTTTCCCTGAAGCCACCACCCCAGAACAAGCTCTTGAAAAGATTAAAAAGGAAATAGAAAGCCGGGAAATAGAAATCCTCAAACGAAAAAAAGAAATTCTAGCTAAAATAGATCCTGATGCTGATTTTACTGATGAGAACTTTAAAAAAGCAATCGAGTCTGCAATAGAAGCTAAGAAAATACCTGAGCTTGATTCCTCAAAGTTGGATGATCTTGAAGAGTTAAATAGGCTTAACGATTTAATAGAAGACCCAGAGTTAGAGGAACCATCAGCGGAAGATCGGGACGCTTTTAACCCTCTTGTAGGAAAAGCTGATGAGGCAGTTAATGATGCCATAAATGACCTCAACGAAACTTATAATGATTTGGAAGACAAAGACCTAGAATTAGAGGAATCATCAACATCAACTAATGTTACACAAGAAATTGAAATCCCCGAGGATCAACTTGTTTCAGATGCGGAAGCTCAAAACGCTCTTAAACCTGATTCAGATGCGGAAGCTCGGGACGCTCTTGAGCATCTTGTAAGAGAATATGTCGTTAATGAAACAAACAACACCGATACAGCAGTCAATCAGAATAACCCCTATGATAAAATTCTGCTCTCAAAATTCAACCTGGATAACATCGAGAATTTAGTCCTGGAAAATATTGAAGATTTCCTTGAAAATAATAAGCTCAAACCTGATGCTGTGTCCAATATCTTAATCGGCCTCCATAAGCCAAACACAGGACTTGAAGAAATTACGGCAGCGCTTGAGCGCTTATTCCAAAAAAGTCCCCATGACGAGCTTAAGGCTCTGGCCAAGGAAATTGAGCAACGCAATCAGGACGCCCTTAAATTTCTTGCCACAGCCTATATTGCTAATGAAATAAAAGCCACAAATACAGCTCTTGAAGATAAAGAGCCATACGATCAAATTAAGCCACTTCCGGAAAACAACGATCACTTGGTAAATTTAGTTCTGAGTGAAAATTCTTCCTTACATAAGGATGCCGTATTTGAAGAGAATGGATTATCTAACTTACTAACAAAGCTGCATGATGCTGAAATTACAAAAGAAAAAATCATGGAAGAACTTCAAAAAATATTCCCAAATGGATCTGATCTGGATATTGAAGCAGTGGCAGCTGAAATCAATAATCGCAATATAGCCGCAAACCCTGAAGAAAAACTCGAAATCGAAATCTTCAACGACTCCCCACAGCTAAACCTAAGCTCCATCGATATTCTCCTCTCCCCAGGAGACAAGGATGAAGTAAACAGACTTTGCAAAGTC
This sequence comes from uncultured Coxiellaceae bacterium, assembly GCA_964449835.1. Taxonomy (GTDB): domain Bacteria; phylum Pseudomonadota; class Gammaproteobacteria; order DSM-16500; family DSM-16500; genus JABDGC01. The sequence goes on along the minus strand of CAYVBZ010000085.1, from coordinate 4,505 downwards.
ATCGCCACCCAAACCCATTCCGCAGAGGAGTTCAACAAAGTCATCCAAGCAGCCAATAAGCTATCAAACGCTTCAATGCATACCTCTCCGTCTCCATCCGCTGCCCCAAATCAAGAAACCACCATCGTCATCCTAATCAAAGACCCACCCGGCAAGAGAAGACCCTATACCGAATTGGACGACAAAATGGTCGGCGTTGCTGGCTTCTTCCATTATTGGCAAAAAAATCGTGAAGTAAAGCCTCCATCTCCCATTTGTCTCGGCGGCGGCGAGATGGATATTGTTACCTTGGTGCAAATTTTAGATTGTTCTTTGGCCTTTGGCCGGAATTTTAGATTTGGAAATGCCGCAGGACCTTTGACGATCAACTTTGGGAAAGGGATACCGCCGGTAACTATTTCAGAAAATGCTGACATTAGCGACATATTGTCAACCCTGAATATCACCGACAGTAGAGCAAACTCTCTCCTTGAAAAATTAAAACAGCAGATTGAGGATCAAGAAAACGGTAATCCCAATCAAGCGAAATACCTTAATGAGGTAAAAAACACGATTGGGGCTTTGAGTAATGATGACAAACTCCATTCAAAAAACATAAAAAACCTTTCAGACAATTCACGTGATTTTAAGAATTATCTGTCACGCAGCCAGATCACTATCAGCCCACAAAAACCTTTTGATGAAAGCGAAAAGGAAGACGAAAACCAGAGTACCCCAAAACCTGGATTTTAATGATTTCAGATAATATCTACACTACCCAGTTATATTAAGTTTGGCATCTGAGTTACAAGCTATTTTCTGGATAAAAAAGTTATATCAGAGTTAGAGCACTAAGCCGAATAAGCATGTTTTAGCGTGGTTTAAGAACGATTAACCCTTGGGAATAGAAAAACTTAATTCTTTGATTAAAGCCTCTTTCAAGTCCGTCAATTTTCCGTGAAAAAAATGTCCGGTGTTTGGAAAGCGGATTAAGGTTGGTTTGGGCGTCAAGGTTTCTACCCAAGCAAAAACTGTGGTTGCTGGAACGACGTCATCTTCCTCTCCTTGGACCACAATCCAAGGACTGGTGATTTGTAATTGTGTACTCAATGCAAAATGATTGACAGGCGGGGCGATGGAAACTAAGCCGGCAACGGGGCCCTTCGCGGCTGCGCGAATGGAAATATAGGCGCCAAAGGAAAAACCAGCCAGCCAAATTGAGGCTTGCGGCGCAACTTCCTTCACCCAAGTCAGTATCGCATAAAGGTCTTCAACCTCCCCCTCGCCTTCCCCATAAGAGCCCGTGCTTTTCCCCACACCGCGGAAATTAAACCGAAGGGTCTGCATATTGGCCTGTTGAAAAACCTTGGACAGCGTCGTGACCACTTTGTTATGCATGGTGCCGCCGTGCAAGGGATGGGGATGGCAAATTAAGGCAATTGAAGGACTAGCGGTTTCAGCAGGCGCGGCGGACAGAAGAACTTCCAACTCTCCGGCAGGTCCTGGAAGTAAAAAAACAGTTTCAGTTTGAACTTCTGCAATATTTTTAGGAGTAATTCGCATGTTCTTTTTGAATGATTTAAGCTGTTGTCTGTTAGCCGTGTTTACAGAGGAGTTTAGCTCTATTTATATTTTTTAAAAAGAAAAATTTATCAGGGCCTGTCGTCAATTAGAGAGCTCAAGTTTTAGCCTATGTAGTTCGATTTGGTGGATTACGGCAAAAAGCGCCTAATCCACCCTACATAGGCTAAAATTTAAGCCACCTAATTGACGACAGCCCTTAGCCTGTTGGCATTTCCCTATAATATCAACAGCCCCTCTTCTTTGTTAATATAAAGGAAAAATCACAAAGGAAACTGAATTCATGTCTTACCGCTTAACCAAAATCTACACCCGCAAAGGCGATGATGGGAACACCAGTCTGGGAAAGCAAAGGTTGCCTAAAAATCATCCTCTTGTGGAAACGCTTGGCGCCTTGGATGAATTAAATTGTGCGATTGGCTTAACGCTTGCTTTTGGTCTTTCGAATAGCAAACTGCAGACACAATTGACCTGCATTCAGAATGATTTATTTGATCTGGGGGGAGAGCTCGCGGAACCGGAATATCATGCGATTACTAGCGATAAAATTCTAATCCTGGAAGAAAATTTGGATGCGTGGAATGCGGATTTGCCGCCTTTGAAGGAATTTCTTTTGCCTAGGGGAACGCCAGCAGCGGTGGCTTGTCATCTGGCGCGGACAATTTGTCGGCGGGCGGAGCGGGCCTTGGTGGAGCTGCATCAAGCAGCGCCTTTGAAAAATGCGGAGCTGTTGCGGTATTTGAATCGTTTGTCAGATTTTTTATTTGTGGCAGCGAGAGTGTTGGGACAGGAAGGAAAAGCTGAAGAAAAGACTTGGGAGCACAAGAAAAATTAAAATTATATTTCCCACGGGGAATGAATCCCCGTGGGAAACCAAAGGGGACCCGAGAGCAAGCTCTCTACTCCCCTTTGGAAACCCCTTAGCTAGAGGGCCCGCGGCAAGCCGCGGGGTAAATTCTTTAATAACTTCACATGAAACTGCAACTGGGGCAATGATGAATAAAAAGTTCTTCAGGGGTTTTATGGGCCTTATTGAGGCCCTTCAAATGCGCGCCATATTTTAATAGCAATTTTGAAAACCGCCCCGCATCTTCATAACGTTCTTGCGCGACAATATGCAAGGCGCTCTCCCCTTTTGAATTTCTCAAGTTTGGATTGGCGCCGTATTGGAGTAAAAGCTCAACCATATCGGGGTGGCCCAAAATGATCGCGATCTGAATTAAGGGATAACGATAGGCCCCATGCGGCGTGTTTACCTTGGCCTGCAAGTTCAATAATTTTCTAGCTTCAAAGGTATCATTACCCAGAATGGCATAATATAACTGTTTGTCGATACTTTCGTTAAGAAGGTTTTTATTTTTTTGAAAACCCATCTTTTCTTTTAATTCCTCCAAAAATTGGGCCCGATACGCCTCAAAATCCCCGCTGAATTTGAATTTTAATACCCGACTGTTTTTCCATGCGTAATTCATATAATCGTCCCAATACTGGCCGTAGCGTATAGGGCTTAAATAAACATGATAGCCTGTACGCAGTCCTGCTGGCCAATTCGCCTGGACCATGAAAAGGCCCTTCGGATGATAAAAATGACTGATTGCATGGGCAGCTAAAGAATAATTCCAAAAATAATAGGTTAAACCAGGCGGACTCATTTGATTGATCGGCGCATTGGAAAAATCTTCATGCGCTGAGTTTATTTCATAAAGCGGTGCGTCGATCAAAGGGCCCAGCTGAGGATTACAGGTATTGATCGCATTCACGGTTGTAAAATAATATGAAGTATGGCGCTTCATATTTTCAAATGCCGTTCTTGGCAATAAGTGCCTCCCCACCAATTGGTCAATCATGGTTTTTGAACCGGGCGTATCATAGGCAGAGGTATACATTCTAAAACTAGAGTCCGCAGCTTGAATTAATTCTGCTAGCAGCGCTCCCAAAGAATGGCCTGTATTCAAGATCAAGGGGTTTTTTTCTGAAAAATGATTTTGCACATAAGACCGCACCTCGGAAACAAATTGAAGGGCGTTGTCGAAATAATCCGGTGTTTTTTCCAAGAAAACTAAAAGGTCTTCATATAAGTCAAAAATTGCCAAGGTTGTGCCGCGGTGGGCAATGGCGACAGTGCAGGATTTTTGGCCTTGTTGCTCGCTGCACTTAATAAATGAAACACCTAAATAACCGTCGGCTTGTAAATTTGGTGAGGATTTTATGAGGTAGGACCAGCCGGCAGGTAAAGGTTTACTGGGCCGCAGCCAATCATCATAGGCAATGAGGCTGAAGGTTGAGGTTTCATCATAGCTTGCAAGGGCCAGGGGAGAAAAAACTATAAATAGGATTGAAACAATCGCTTTTATCTTAGCCGTCATTTAACTTTTCCTTATAACAACCCGTTGTTTTCAGTGGCAACTCAATATAAAAACCCCTTGTTTTCAGTAGTAACTCAATATAACAACCCCTTGTTTTGTTGAGTATAAAAAAACTGTGGGCCCCGCTTATCTGGAACCGAGTTTATGCTGTTGGCACCGAGAAGGGCCTACTTCTAATGCTGAAATAGATTATGTGATTCAACATGCAAATGAAGTTGTCCCCATAGAAGTAAAAGCGGGAAGCACAGGCAGCTTAAAGTCCTTGCATTTGTTTATGGGACTAAAAAAATTAAAGCGAGCTGTAAGAGTTAACTCAGATTTTCCTTCTAAGACGGAAATTAAAATGAAGGATTCTTTGGGTAATTTGGTGTCCTATGATTTATTGTCCATTCCTTTTTATTTGATCGGGCAGGTCCATCGGCTGCTGGACCAAGCTTAAAACCTCCCAGCGGGTTTGGAGGTATAAATACGGCAGTATAGTAGGTAACCTAGCTTAGGTTACAAGTCATCCTGAACAAAGTGAAGGACCTGTTAAAATTTCCAGCGATTCTTCGCTTTGCTCAGAATAATTGTAACCTA
>CAYVBZ010000084.1:0-6844 GCA_964449835.1 uncultured Coxiellaceae bacterium | reverse complement strand
TTTTCGATGTCACGGACTAACTCTTCGGTTTGCATAAGGAGTTTTCTTATCTCATTTCTATTCGGTAAGGCCTTCGCCATAAAACGAACATCCAAGGCACTCTTCATGCGCTCTATTTTTTTTTGTAATGCAGTCAGTTCCTGCTGATAATCACCGACATCGTTATCTCTGTGTTCGTGTTTGAACTCATCTACCAACAACTCATCAGGAAATTCATCTTTATTCCATCGCCCGCTGTAATCAGGAATTTTTTCTGGATTTTCCAGCATTTCTATAACCCTTGTACGCCAATGGACGACTTCGTCTTCGTTCTTAGACGGTGTTGTCAATGGTTTCAAAAGACTAGCTTTAAATTTTTGAAATTCATCTTCCGAACTGACTGAGTGAACATAAGAGGAAATTTCTGCGACTGCCCAAAAACAACGATCTTGGAACTCGGAAGGATATTGGTTTATTTTTGTTATGTAATCTATACATAGCGATGAAAATTCCGCATTTGGATCCTGTTTTTTCTGAACAGCATGCAATCTGATCATATGCAGCATATAGTCATATATTTCCCTGTCTTCTGGGGTCTCTTCCATTGTATCCAGAATATCGAGCAAAGCTGCTTCTGACTGGTAAAGCTGGTTGCTTCGAAATCGTTTCTTTTTATCCTCTTTAAAGTTAGAATCAGAGAGGAGTTCCTGATACGTTCGATTAAGTCTTCTGAGAGCTTCCAAATTTCCCGCTAATGCAGCAGTACGCAAAGGATTGTCGTCTTCTCCTCTTTTCCATAAATAATCCATTCTATCTTTGGAAGGAATGATCTTCCAAGCAGTGTCCCACGCTGATTGAGATAATTCACCAGCAAAACACATCCTAAGAAAAAAATTAAATTTTAGGCTATATATGGGTACTTCATCTGAGGAGGAGGGAGCGTTCAGCCTTGCCTTATATTCTGGTTTTTCGATGATTGGAATCAGAAGCGTATCCAGACACTCAGAGACAGGTGCGTCTTCATTTTTTTCTTCACCCTCCAGAATAGAGCCAATACCAGAGGAAGAAAAACCAAAGTCTTTAAGTCTCTCTTTGATAATGGTATTTCTGTCTTGATTTTTTTTCATTTTCATCTCCCGCATAGCATTGGAGCATTATGTACATTATAGCAGCCTGATCCTTATTTGAACATAAACAAAAAATGAAATAAAAATAACTCAATAATAATTATAAAAAATTATATTCCCCCTCGACTTGATCTCACCCGAAAAAGCGGACACTGTTACCAGTGCTGATGTCATCCTCTCAGATAGAGCCCAGCCAACTGATCTAGCCCCCAAAAAAGCTGATTTAGCGCTGGAAATATAACTAAATATAACCTATAATAACCTTACACAAGAAGTTCAAAGATGACATACGCCGTTCTGATTAGGAAGCCAGCCAAGAAGACGCTACAAAGCCTTTCTCGGCCAGATCGCAACAGGATTACTGAAAAGATTATCTTATTAGGCAAAAACCCTGACGATCCTTTATTGGACGTTAAACCCCTACAGGGCCAGCCCTACTACCGCCTGTGTGTCGGGAATTGGCGGGTCATCTTTGATAGGGACGATGAGGTCAAGATCATTGCAATTGAAAAGGTTAAACCACGCGGAGGTGCTTACAAATGAACCTACAAGTTATTAAATCGGTCGATGGCAAGGACGAGTATGTCCTGCTGCCTATCACTGTCTATCACGCCCTGCATGACCAAATTAATGCGCGATTGAAGAATCTCGAGAGGTATTTTGATGATTATACCCCCTTCGACCCCAAGGATTATGTCGACAACCCAATTGCCTTGGCTCGTATTAAAGCTGGCGTCACTCAAGCCGTTCTGGCCAAGCGCATGAAAGTCTCGCAGGCTTATATCAGCAAGATCGAGGCACAAGAGACTGTTACCGCGAAATTATTAAACAAGGTGAGGAGCGCGCTTACCAATAAATAACGCGAGCATAATATTAACTGGGCCGTGTTGGGATCGAACCAACGACCCGCTGATTAAGAGTTATAAAATGTAGTGTTTTACTGAGTTAGACACATTTTGATCTTGTTTTAAATATCCTTTAATTTCATTCAATTATAAATTAGAATCCGTCATAAATACTTTGATTGAGTTTTAACTATTTATTCGACACGTATTAGACACGAACATTGGATAATTTATGAATATCACTAAATCAGAAATCGATAAACTCCAGGTACCCGAGAAGACAGCGACAGGCCAAACGGGACAAAAGCGTTATTATGACGATGAACTCAAAGGATTTGGGGTTCGAGTCACCTCAGGAGGCGCAAAAACCTTCTTTGTTGAAAAATTAGTCAAAGGAAAATTACGCCGAATTAAGATAGGCCGCTACGGTGAACTCACAGCTCAACAAGCTAGAAAAGAGGCTCAAATCCTAATGGGAAAAATAGCCAGCGGCATTGACCCATTAGCAGAGAAACGCGCCACAAAAGCCAGAGAAGTCACTTTAAAAGAAGTTATGGAGGCTTACTTAATTGCCCGAAAATCCCTAAAACCAAAAACTCTGTACGATTATGGGCGGGCACTCAATATTGCTTTTTCAAGCTGGGCGAATAAGCCTTTGCTAGATATCACCAAGGATAAAGTCGCAAAACTTCACACCCACCTTGGGGCCGAACATGGTCAAGCCTATGCAAATCTTGCTATGCGTGTTTTACGAGCCCTGTTCAATTTTGCTGCTGGGCAATACGAAGATTCTCAAGGCCGGTCTTTGGTACTTGAAAATCCTGTCAAACGCTTATCTCAAACACGCGCTTGGTATCGCGTTGAGCGCCGCAAAACCTTTATTAAAGCCCATGAGCTAGAGTCTTGGTATCAGGGTATTCAAAAATTAGAGAATGTAGTCCTTCGAGATTATTTGCTATTAATCATATTCACGGGCTTAAGAAGACAAGAGGCCGCAAAGCTTCAGTGGTCACAGGTAGATTTTAAAGCAAGAACGCTTACAATCACTGATACTAAAAACCATGAAACGCACGTCCTCCCCCTTTCAGATTACCTGCTCGATCTCCTGACTAGTATTCGGATGAAATCAAAAAGCAAGCATGTATTCCCTGGCCCAGGGGCAGGAGGCCATATCATTGAACCCCGCAAACAAATAGCCAAAGTGGTCAAAGAAACTGGCTCTCATTTCACAGTGCATGACCTCCGGCGCACTTTTATCACGATAGCAGAAAGCCGCGATATTCCAGCCTACGCTTTAAAACGGCTGTTAAATCACAAAATGGCAAGCGATGTCACTGCTGGCTATATCATTGCTGATGTAGAGCGCCTAAGAAAGCCAATACAACAAATTACAGACTTTCTTTTAAAGGCAATGGGTGTTAAAAAATCTTCAGCCATTATTCAATTACATGAAAAAATTACGGGATAGCTCCAATGAAAACAAATCATTGGTCATGCTCAAAATTTGCCGATTGGCTTCGAGGCACACCCAAACCGTTTGCCGCCACTGCTGAAGAGTGGCGTACTTGGCGAGATATGGCTAAGAAAAAGAAATTTCGCTATTGGCTGACTGAAGAAGGTCTGGATCATTTACAAAGTTTTGTAAACTGGCCGGAAGATACAGCCCGTAAGGTTCGCTGCTATATCAATAATCGGTGGATCACCAAAAGCCACGCTTTAACCTCCGGCCTTGAGCGTGGTCAATGGCATGATTTTGATATACGTTTACTTCACTCTGTGTTCGATGAATTGATCAATTTTGTTGAAATTGAATTAGCCTCGACACCCCTCCATTCATCAGAGAAAAAATACAAAGCCACTTGGGGTGGCCGCTCACCTGAGGCAGGAACTGACCATTTAAAATGGGCTTCAGAACTCAAGAATGAAAATAACGGCTGCCCTGATGATGGACAGCCCTCTCAACAAGCATTAGCCGCCCAAGAAACATTAGCACTTTACCAATGGTGGAAAGTTGAGCGGCCTAATCGGCCAGACTCAAACAACATCACCAGCCAAGAAAAGCTTGACCTGGAAAAGAAACAAGACGATGAAGATACCGCAATGCTGGTTCGCTTGGTTAAAATTCGGCAAAGTCTTTGGACTTAAGATGTAAACGATTTTATGCATTTTGTTTACATTTAAAAATAGATGTAAACAAATTCATGAATGATCGAATTCCACCCTTAAAAGACACTCCTAGATAATTTATAAACAAAACATGCTATATGCACCACCTACCTCGCTTTGCACTCACGCTACTGCCAAATAATTTTCTGTTATTTTTTTTGTAATTTCCTTATACAGCTCGTGCCGTACCGATCGATGCAAGTCAATCAATTTACGAAGTAAAGCTGCTGATGGGCTAGCATTTCGCCCTATCATTACTTCTTCAATAACTTCCTCATGAGAATCAGTATAGTGAGCAATGCCCTCAAGGCTATACTCGCCTGTTGCTAGAATATCCTGGATAATCAGCCGTACAAATTTAGATTCAAGCATCTTGTTCTCCATTTCTATGGTAAATTTCATTAAACGAAAATACTCCCTGTATTGTTTTCTGAAAATCTCCCTAAGCTCCTCCCAGACGCGTATAAAAATTTCGGCCTCTAGTAAAAGGCTCTGTTCTTCTGTAAGTCCGGATAAAGTGATTCCTGCAAAGCGGTACAATGGTTCCATTGCTGACATTTAATTATGACTCCTTATCAAATTAAGGTCTCTTTGTGAGATTTTATAATCTCTTTTCGAGATCAGTCAAGAGTTGTTATCATAATTTTTGTCTTTGAACTAGCGATATGGTTTAATAGTCAATAAGTAACGCATTCAACACTTATCCATCCTGGTCTCATTTTGAAGACATAGAGCCAAGCATGACTGACAATAAAAAATTGATGAAAGAAATTGGCGAGAGATTAAGACTGGCAAGACAAGCTGCTGGATACAAAACAATTGCTGATTTTATCCTTCAACATCAATTTCCAAAGTCCACGTATACGCAATATGAAATTGGCACAAGAGCTCTTCACGTAGAACTAGTAATTCAATTTGCAGCTTTATTTAAAACAAATTTGATTTGGCTGCTTACTGGTAAAGGCTCTATTGAGCACACTGATAACGATCTTGTCAGTAATATTCCTGATAAAATAAGCCAAGAGGAATTTTTATCAATTTTATCCAAGAAAAATAATCTCCCTTCTTTTAATCATAAAAATAATAAACAGAAGAAAGCTATTGATGAAAACATGCTCGTTCTTTCGGAGATTTTATCAAAAATAATGCAGTGTTATGAAAAGCTATCTCTACCATTTGATTTCAAGCACATTACAGAAATTACCTTTGGTATTTATTTTGATGTGATTCATAAAACTCACCACAGAAAAGAACAATTAAATATTATTGATGCAACCATATCAACATTCATTCGGACGTTACAGCTTAAACAGCGCGCAAGTTAATTCTAAAATTTACTTATTATTCACTATTAGCTTAATATTATTTGGCTTATTTTTTTCAATTACTTTTTTTATTGAATTAATTCTCGCGCTTTCATAGCTACTCAGACAAGGAATTTCTCTGTCCAAAAAAGGCTTGAATACCCGGATTTTAGGTAAAGTTAATCCATCCAATTGTTCTCCAAGGTCTCTGATTAACTCGTTATAACAATAATCTCCGATCTGCAATATTGAATTTGCATTATTCACAAAAATAGTCTTCATTATTGGATCTTCTTTTACTGTAGCAACACAATAAAGTAAAGTGTATTCTCCAATTCTTCTAACAAAGACAGTTCCATTATTTAATCCGAACTCTCTCTTTATATCGCTAATTTCTTTTTGATGTGCTTTTATATACCCCTCTGCCCATGTATAAAAATCAAGGTTTTCATACATCAAGGGGCACATCGTATTATCATATTTATGAAAACCGTTTTTACTATAGCTATTGCTGAATTCCCTACTAGCTGAAGCTATATAGGCTTTCTTGTCGGGCGAAATAACAATAACAGAAAAATGAGAAATTTCTAAAAAATTCTCAATATCAGATTCAAATAATTTTTTTATAAGCGGAAGTCTTGACTCCGTCAAAACTTCAATTTCAGTCATTCCATTTGTAAGCATAAGGTATTGGCCTTTGAATTGTTTACATTCATTATTCTGTTAACTCCAATAAGTCAAAGGCTGATGAATACTTCTATAACCAATAAAGGCACCCACGTTGATACGAGCTTTTCCTTTTGCAGGAGCAACACCATGATATTTTCTAATGTTAAAAATTATCAAATCTCCGCATTTCGGTTCAATTACATGAATGGGCTGTCCTAATTTATGCAACTCTATTCCGTAATTACCAGAGCATAGTTTTAAATATTCTTCTTCATTTCTTGGCTCTTTCATCCACAATCGTAGTCCACCGCCTTCGTCTGGAACCTGGATATATACACAAGCAGATAATTGACTAACTAGACTTCGTGCCTGCAATGAATCTGGGGAGTCTCTGTCCAATCTATCATTGTGTGCTAGTAGTTCCACGGATGGCTCCATGACCCTACAAATCCCTACAAAGCATTTTTTACCGTATAGCATTTCAAGTTGTGCGCCAGCTGGCCATACCTCTTCCAACAACAGCCTAACCTTATCGATTGGGGAAAAATAGGGCTCAAATATATTTCTTAGCTGCCATGTATTTTCCAAGGCCTCGCTATGGTACAAATCAAATTTTTGTGGACTATCAATCTCATAATGCGCAAGTCCGATTTTCCCTATATCGTAAGCTTTATTAAAATTACCTTTGTTAGGATTATTTGATGTCGCCCCGAAAAAACGGACACTCAACTAAGCAACTTTTTGCGCTTCAAAA
>CAYVBZ010000083.1:0-7082 GCA_964449835.1 uncultured Coxiellaceae bacterium | reverse complement strand
CGCCAACCCCCGCAAGCCCCCCCCGGACAACAACGCTTCCCCACCCCCCCGGGCTCCCCCGCAAACGCCCCCCCAATCTCCGCCCCCGAAGTCCCAATATTCACATTCGCAATCCCACAATCACTCCCTCGCGCCGACAAAAACACCTCCGCGCTCTGCAGTCGCTCCGTAAACAAAGCGGACGACAAGCCAAACAAGGACTCATTATTCATCTCAATCGCTTCTTCCAAATTTTTATACCGAATCAAATACAAAATCGGCGCAAAGGTCTCCTTCTGCACCTCGGGCCAATCATTCTCCGCCTTCACCAAGGTCGGTTCCACATAATACCCAGGCCGCTTCAAAACCTTCCCCCCACATAGCACCTTGCCCCCAGCCGCCTTAATCGCCGCAACCGTCTGTACATAATGCTCCACCGCCCTTTGATCAATCAAAGGTCCCATCAAATTCTTCCCATCCAAAGGATTCCCAATCGTCACCTTCTGATACGCCTTGACCAAAGCCTTCACAACTTTGTCATAAATCTTCTCCTGCAAAAATAACCGCCGCGTCGTCGTGCAACGTTGCCCCGTCGTCCCCACCGACCCAAACACAATCGCCGGAATCGCAAGCTTCAAATTTGCCGTCTCATCCACAATAATCGCGTTGTTCCCACTCAGTTCCAAAATCGTCCGCCCCAATCGCTTCGCCGCTATCTCATTAATTTTCCGCCCCACTTGTGTGGAACCCGTAAAAGAAATCAAAGGCATCCGCGTATCCGCCGCCATATTTTGGACCGCAGTCACTTCATCTGTCACAAACAAAGAAAAAATACCTGTATATCCCATTTTTTCCATCACCGCATTACAAATCTGCTGCACCGCTACCGCACACAAAGGCGCCTTCGGCGAGGGTTTCCAAATCACCGTATTCCCACACACCGCCGCAACAAACGCATTCCAAGCCCACACTGCCACCGGAAAATTAAAGGCCGTGATCACCCCCGTCACACCCAGCGGATGCCATTGTTCATAAAGCCGATGCTCCGGCCTCTCCGATTGCATGGTATTGCCATAAAGCATCCGCGACTGCCCCACAGCGAAATCCGCCATATCAATCATTTCCTGCACTTCACCCAAGCCTTCCTGCTTAGATTTGCCCACTTCCAAAGAAACTAGCGTACCCAAAGCCTCTTTTTTCTCGCGCAAGGCTTCGCCAATTTGGCGCACCACTTCACCGCGTTTCGGCGCAGGCACCAGCCGCCACTTAAGAAAAGCCTGCTCCGCCGCTTTTACCAAGCGCTCATAATCAGAACTAGACCCGCGATATACGCTGCCCAAAGCCTTGCCCGTCGCAGGATTATAAGAAATAATCTGCCCGCCTTGTGTATAACGCGACCAAGCACGCGGTCCGCCGCAAGCACCGAAATTTTTTGCCTTCAGTTGAAGTGTCTTGAATACTGTCATGGAACATAAACCTCTTTTTGAATGGTGGTGTCAGAGTAATATTGCCCAAAGCGGTTGGTCAGCAGATCTTCCAGGCCAAATTGTTCTTGCCGAACAAAACCATGATAGCTGTCCGGATTGTCCATAACCAAGTCCACCGCCGCGCAAATCGAAGAAGCGGTAGTCATCTGAATGGCAGACCAACGAATCCCATCCAGCGTCTTAGGGTAGAATTTTTTCACATAATTTTCTTCAATAAATTGATTGCCTTGCATGCCGGTGACAGAGACATAAACCAAAACAACATCCTGATACGTTCGTGGAATGGAGTTTTCCAAAATACGTTTCAGCGTGTTGCGGTCATGATTCAGTTTTAAGTCTTGCATCAAAAAGCGTATTTTATTGCAATGCCCTGGATAACGAATGGTCTTGTAGCTGAGATAATTGACTTTACCAAGATAAGTATTAACCAAACTGCCGACGCCGCCGGAAGTGTTGAAGGCCTCATAGGTCAAGCCATCAATTTTAATTTCCTCTAAATCATCGAGCGGCAAGAGCATCGTTTCTTTGCCATGCTCAATGCCATGACAGGGATTGCCATATTCATTAATCAAGCCGTCAATCGACCAGGTCAGTGAATACTGCAGCGCATTGCTAATGTTGGTCGGCAAAGCCCCCACGCGCATTTTAACGGCATCAATTTCCGAAGGAAAACGGCGCATCAGTTGATTGGCGACAATACTAATGAAACCCGGCGCCAGCCCGCATTGCGGCACAAAAGCATTTTTTGCGTTTTTGGCAAGTTCTGTGATCGCTTTGGTGGTTTCAACGTCTTCCGTCAAGTCAAAATAATGAATTTTGCACTGTTGCGCCGCTTTCGCCACTGGAACATTTGCAAAATACGGTAAAGAAGAAATCACCGCGCTGATTTCATTTTTTTGAATAAACTGGCTGAGGTCGCTGTCCTTGCTCGCATCCAGTGAAACTATATTTAACCGCGTCAGCTTCGGCAGTCGTTTTATATTGATGTTCTCCGGATTGAGATCGGCGAGATGTACTTGATAATCGTTGGTGTTCGCTAATAAAAAGGCAATCAGGGATCCAATTTGTCCCGCGCCGACGACGAGTACTTGTCGCATATATTTCTCCTTAAGCGTATTTTAATCCAGGCCATCATAATCACTATTGCTTATCCAAGCAAATAGGTTGCTTCGCCGGTTGCGATTAAAGAAAAATCTTGATTGTAGAGTTCCATGCGGGCAAAAGATAATTTGTTGCCGCTATGCGTGACCCAAGCTTTGGCGATGAAGCGCTCGCCTTTGCCGGGGCGAATGAAGTGAACAGAAAGTCCAACAGTGCTGGCTTTAGAAAGAACAGCCGTCAATTCCGATACATTTTTGCCGGGATGTTTATGCACTGCGCTCGCCAAAACCGCGGCACCCGCGGTTGCGTCCAACACAGCTGAAATCACGCCGCCATGCAAAATGCCGTGAAAAAAATTGCCGACCAGCTCTTTTTTCATATCAAAATGCACGACCACATGGTCTTCTTCCACGGAAATCAATTCCGCGCCAATGGTCTGGTTGAAGGGGATCTTGCAAAAAATGTCATTAAACTCGCGGGCGGAGAAAGAAGAGGGCAGCGTTAATTTTTCCATAAGTAGACTTCCTGCTAGTGCCGTCATTGCGAGCGCAGCGCGGCAAATCCATAACGATCATTCAATAAGCAGAGATATTTTGGATTTGCCGCGCTGTGCTCGCAATGACGAATTTTAAAGTAGCCCCTAGAGTATCAGGCTTTGATTTGTTCTGTATACTGCCCCTCGCTTAATCAGGCATAGAGATATAAAGTATGGCAGACAGGCCCACAAGCCAACTGGAGCAATCATTGTCTAAGCCATTGAAAATTTTAAAAATAGCCCTACCTCTCCCCTTGCGGACGGTCTTTGACTATTTGCCAGAAGAGGAAATGGACCTCGCTTCTTTACAAGCCGGCCTGCGTGTCCGCGTTCCTTTTCAAAGGCGACAGCTTATCGGGGTTTATCTTGAAACCGTTTCCGAGACCACGCTGGATCTAAAACAGCTCAAACCCATTGAGGCCGTCTTAGACAGCAGTCCCATTTTGTCCCCCGAAATCTTGAAACTTTGCCTCTGGGCCGCGGATTATTATCATCACCCCGTCGGCGAAGTCTTGGCCGCGGCGTTGCCTGCGCATTTGCGTCAAGGGAAGCCGCCTGAAGTGAAGCGTAAAAAACCGGCGGCAGCCATCCCAAGCGCAGCTTGTACGCGGCCCCATTGTCTCAATGAAAAACAAGCAGAACTCGTTCAAGCCGTGAACGCAGCAGCAGACCGTTTTTCTGTCTTTACCGTTCATGGTGTAACGGGCAGTGGAAAAACAGAAGTCTATTTACATGCCATCCAAAAAGTGCTGAATCAAGGCAAGCAGGCCTTGGTCCTCATTCCTGAAATCAACCTCACGCCGCAAACCTTGGCACGTTTCCGGGAACGTTTTGCTTTGCCTATCGCCGCCTTACATTCAGGGTTGAGCGAAAAAGCACGCCTACAAGCCTGGTTGTCAGCGCGCTCGGGCGAAGCTTGCATTTTAATCGGCACACGCTCCGCAGTCTTTGCGCCACTGCCGCATTTAGGTTTGATCATCGTCGATGAAGAACACGATCCCTCCTTCAAACAGCATGAAGGCTTTCGTTATAATGCCCGTGACCTTGCCATTTGGCGCGCACGGGAGGCAAGTGTGCCCATTCTTCTGGGTTCAGCAACACCTTCACTTGAAACGCTGCATCGTTCTTGGCAAGGCCCTTATCATTACTATACCTTGCCCGAACGCGCCGGCGGCGCCAGCCTGCCTCAGTTTCGTATTGTAGACCTCCGCCGGCAACAGCTTGAAGAGGGCTTGTCCCCTGAATTATTACAAGGAATCTCCACCCAATTGCAGGCCGGCAACCAAGTTTTACTTTTTTTAAATCGCCGCGGTTTTTCGCCGGTCTTAATTTGTCATGCCTGTGGGTGGATGGCGGTCTGCCAACATTGCGACGCCCGCCTAACTTATCATTTACAACCCCCTCGCTTGCACTGCCATCATTGCGAGGCCCAAAAGCCAGTCCCCAGCCGCTGTGAAGCTTGCGGCGAAAAAGAGTTGCAGGCCTTGGGGCTCGGCACCGAGCGTTTGGAACAAGCTTTGCAAAAACATTTTCCGGCTTATCCACTAAGCCGGCTCGATCGCGACAGCACACGCCGTAAAGGCAAAATGGAAGAACTGCTTTCAGATATTCACCAAGGCAAAAGCCGCATTTTGCTGGGCACACAAATGGTTGCCAAAGGACATCATTTTCCCAACGTAACTTTAGTCGGCATTATTGACTCCGATTACGGTTTATTCAGCAGCGATTTCCGTGCCGCAGAACGTTTAGGACAGTTGCTTTTACAGGTAGCGGGACGCGCGGGCAGGGCAAGTAAACCTGGCGAAGTCTGGATCCAGACCCGTCATCCCGAGCATCCTTTCATTCAATTGCTCCAACAAGGAAACTATCAAGCTGTTGCTAAAGCTTTACTCTCCGAGCGGGAACAAGCTGTTTTGCCGCCTTATTCATGCTTGGCTTTATTCCACGCCGAAGCCCATCGCTTGCCGGAAGTGGAAAAATTTCTGGGCGAGGTCAAAACACTGGCCTTGAGTTTGGGGGGCGCGGTCGAAGTCCGTGGTCCTGTTGCAGCGCTCATGGCCCGCCGTGCCGGCCGTCATCGCATGCAGCTCTTATTGCAGGCCGAACAGAAAAAAACCCTGCAATCCTTTTTACGCGCGCTGTTGCGAAAAGTGGAACAACTCTCAAATAAAATGCGCATTCACTGGGCTGTCGATGTGGACCCCTTGGAATTTGGATAAAGGTCAGCGGAACGTTACCAAAATCATCAGCAAAGCGCCCACTATAAAATGGACCACCATCGCAGGATAAATGGACCGCGTATGTAAAGTCAGATAATTCAAGACCATACCGGCAGGAAAAGAAATCAGCAGTTCAATCATGGGTTTGCCGGTATGCGCCCAGGTAAAAATCATCTCGGTGACCCAATAACTGTGCCAGCCCAGATTTCTCCAAAGACCCAAAAATAAAAACCCCCGGAAAAAAAATTCTTCGGCAAAATAATAGGGAGGCATAGCGAGCAAAAGAAAAAAAACAAAATAAAGCGGCGTGTCTTTCAGAGAATAAAACCTTTGGACCGTTTTGAATTGAGCGGAATAATATGCAACCGGAATCAAAATCAACAAAGCAAAAAACATGAATAACAATGCTTTTTTCTTGTTTTCCGGAAAACGCAGGCCAAGGTCGCGAAGCGAGGTTTTGGCAAGATATTTGCGGACCAACAAAGGCAGAAAAAACAGAAAAACGAAGGTATAGGCTACGAGATAAGTAAAAGGGGCCACTTCTCTTATGTTAAATATCCGGTTAAACTGGCGGGAGAAAACGGTCCCTACATTAAATTCTATAAAAACAAGCAGAATGGACAAGCCAATTAAAACTGGCGTTGATTTAAAGGCTTGTGCGAGGAGATTCATTGTCACAAGTTAGCATATCAAAACTCATTTTGGTACTTGAGAGGCTGCCCAATGGCAACTGAAAAAGACGCTGCAAAGATCACCCTCACTGTCAATTTAAGCGCCGCCTTAAGCAGCGCACTCTTGGACTCGGTCATCTTTTATCCACCTGAGACCCTCGTCCGCCGTATGCAGCTTGGAGAACAAGTTCTGCCTTACCGTTTGTCTCAGGTCCGATATTTTCACCGGAATGTCCTCTCCATGTATCAGGGGATAGGGATGACTCCTTTCATCAAGGCAATCAACCGTTCTTTTAAATTCGCTGGCGAGCCCTTTATTGCCAGCGAATTGAAAAAAGAAATTCCTTCAGCCAACCCTGTCTTGCTTCATACAATGGCAGGCGCCCTGACAGGCGCCCTGACAGCCTTATGCCTGACGCCTCTGGACACGCTCAAAGTCAACAAACAACGCATCCAATACAGCACTGTTTCCTACAGGGTACTATGGCAGCAGCAGAAGGCCCATCCCTTCAAGGCCACCGGCATCACCCTGGTCAGGAACAGTATTGGGACAGGCGCTTTTTTCACAGCAAATAGTTTATTGAGGCATAGCATTTTCAAATGCCAGGACAATGAACCCCTGTCGGCCCATCAAAAGTTGGTCAACTCAACCGTCTGTCCTCTTTTTGGCGTCCTGGCTGCTTATCCGGCAGATCTGGTCAAAACCCATATTCAGGCTGCAGAACCGCCGCAGGGCATTCGAGAAACCGTGAGGGGCCTGCGAGCAAAAGGCGGCATCTCAGCCCTCTACCATGGTCTTGGGTTCAGGCTCGTGACCGCAGTCCCGCGTGCCGCTGTGAGTTACTGGTTGTATCAGAACATAGAGGACGAGTTTCGCTTCTATGCTGAAACCAAAAGCAACTCCCTGACGCTATTCTTCAGTCCGGTAAAACGAGATGCACAGCGGGATTCTCAGGAAAAAGCGGAAAAAACCAGTGATAGCTTAGCCAGAAGACGGCCTGCACATTGACGAACTCCCCCGCTTTGCTATACTAGTGCGCTTCATATGCCGGGGTGGCGGAACTGGTAGCCGCGCCGGACTCAAAATCCG
>CAYVBZ010000082.1:0-7372 GCA_964449835.1 uncultured Coxiellaceae bacterium | reverse complement strand
CGTATCCAACTCAGTTCAAGAAAATACCAGGCCAGAAGAAGACATGCCTCTAAGCACATGCCAACCTAACTAATAAAAGGGCCGTATCTGCTATGTACTTGTCAACTTCAGACATGATCAAACCCCCACCAGTTAAAGAGTTGCTTATGCCCTGGCTACCTGGCGCCCTCAAAAGCGCCAGCAACCCAAGCCAGCTGTTTAAAATCAACCCGGAGATTTTATGCCAACCATAGAACCCTTTTCTTTTAAGCAAGTTGCATTAAACGCGTTTGAAGAGACGTATTCTGGGGCAGGGGATGATGATAGAAGAGACGTATTGGGGGCTGATTTCCGAAAAATTCCTCCACCAAGGGAGCTTGCTTCTTATATGTTTTCAGCTTTTATAGGTACGCCTTATAAGTACCAAGATGGAGTGATTAAAGAAAATCGCAATTTTTACGACTGGTTAGAGCAAGTCATCTTTTTGGTTCCTCGTATAGCAAAAAATACCCTTAAATTGTTTACTGAGTTTCTCCCAAATTTGCTTCAGTTTGGATTTCTGAATCTTATACTTATCCTTGGGAAGGAAAAATCTAACGAAAAATCTAAAATTAAATCTGTAAAAACTAATCTAAAAATCTTTTTTCTAAATTTTGCAATCGCTGTTTGTACTGTTTCTGTTATTGCCTCCTGGATCATTGGAACAATAGGACAAAGCATCACTTCGCCAATCACTGCAATGAAGCAGACTTTGGCTTCTTTTGGCAGGAATCCTGTGACTCGCTTTATCGGTCTTATGCTGGCGGGTGTTCGTGGTTTAATCGCTTTGTCAGCCTATGCCGCCGCTGTCCTTTTCCTTGCTCCCATTGTGGCCCCCGCTTTAGCTGCAACAACAGTCGGTGCCAACATTGTGGCCGGTATTAGCGCTGCCGCCAGCTGGATCGCGAGCGTGCCCGCTTTAAGCGCCATTGGCTCCTCTGTTGTCAGCGGTTTGACAACGCTTGCTTCCTCATTCGGCTTGACACTTACCGCAGGCCTCATCTCCGCCGTCGGCCTTGCCGCAGGCGTGATGCTTGGGCTCCCCATCTTGGCAGGCTTAAGGGCATTTGCTCAGAAGTTTTCGCCAAACGTCCCCTCCTGCTGCTGCAAACCTTGGAGCAGTTCAAGAGTTCTGATGGCTGAAAAGGATAAGCTGTTTACGTTTAATTCTGGTAGTCAGAGTCAGGAAGAAAAGGTTTCTGTGGTGGAAACTACTAATATCGTGATTGAGAAGCAGGACCAGCGGCCTGAGCCTGAGTCGTGGACGCTGGGGCTACAGTCAAGTGGTGAGCGCGAGATAGGATGCATTGGGTGGCAAGCTTTTCCTGACTGCTACGGTTCGATGCGGAGGGGAAGGACTTAATAAAATCGCACCCCAAGCCTCTTGATAGCGAATTCAAGGGGAAACAGGTTGTCATTATCCTAAATCTTCAAATAATTTATCCACACTTTTAGCTTTGTGGGTTTTTCGCTTATCAGCATCATGCAATGCTTTAATGGTTTCCTTATTTGGAATCTTTACTTCAAAAGGCAAGCCATTATTTAAGCAAACTTGCATATAAAACAATCGTACAGCCTCAGCAGAAGTTAGCCCCACTTTATGCAGGATGGCCTCGGCTCGCGTTTTAAGTTTTGGCTCTATACGGGCATTCACTCACATTTAGGAGATGTCATCATGGCTAACGGTAGTTTAGTCAATACGGCTTTATTTGGCCAGTCAAAAACATTTAATTTCTCACTTACCTTTACCCAAGACACCTGGCAGCAGTTTTGACGCTGGGTTCATATAGACATGATGTCAGTTTCCTTGCCGCCCTCGTGTACTTAAGTTTACCCAATTTTTGTCTCACGCGCCCGGGGGCTTAAGCTGGGTAGCTTCTTCTTCCGCAGGCAAAAGACCCGCATCAGCAAGAGATTTTAGAAACTCTTTATCAACCCGTTGTTGATACTCTGGATCAATTTTAACTCTATATTTATGCAAATCTTCTTTAATCTTTTGCACGCGGCTTTGTCGACTAGAATCGAGGTATAAATGTTTTTCTCCCCACCGGACAAAAAAATTAGCTATGCTTTTTAACCCAGCGATAAAGAGATTATCATTTTCTATCTTAAACTCCCGTTTTTTGAATGGCTTTTCAGTTATGTCGAATATATGGTTAAATTTTATATTTATTGCTTTTTGCGCCTTGTCACTATGTTGTGTATCACGGTGATTCTTAGCAATAAGAATACTTGCAAGGCCAGAAGCAAGCTTTTTTGCTATTTGAATGCCTTCTTCCTTTAAACGTTCACACTCCTCCCCCGAGCTCTGCGTCTTATCTATTGGTTGCATGTCATTACAATAATCATAGAATACAACAATGCTTTTAATTAACAAACGTAATTCATTATCTTCCATTATTTCATCTGCAATATTTTTTTTTATTTTAGCACTTGTTTCCATTTCTTCCTTAGAGTCTAGCGAATCTTCTTCTATACTCTTATTTATTTTTGGGGCATCGGCTATATCAGTTTCAGAAAATTCTTCAGGTAATAATTTTAAAAATCTATCTTTAAAATTTTGATTACGATTGTTTCCTTGTCTTCTGAACATATTTATTCTCCTTTATCTCCTGCTTATATATTATTATACCAATTTCTTCATCTCTAAAAAAAATAAAATAAAATCATAAACCTGTATTTTTGTGGCAAGAACAGTTCCATTACAGTTTGAAATCAGTTTCCCTGTAATGCCGAACATGGACAATATAAATAGTTTCTGCGTGTACCCGATAACGAAGCACATAACCACCAACCCCGAATCGAGTGAGCAGGTCCCGGTATTGCGGTAAATCGGTAACAGGTTTTCCGATGGAAGGAGATTTTATTAAGCGCTGGGCTGCATCCTGGATCGACTCAGCTGCTCTCTTTGTAGCATGAGGATTTTCCTTGGCAATAAACCCTCTAAGCCTTGCAATATCGTTAACAGCACTATCTAACCAGATTATTTCCCGCATGGTGGCCTGTCGCTCTCCTCGTCCGTTCCCCATGTATCAAGCCACTTGCCGACAGCCTGATGGCTAACCACTTTCCCTTGTTCGGCTTCTTGCCAGCGGGCAAGAGTTTCACGATTTAATTGTTCGTTATATTCCTCTTGTTCAAGGTAACGATTGATCGCTTCTTTCATTAACCAATGCGTTGAACGATGCTTGGCCTCACCTAATCGTTCCAGGCGGTCCCTGATTTCAGGGTCAAGCTTAACGACCTTTGGTATTGGATGGTTGGCAGGCATAATTGCACCTCTCTAATAAATCTTATTACTAAGTATTACTTATTAATGCTATTAAATCAAGTCCTATTCTATGCTGACTAGCAGAGTGGTCCGGTTATAAAATATATTTATTATTCAATAGGATAAAATGAGAAGAGTATGGAGCGAGGCGTTCTATCATCGAAAAAAAATTTGTATCTGTTATAATCTCTCTGCAAACAGAAACCCATAAACAGAGTAACCCCATGAAAAATAACTATGACACCCAAACCCTGCAAGGATTGATCGCCGCCTTGCAAAATTATTGGGGAAAACAAGGCTGCGTCCTCATCCAGCCTTTTGATATGGAGGTCGGCGCCGGCACCTTCCATCCCGCCACCTTTTTACGCGCTATAGGCCCTGAACCCTGGCGCGCCGCCTACGTCCAACCCAGCCGTCGGCCAACCGATGGACGCTATGGCGAGAACCCCAATCGTGTTCAACACTATTATCAATTTCAGGTCATCCTCAAGCCCTCGCCAGAAGACATTCAAACCTTATATTTAGACTCCTTGCGCGCTTTAAACCTCGACCCACTGACTGACGACATCCGTTTCGTGGAAGATAACTGGGAATCCCCCACCTTGGGCGCCTGGGGGTTAGGCTGGGAAGTCTGGTTGAATGGCCTCGAGGTCACCCAATTCACTTATTTCCAACAGGTCGGGGGCCTCGAGTGCAAACCCGTCACCGGCGAAATCACCTATGGTCTTGAGCGTTTAGCCATGGCCTTGCAAGGCATGGACAACATTTACGATTTAGTCTGGTCTAAGGCAGGCAAAAAAATCATCACCTACGGCGACATCTATCATCAAAACGAAGTCGAAATGTCTAAATATAATTTTGAAGTGGCAGACATCGAAGTTCTCTTCAAACTTTTCCATATCTACGAAAGTGAAAGCCTCCGCTTGATCGAAGCGGGCCTCCCTCTACCCGCCTATGAAATGGTGCTCCACGCCTCACATGTTTTTAATTTACTAGACGCCCGCCGCGCACTCTCTGTCACCGAGCGCCAAAATCACATTTTAAAAATCCGGCGTTTGGCCAAACAAGTCGCCGAAAGCTATTATCAGGCCAGAGAAGCTTTGAACTTTCCCCTTTTAGCGGAGGGCCAATCCTATGCCGCATCGTGAAGATTTATTACTTGAACTCCAAACCGAAGAGTTACCGCCGAAGAGCTTAAATGCCCTCGGTTCTGCCTTGAAGCAAGAAATGGAAAAACAATTGCAGAAGGCGAATTTAGCTTTTAAAACGGCAAAATATTATGTGACTCCCCGCCGTTTAGCTTTATTCATCCAGTCCATCGATTCCGAACAACCTGCAAAAACCCTGGAACGCAAAGGCCCCGCACTCAGCGCGGCTTTCGATCAGCAGGGCAAGCCCACACCTGCCTGTCTTGGCTTCGCCCGTTCCTGCGGCGTCGACCCCAAAGACCTAAAGACAATTAAAAACCCAGGCGGCGAATGGGTCGGCCACATCAAAAAACAGCCCGGCAAACCCACCGTGGCCTTATTGCCCGCCATGGTCCAACAAGCACTCGCCGCCTTGCCTATTCAAAAGCGCATGCGCTGGGGAGAAAATAGCGAGAGCTTCATCCGCCCCGTTCACTCCGCCATCTTGCTCTTCGGCAAAAACGTCGTGGAAACGCAATTGATCGGCAAACAGACAGACCGCTTAACCACCGGCCATCGCTTTCATCGCCCAAAGAAAATAAAAATTCTCAGTCCAAAATCCTATGAAACAACCCTTGAGAAAAAAGGCCAGGTCATCCCCGATTTTGATAAAAGAAAAACAAAGATTCAACAGGAGGCTGTGACTTTAGTCCAAGCAACCTTGGGCGCAACAGCCAAAATTCTTTTCCAAGAGGCGCTGCTAGATGAAGTGACTGGCTTAGTAGAATGGCCCATCGCCATCTGCGGCCATTTCGATCCTCAGTTTTTAAACTTGCCCCGTGAAGTCCTGATTTCTGCCATGCAAGACCATCAACGCTATTTTCCCATTGAAGACCAACAGGGCAAATTGCTGCCTCATTTCACAGCCAGCATCAACCTCGAAAGCAAGGACCCTGCGCGCGTGGTTGCCGGTAACGAGCGCGTTCTCCGTGCCCGCTTGTCCGATGCCGCCTTCTTTTATGAAACAGATAAAAAGCAAGCTTTGGAACAACGCGTCGCTGCTTTGAAAGGCATTATTTTCCAGGCCAAGTTAGGCAGCTTATACGATAAAACCCAACGCTTAATTCAGCTTGCCAATTATTTAGCGCCGCTTTTAAAAGAGAAAGAAACCCTCGCGGCCCGGTCCGCTTTTCTCGCCAAGGCCGATCTCAGCTGCGGCATGGTTGGAGAGTTTCCCGAGTTGCAAGGCGTGATGGGGTCCTATTATGCCGCCCACGACAAAGAGCCCCAGCCGGTAGCACAAGCTTTAGTTGACCATTACAAGCCGCGTTTTGCCGGCGATGAATTGCCGCGCGAAACCTTAGGCTGCTTACTCGCCATTGCTGACCGCGTTGATACCCTCATCGGCATTTTTGGCATCAACCAAGGCCCAACAGGCGACAAAGATCCTTATGGCCTGAGACGCGCCGCTCTGGGGGTGCTGCGAATTTTGATCGAAAAACAAATCGACCTGGAACTTAAGCCTTTACTGGCTTATGCAGCCGGCTGCTACGCCAATTTGGAAAACAAAGACAGCGTTGCGCAAGTTTTACGTTTTATCCTAGACCGCATGAAAGGCCTTTACCAAGAAAACGACAATGATGCTTTTGCCGCGGTCACCGCCATCCAAGTGAGCAATCCCTACGATATTCATTTACGCATTATCGGTATCCAAGCTTTTAAAGCTTTGCCGCAAGCAGAGTCCCTTGCGCTTGCTAATAAACGCGTGAGCAATATTCTCGCCCAATATCCTGAAAAAATTTCCGCAAAAGAAATTGATCCCCAATTGCTGCAAGAAAAAGCCGAACAAAATCTTTATCACTGTTTAAAAGAGAAAGCCCAACACCCACTCCAAAAAAGCCGCACCGGCTACGTCGACCACATGGTACAACTAGCCGCCTTACGCGGGCCCATCGACCAATTCTTTGATCAAGTCATGGTCATGGTCGAAGACAAAAAAATCCGCGAGAACCGCTTGCTGCTTCTAAGCCAACTGCGCGCACTATTTTTACAAGTCGCTGACATTGCTTTGCTGGTCCAAAAATAATTAATTAAAGAATTTACCCCGCGGCTTGCCGCGGGCTCTCTAGCTAAGGGGTTTCCAAAGGGGAGTAGAGAGCTTGCTCTCGGGTCCCCTTTGGTTTCCCACGGGGATTTATTCCCCGTGGGAAATATAATTTGAATTTGCATTTCCACCCACCCTTGCTATAGTAGCCCCCAAATGGAATTCAAAAGAAAACAAAAAAATGAAAAAAATAATTTATTTATTATTCGCAGCCCTATTTTTTTTCAGCCCGCCCAGCTTCGCCTACCCCATCACTCCCACAGGCGAAAAACTCAATGAATTTTTAGACAGCCTCCAAGTCACCAAAAGATGGCTTCCTAACCACTACGTCAATTGGAGCACCGGCGTCACCCTAGGCGCTTTCCGCAACAACGGCACCGGAACCCACTGTAGCACCTTCGTCGCCGCCGCAGCCTCAAAGCTAGGCATTCATATTCTAAGCCCAGCAGACCAAGTCAGCTTACTTGCAAATGCCCAGTATGATTGGCTCCAAGAGCAAGGCGAAAAATACGGTTGGGAACCCGTAGACGATCATCTCACCGCCCAAAAAATTGCAAACCAAGGCTGCTTAGTTGTGCTCTCCTACGCCAACCCCAATCGTGCTCGCCCCGGCCATATTGTCATTGTGCGTCCCAGCACCAAATCCAAAACAGAAATTAACAGCAAAGGACCTCAAATCATCCAAGCCGGCAAAAAAAATTACAACTCCACCACCTTGTCCAAAGTCTTCAAAAATCCCCAAGCTGCCTTCCGCAAACACAAACTGGCCTATTTTGCCCACAACTCCGCTTTCTGCAGCGTCATGGTCTAAAAAGAAGAAAAAAACGACAAACGAAAATCGTCCTATTCCTT
>CAYVBZ010000081.1:0-7420 GCA_964449835.1 uncultured Coxiellaceae bacterium | reverse complement strand
TGAAAAAAGGCCCGAGGCGCCGCTGTCACCCATCATATCAGCATTCTTTGGGCCAGCCGCTCTCTTTGAGGCACGTCAAGGACAATGGCCCGCGGCCGGCCGCCGCATTAGTGGACCCATATGATGGTGATGTTCATTTTGTCTCTTCTACGCCTGGTGATTTTGATTGGTACAATAAAAATGGGGTGTTGCGGGGGGCGGTGGAGGTGGCGGCGGCGCTGCACGGCGGGGGGCTGCCGCGCTGCGTTGTAAAACTTATGAAGAACAAAAGCGGCAGCTTATGGGAGCTATTATGCAGCCGTTCGCAGAGAAGTCAACACACTGTCGCAATGAGCATAAACGCTCGAGGCAAGGCGTGATTCTCTAATCTGGCGTAATAATAATCCTGCGGCATAAGCTGCAGGAGTCACATCAAAGCAAGCTCGACAAAACCATTGTATAAGCTTGTTTTTGCTCCAATCGTCTACTGTTTTGCTCCACCACTGGATTGCATATCGAATGTAATTTGAAACCATAAAACCAGCCTTTAGTTGTTTTACCAATCTCTGCTAGACCTTAATTCGCGTTTATAGCATTTACCCTGCAAGGCAAGCCACGTATAATGCCGCTTTGACACATCAATTGAAAAAAATTTTCTCATGAATAAACATTGGTCTACTTCCCTTTTGCTTCTTTTCTGCCTGCCTTCTTCTGGTCAGGCCGCGAATTTGGCTGAAGTCTATCGACAGGCGCTCAGCAGTGATCCTATTTATCACCAAATTATTGCCAAGCGGCTTTCAACCCACGAAGGGGTACCGATCAGCTTTTCTAGTTTACTGCCAAGTCTCGGCGCTCAATTGAACCCTTCCCTCAGCAAACAAACCATTAGCGGCGCTGCGGCCACTTTTGAGGCGGGCAATATCACGAACCGCGGTTATACCTTCAGTTTAAATTTGAACCAAACGGTTTTCGACTTTGGGAAAATTGCCAACTTAATGGGCGCCCGGGCACTCTCTAAACAAGCCGACGCAAGCTTGAGCGCTGCGACGCAAGACCTCATGACCCGTGTGGCCAAAGCTTATTTCACCATTTTGCAAGATGAAGAAAATGTGATTTATAGCAAATCCAATAAAGCTTGGCTCGCCAAGCTTTTGGACCAGGTCCGGCAGCAATATCATGTCGGCCTGAAGACCATCACCGATGTTTATGCGACGCAAGCCAACTATGACACGGCGGTTGCTGACTACATCAGCGCAGACAACCTAGTCAAAAACGACCGGGAAAATTTGCGCGTGATTACGGGAAAATATTATGAGCAAATCAATAAGCTGAACGAGCGTTTTCCTTTTGTCTCTCCCCTCCCCGCCAATATTGAACGCTGGGTGAGAAAAGCGGAGCAGCAAAACTGGTCTATTAAAGCGCAGCAGTATGCTGTTGCGAATAAATTGCAATTGGTCCGCCAACAATTCGCCGGCCATCTGCCTTCTTTAAACGCTAATGCAACCTATTCGAATAATTATGCCTACACGGCGCAATCCATTTTCCTGGAGGGGATTCCAGTAACAGAAAGCGGCCCGACGCGGACCATCGAGAAGAGCGTCGGGCTCAGCTTGAATCTTCCCATTTTTCAGGGGGGATATGTCTCGGCGCAAACGCAAAAAGCGCGCTATGACTATGAAACAGAAATGCAAACTTTAGAACAAACTTTTCGCAATACGCTGAATATCACTCGTCAAAGCTATCTAAACGTGATCGCAAGCATCAGTAAAATTGCGGCCGATAAGCAGGCCATCAAGTCTGCCCAAAGCGCGCTCGAAGGCATGCATGAGGGTTATCGTGTTGGAACGAAGACCATTGTCGATGTCTTGCAACAGCAGCAAGCGCTTTTTAACGCGCAAAAAAAATATGCCCAGGACCGTTTTGATTACATCACGAATTTGTTGGTTTTAAAGCAGGCGGCCGGGACTTTGAGCTTCAGTGATCTGGAAGCTATTAATAGCTGGTTGCGATGAAATCACCAAAAAAACAGCTATCTTCTTGACATTCTTAAGGTTTAGTTAACAATCCCTTGGTAAAATATTGGCTAATATCTGCAAAGAAAACTAGGGGTTGGGATGAGCACAAGTCGAAGAGAGAAAACGATCCTTTCGGTTGTTAAAGATCTTAATGATAAAAAAGAAGAAATACCAACAGACACGTACGGTTCTGGGAAATTCAAACGGACAGTATGGATGGTGGGTGATTCCGCTTCTCTTACGCAACCCCCAAATCAAGCGCAACGTCTTAAAAATATGTGTGATGAATTAAGCCTTAAAATGACCGACTTCATCAATACACCAGGCGAAATCCACAAAAAACGAGGCAAAATCAACAAAAAACCGGATCGAACTCTTTTAGTACAAGCCATCTACGATGACGATTTTCCGCTTTTTAAAACTTTGCTTGATCATGGCGCCGATCCGGGAATACTAGATGAGAACAATGAAAACGCTTTTATGCATGCCGCCCGCTTGGGGAAAATTTCCTTTTTAAAAGAACTGATGAAGCTGGTTCGAACAGACGCCCAAGAAAATGAGCCCAACAAAAAATTAATGGCCTTAACGGATTCAAAGAGTGAAGGTCCCTCCGATAAAGCGAAATCAAAACAGTCTTCTTCAGTAGAAATCGCATCTTCAGCGGAAAAAACACTCTCATCCAAAGCTAATGGTTCGCACAACAACAGCCCCTCCGCTTTGCGCATCGAAGTTAAACTTGATTTGGAACAAGTAAATATTCTGAAAGATCTGGTTCAGAAGTTCATTTTAAACCATCCCGAGAGAAAGCATGAAGAAAAAGCGAAGGGCAAAGAAAATAAAGCCAAGGGGCTTGACCCAGAAAAACAGGATAAAAAGAACTCTTATCGGGATACTATTAATGCGTTGAACACCCTGATTAAAGAGGCCCATGATTTAAATGCAAAAAGCGCGGAAAAAGCGCCTGTAGTAAAAAAAGAATCCCTGACGGAAAAACCTGTAACGAAAACGGGCATCCTCGTAGAGGCCGATTTACCCAGCGCCAAGAGGGTCTACCAAGAAAAATGGGAACGCGCGCGTCATTCCTATTATGGTTTCTTCCAGAGAAAATGGGGTATTTTTAAGGCGGAAGAACGCGAAAAAGCCCGTAAGGACAAAGAGGGATACAAAGCTGCCCAGAAACGTAAAAGCCTGCGTAAGGAGCATGGTCTTATTTTATTGACTGTCGATCATGAGCTTCCTTGTCAGAAAACTTTAGAAGAAGTGTCCCAAAAATATAATTATGAGCCCATTTTAATAAAAAGCCTTATCAAGCGCGGCTCAAAAGAAGAACAGTTCAGCCTTTTTGGCCGTGGCTACGACCCTGACACCACCTGGTCTTTGGAAAAATTTGATGCCGATAAAAACGTAGATTTCAAAACCAATCAAGCTCTCATGGATCGATTCAATTCCTTAGAAGAAAAGAACGAACCCGTCTTATTGGAATCTAATGATGGCTTACTAACAAGCAAGTCTGAAAGGAACGTACACTTGATGGACCTGATCCATCGCTTTCATGTCCCTCTTCTCAACGATGAGAAAAAGATTGATTTTGAGTTTGAAAAAGAAAAAGACAGCTTTGTCCTGCATGAGATTGATTTTGAGCTTGAAGAAGAAAAAGACGACCCTGTCCTGGAGAAGATTGTTTTTGAGTTTGAAGAAGAAAAAGACAGTCCTGTCCTGGATGAGAAAGAGGAAGGTCATCATCAGAAGTCACTACTGCCTCTTTCTTGGGAAGATCAGGCCAAGGTCCGGGCCGCTCTGAATCTTATCAAAGATTATTACGCGCCTGAAAGCGCCCCGCTTCCCCACTTTCTTGAATGTGGCGCACTCCGCCGCCTGATGACCTTTCATTTGGGACGCCGTTACTGTGAGCGTGCCAAAACGCTTTATGAAGAACTTAGCAGTCAACCACTGACCCATACTGTTGATTTAAGGAAAATTCACGAACGCTTAAGTACAGAGCGCGATGAAATCAACAGCCTCCGGCATGATGAAAACAATAAGAATTCCGAAATTAATTCATCTTTTTCACGCAGATTAAGTTATACACTCGAGCGTTTGGAGAAAACAAAAGCCTATCTTCATGCCACCGAGTGTAGCCTCCAGTTAATGTCAGATAAACCGACAGACGATCAAATTAAGAGAAATGATCTTTATTTGTACCAGGAAAATGACCGAATTTATTATGGAACTAAAACATCAGCAGGTACTGTTAAAGAACAAGAAATTCAGAAATCAGAGTTTACTCACTTTGATGCTTTACTAGCTACTTTAAAGAAACTAAACCCTGGTAATGAGCAGGTGGGTAGTCAGATAAAATCAGAATTACTAAAAATAACATCAAAAAGAGGTCACACCCGTGCCACCAGTATGCAAGATGATCGTACCTATATAGACGATTATGATATACACTATGAGCTTTCGATAAAAAAAATTAGAGCATGATGTCAACCGTAGAAAACCTCTCTTTGCCTACCCTGCCTACCAGCGCAGGGAAAATAAGCCAATGGTCCTCCTTGCCCGGCGCAAGCTTAAGTCTTGTCCTGAGTGAGGTGCTCGCGAAACAAAAACATCCTGTGCTAATCATCGCGGAGAATAGTCTAAACGCCGCGCGGCTCGACCAGGAATTGACTTTTTTTCAGCAGTCCGCCGGGGCTATTCTGCATTTCCCAGACCGCGAAACCCTGCCCTATGACCGCTTTTCGCCTCACCAAGACTTGATCTCTGAACGTCTCGCGACGCTTTATAAAACGCCTTCTTTGCAGCAAGGTGGTGTGATTACGACGGTAGCAACCTTGATGCACCGTCTTTCACCGCGTTCTTTTTTAGATGCGCATACTTTTCTGGTGGCCAAAGGCGATAAGCTGGACCTTGCCCTTACGCGGGAACGCTTAACGCAAGCGGGCTATTATTGTGTGAATCAAGTACGGGAGCATGGAGAATTCGCCGTGCGCGGCTCCATTATCGATCTTTTTCCCATGGGATCGGCATCCCCTTATCGTATTGATCTTTTTGATAACGAAGTCGACTCCATTCGCACTTTTTCGCCAGACAGTCAGCGCACCGTGGAGGCCGTCGAAAAAATTCAATTACTTCCCGCGAAAGAATTTCCGCTGGATGAAAACGGCATTGAACATTTTCGTCATGCCTTCCGTAGTCAATTCAGCGGCAATCCTTTGCAGTCGCCGCTTTATCAAGATATTAGCGAGGGCATCAGTCCGCCAGGCATTGAATATTATTTACCCTTGTTTTTTGAGCAAACCTCCGTATTTTTTGATTATCTTTCTTCTCATAGTTTAATCGTGACGGTTGGCGATGTTTTTAAGGAAGCCCGGCATTTTTGGCAGGAAATCCAGTCTCGCTATGAAGAACGGCGTCATGATCATACGCATCCGCTGCTGCCGCCGGAACAACTGTTCTTGTCACCGGAGAAGATGGAAGAACGGATTGACCAGTATCCCCGCGTTGATATTCCCGCACAGCCTGCGAAAGAAACCTTTGTCTTTCCCTTTGAAGCCACGCAACCTTTGCTCATTGACCATAAAGCGCCCAAAGTGGACGCGGCTTTACAACGTTTTCTGCAGGCTTATCCTGGCCGGGTTTTGTTTAGCGCGGAAAGCACAGGGCGGCGAGAAATTCTCATGCAAACGCTGCGCCAGGTTTCCCTTTTTCCCGCTTCTTATGCTTCCTGGCAGGATTTTTTTGCGGACGACAAGCGCTATGGCATTACCGTGGCCCCTTTGGAAGAAGGCTTTCGTCTGCAGGGCCCCTTACTAACGGTGATCACCGAAGCAGAACTTTTTGGTAAACGCATTAAACAGCCCCGAGAACGAAAAGGGACCTTGCAGGACGCCGACGCTCTCATCCGCAATTTAACTGAATTACAAATCAATGATCCTGTTGTCCATATTGACCACGGCGTTGGCCGCTATCAGGGCTTGCACACGCTCAAAATTGGCGAACAACTTGGCGAGTTTCTTTGCCTGGAATATGCGAAGGGCGATAAACTCTATGTTCCTATTTCTTCTTTAGAATTAATCACGCGCTATACGGGCGCAGACCCCGAGCATGCGCCTTTGCATAGCTTAAGCACGGAGCAGTGGAAAAAAGCAAAACGTAAGGCGGAAGAAAAGGCGCGTGATGTTGCGGCTGAATTGTTGGATATCTATGCGCGCCGCGCCGCGCATGCAGGTTTTGCCTTTCAGGGACCTGATGAGCAATATGAAAAATTCGTCGCCACCTTTCCTTTTGAAGAAACGGCGGACCAAAGCCGTGCTATTTTGCAAGTCATTGCCGATATGACGGGAAGCAAACCAATGGACCGCGTCATTTGCGGCGACGTCGGCTTTGGTAAAACCGAAGTCGCTATGCGCGCCGCTTTTTTGGCTGTGCAAAACGGCAAGCAGGTCGCGCTTCTCGTGCCAACAACACTCCTTGCCCAGCAGCACTATCAAACCTTACAAGACCGCTTCGCTGATTGGCCAATCCAGATTGAAGTGTTGTCACGGTTTCGCACGGCCAAAGCACAGCAGCAAGCTTTGCAGGCCTTGCGCGAAGGCAAAGTGGACATTCTGATCGGCACCCATAAATTGCTGCAAAAAGAAGTACGCTTTCAAGCGCTGGGCTTAGTTATTATTGACGAAGAGCATCTTTTTGGGGTGCATCAAAAGGAAAAATTAAAGGCCCTGCGCGCTGACGTCGACATTCTCACGCTCACGGCAACGCCCATTCCCCGCACCCTCAATATGGCCCTTGCGGAAATCCGCGATCTGTCGATTATCGCAACGCCGCCCGCGCGGCGGCTGTCGGTTAAAACCTTTGTGCACGAAACCGAAAAGCATATCATCCAAGAGGCCATCCAACGCGAAATTTTACGCGGCGGGCAGGTCTTTTTTGTGCATAATGAAGTGGCCACGATTGATAAAAAAGCGCAAGAACTGGGAAAACTCATTCCAGAGGCCCGAATCGCTGTCGCGCATGGCCAAATGAGGGAACGTGAACTAGAACAAGTTATGTCTGAATTTTATCATCGCCGCTTTAATGTGCTGGTCTGCACGACCATTATTGAAAGCGGCATTGATATTCCAACAGCCAACACCATCATCATCAACCGCGCAGATAAATTTGGTCTCGCACAATTGCATCAATTACGCGGAAGGGTTGGACGTTCGCATCATCAAGCCTATGCTTATTTGTTGATTTCCTCCCGCAAATTAATCACTGCGGATGCCGTGAAGCGTTTGGACGCAATCGCCGCTTTGGGAGAACTAGGCGTCGGCTTTACTCTGGCCACGCATGATCTCGAAATCCGCGGCGCAGGCGAACTCTTAGGTGACGAACAAAGCGGCAACATGCAAGAAATCGGTTTTAGCCTTTACACTGAATTT
>CAYVBZ010000080.1:0-7911 GCA_964449835.1 uncultured Coxiellaceae bacterium | reverse complement strand
AAGCGGTGATCAGTCCCTGGTGGTCCAAATCAGAAAAGGAATTTTCAAAGTCGACGCGGATTAGCTGTTGATGACGGCTAATAATGCGTTGTTTTGTGATGGTGGTTGCAGCTGAAGAGCAATATAAACCCAATTTAATCTGGGCCTCGGACAGATGATCGGACAATACTTGAGCAGCTTCATCTTGGCCCGTAATACCCAGAACGGCGGTCTTGGTTCCCAGGGTCGCGATATTCAAGGCCACATTCGCAGCGCCCCCAGGACGTTCATCACTTTCTTTAATATTGACTACCGGAACAGGCGCTTCCGGCGAAATGCGCGCCGCATCTCCGAAGAAATAACGGTCCAGCATCACATCGCCAATCACAAGAACGGATGTTTTCGAAAAGTCGGGCAAGGCCGCAGGCAAGGCTGATTTCATTTCAGTTGATCCGTTCCTCGGGACAATAAAATGGGGAGATTGTATCATTAAAAAGGCAAGGATTGCGAGTAAGGATTGTGAGTTTTGTGAGATAAAGGTTATATTATACTAGCCGTCAATCTTAATAAAACTGAGGCAGAATAAAATAGTGAGAATTTCTCCCTTACGCCAAGCCATCACTGCAGCTTACCGGATGGACGAAACCCAGTGTGTGGAAGGGCTTTTGCAGAAAATTAGCTTTTCCATAGAGGCCCGTGAAAGGGCCCGGGAAAAGACGCGAGCGCTGGTGCTTGAAACGCGGGCGCAGCGGAAAAAACAAAGTCACTTTAATTCGCTGCTGCATCAATATCAGCTTTCCAGTGAGGAAGGGACCGCTTTAATGTGTCTTGCTGAAGCTTTGTTGCGTATTCCTGACGCGCATACCCGCGACTTACTCATCAGCGACAAAATCTCCCGCGTGGATTGGATGAACTTTCTTAAAAGTGAAAAATCGCTCTTCGCCAATGCCGCGGCCTGGTCTTTGACCTTGACCGGCAAAATCTTTTCCCCGGCACAAGACCAAGAAAAAGGTTTTTTATCGCGCCTAAAAAAATCACTGAGCAGCCCGGGCGTTGCTATTTTGCGGCCCATGGTCATGCAAGGCATGAAAATGCTGGGCGATCTTTTTGTCGCTGGCAGTACAATTGAAGACGCGCTCAAACAGGCGCAAAAAACAGAAGCCCTCGGTTATCGCTATTCCTATGACATGCTGGGCGAAGCAGCACGGACGGCGGAAGACGCGCAACGCTACTACGAATCTTATCGAAATGCGATTATTGCCATCGGCGGGAGCCAGCGTTCTCTCAACCCCATTCAAAATTCGGGCATCTCGATCAAATTATCGGCCCTCCATCCGCGTTATGAATACAACAAAGAAGCCCGCCTGCTGAAGAGTCTCGGCCCTCACTTACTTGAACTCGTGAAGCTCGCAAAAAAACACAATGTGAATGTCACCCTGGATGCCGAAGAAGCGGACCGCTTGGACCTTTCGCTCGATCTTTTTGAAAATCTTTTTTCTTCCCCGGAGCTTGCAGGTTGGGAAGGCCTGGGCTTGGCCGTTCAAGCCTACCAAAAACGCGCTTCCTATGTCTTGGACTGGCTGGCCGATCTTTCACAGCGGAACCAGCGGCGTATTCTCGTTCGCCTGGTCAAAGGCGCCTATTGGGACAGTGAAATCAAGCAAAGTCAGATCTTGGGTCTTGAAGGCTATCCTGTTTTCACGCGTAAACATGCGACGGACCTTTCTTATCTCGTCTGTGCCAAACAACTTTTGGAGCGGCCGGACTGTTTCTATGCTCAGTTTGCCACCCATAACGCGCAGAATATCGCTGCCATTTTAGAAATGGCGGGGGAACGGCGTGACTTTGAATTTCAATGCCTGCACGGCATGGGCCGCACGCTCTACGATCAAATCGTGGACAAAACAAGGTATAATCTGCCGACGCGCATTTACGCGCCGGTGGGACTGCATCAGGACTTAGTCGGTTATCTCGTTAGGCGTTTATTGGAAAATGGTGCGAACTCTTCCTTCATTAATCAATTGGGCAGCGAACAAACACCGCTCGAAGACCTCCTGGCCGACCCGATCGAATTGATCGCAGCTTGCTCCCCTAAGCCGCATCCCCATATTCCACTTCCCAAAAATCTTTACCCAGACCGCTGTAACTCTCAAGGGCTGGACTTATCCAACCGGCAAACTTTAAGCGACTTAAAAGCCGCCCTGGACAAAAAAACTAAGCAAAGCTTTCAGTCGGGGCCTCTGCTGGCCGGCAAGTCTTTGAAACTGGACAAGCCACGCGCCATTCACGCGCCAGCCAATCCTGACAAAACGGTCGGTCACGTCGAGCAAGCTACAGAAGCGGAAATGGAAGAAGCCTTGAAAAACGCCGAAAGCGCAAAAACAACCTGGGCCAAGGTCGAAGTGGGTGAAAGAGCTCAGTGTTTAGAGCGTGCAGCCGACTTGCTTCAGAAAGCGCTGCCCTCTTTTATCTCTTTGCTCTGCCTTGAAGGCGGCAAAACCATCCCGGACTGCATTTCTGAAATACGCGAAGCCATCGATTTCTGCCGCTATTATGCTGCCCGGGCGCGAATGGACTTTAAGCCGCAAATCCTGGCAGGGCCGACCGGTGAATCCAATCAGTTGACACTTCATCCTCGGGGACTGGTTTTGTGCATTAGTCCCTGGAACTTTCCTTTGGCTATTTTCACCGGGCAAATTGTGGCGGCCTTGGTCTGCGGGAATGTCGTTATTGCGAAACCCGCGGAACAAACTCCGCTGGTTGCCGCCGAAATGGTGCACCTTTTGCATGAGGCAGGGATACCGAAGGACGTCTTACAACTGCTGCCTGGCAAAGGCGCTGTCATCGGCGCAAAACTCGTTGCCGATTCGCGCGTTTCGGCGGTGATGTTTACAGGATCAACTGAAACTGCCCAGTTCATTAACCGAAGCCTGGCCGCGCGAGAAGGCCCTCTAACCCCTTTCATCGCCGAAACTGGCGGACAAAATGCCATGATTGTTGATTCTTCCGCTCTGCCCGAACAAACGGTTGCAGACATCCTCACTTCGGCCTTCAATAGCGCCGGACAGCGCTGCTCTGCCTTGCGCGTTCTTTTTGTTCAAGAGGAGATTGCACCGCGTTTACTAAGCCTGTTACAAGGCGCCATGGCTGAATTGGACCTCGGTGACCCAGAACATTTAACAACTGATGTGGGTCCTGTCATTGATTCTGAAGCTTTAAAAATGCTGGAACAACATGCCCAAAAATTACGGGGCGCCGCCTCACTTTTATATCAAGTTCCGCTGCCCCCTCACTTAAAAGGAAGCTATTTCGCGCCCTGTCTCTTTGAACTCAAAGATTTAAGTCTGCTCTCCGGGGAAGTTTTTGGGCCCATTTTGCACGTCATACGCTATCCGGCAAACGGCTTGGACGGCGTTTTAGACCAGATCATCCAAACCGGTTATGGGCTCACTTTAGGGGCCCATAGTCGCATTGAATCTACGATACAATATATCGTGGATCGAATGCCCATCGGGAACCGCTATGTAAACCGAAACATGATCGGCGCCGTGGTCGGAGTACAGCCTTTTGGTGGGGAGCGTCTTTCGGGCACAGGGCCTAAAGCAGGTGGGCCGCATTATTTGCCCCGCCTCTGTGTTGAGAGGTCCCTATCCATTAACACCACCGCAGTCGGCGGGAACGCCGCCTTGGTGACACTCAGTGAGGACAGCTAATGTATCCAGTTGAACCGATTATTTATGTTTTCTTTCTTATTTTTACCGGCACGGCTTTGCTCTCCACCATGGCGCTCATGACACGTCAGTCTTTGCTGGTCGCCTATATCGCGCTCGGCGCTATTTTGGGGCCCTGGGGATTGAAGTTAATCACAGACACAAGCCTCATCCGGGAAACAGGCGACATTGGCATTTTATTCCTGCTCTTTTTATTAGGCTTGCATCTGCACCCCCAAAATCTGCTGCATTCTTTGCGTAAAATGAGCTGGGTCACTTTCATCTCTTCCCTGGTCTTTCTCCTGATCGGCCTTGGCATTGGCCTCGCCTTTGGCTTGCCGCTGCAAGACAGCATGATTGTTGGTGTCTCTGTCATGTTTTCCAGTACCATTATCGGTTTAAAGCTTTTGCCGACGACTATTTTGCACCATCAATACACGGGTGAGCTCGTCATTAGCATCCTGCTGCTGCAAGACTTGATCGCCATCATCGCCCTTTTAGTGGTCCAGGGACTTGCCGTACAACAACTCTCCTTCCACAGTGTGGGATTACTGGTGTTAGGCTTTCCTCTACTCTTGTTGGTTGCTTTTATTTTCGAGCGCTATATTTTAACCCCCTTACTCTATCGCTTTGACCGGATCCAGGAATATATTTTTATTCTTTCCATTGGCTGGTGCCTTTTCATGACCATTCTCAGCGAAGCCATTGGCCTGCCGGACGAAATTGGGGCTTTCATCGCAGGGGTTGCGCTTGCGACTAATCCAATCTCACTCTACATCGCAGAGAACTTAAAACCGCTGCGCGATTTCTTCTTGGTGATTTTCTTCTTTACGGTCGGCGCGAGCTTTGATTTCACTTATCTTCATACCGTCATCCTCCCTGCTGGCACCTTGGCCTTGGTTTTACTGGCCATTAAGCCTCTAGTCTTTTCTCGGCTTTTGCGCCATTCAGGAGAACCCAAAAATCAAAGCTGGGAAATCGGCGTGCGCCTGGGTCAAACCAGCGAATTTTCGCTGCTGATTATTGGACTAGCTGCCGCTGAAAAGTTGGTCCAACCCGTCACCTCTTATATTGTCGAGGCGGCCACCATTCTCTCTTTTATTATTTCTTGTTATTGGGTCACCATGCGTTATCCGACGCCTTTGGCCGCCTCCGACAAGTTGAGGAAAGACTAATGTCACAAAACCACAAACATGGGCCCCAGTCTTTTAACATGGCGTTCGCCATTGCCATCGCGCTCAATTTTTCCTTTGTGGTCGCCGAGGTTTTTTACGCCCTGACTGCAAACTCCATGGCCCTGCTCGCGGATGCGGCGCACAATTTTGGAGATGTTTTTGGTCTGCTGCTCGCTTGGGGAGCCAATTGGCTCTTAAGTTTTCCCGCCAGGAAACGTTACAGCTATGGCTATAAGCGCATCACGATTCTCGCTTCGCTCGCAAACGCCCTGATTCTGGTCGCGACCTCCGCCCTGATCGCCTTTGAGGCGGTGTACAAGCTGTTTCACCTGACGCCCGTCGACGAAACGTTCGTGATTATCGTGGCCTTGATTGGTATTGCCGTCAATGGCGGGACCTCCTTGCTGTTCATGCGCGGTATTCACGATGATTTGAATATTAAAGGCGCCTTCCTGCATTTGGCCGCCGACGCTTTGATCGCAGCAGGTGTCGTGGTCACCGGCTTGCTCATTTGGTATACGAAACAAACCTGGCTAGACCCTATCATCAGCTTGATCATCGTACTCATCGTTTTATGGAACACTTGGAACCTCTTGCGCGACTCCGTCCGGCTGCTGCTGGATGCCATCCCGCACTATATCGATCTCGCGGGCATTAAAGCTTACTTATCCAGCTTGAATGGTGTAACCGCTATTCATGATTTGCATATCTGGGGCCTAAGCACCCGGGAAGTCGCCCTGACAGCCCATTTGATTATGCCGGAGCTCAAACTGAGTGACGCAGATTTTGAAAAAATTAACGCTGATCTGAAACAAATTTATAGAATAGATCATGCGACCTTGCAGGTTGAGACGGGGACAGCGGCGTTTTCTTGTGAGGGGTGTTAGCGCTCAGCTTTTGACGCAAGCACCCAGACACGGTATATTTCAAAACCTATGACCATGATCACCTCTATCGGGACCGCTAACCCTCCTTTTAAATGCACTCAACGCGAGACAGCGGAATTAATTGAAGCCACGCTGACCTTAAAGCCTGCTGAAAAGCGGATGCTTCACTCCGTTTACAAAGCAACAGGCATTGAACAACGCCATAGCGTACTAAGCGATTACTGCAAAAAACCAGGTACGTTTGATTTTTTTCCCAATGACCCTTCCAGTCCCTTTCCAACGACTGCGGAGCGAATGAAAATCTACAAAGACCATGCGCTTGACCTAGCCTTACTGGCCATCGCAGACTGCCTTAACCATTTGGACTCATTCAACAAAAAGACAATTACACATCTTATTACCGTTAGCTGCACGGGCATGTATGCCCCGGGTCTTGATATTGAAATTGTGCAACATTTAGCTCTCAGTCCCACAACCAAACGCACCGCCATTAATTTTATGGGCTGTTATGGCGCCTTTAATGGCCTCAAACTGGCAGAAGCCATTTGCAGTGCAGACGCGAATGCGAAGGTTTTATTGATCTGCGTTGAATTGTGTACAATTCATTTTCAAAAAAGTATGAAGATGGACAACCTGATTGCCAACGCCATTTTTGCTGATGGCGCCGCGGCTGTATTGGTGCAAAATTTCCCGGCGCAAAATAACAAGGGACTCACGCTCACCGCCTTTCACTGTGATTTATTGCCGCAATCCAGCCAAGAAATGGCCTGGCATATTGGCGACAGTGGTTTTGATATTGCTTTAAGCACTTATGTGCCTGACATGATCCAAGCTGGCATTCTTGCTTTTGCAAAACAAATCCTAAACCAAGAAAAACTGACTTTTTCTGAAATTGATTTTTTTGCCATTCACCCAGGGGGACAGAAAATCTTGAAGGCCTGTGAAGAAGCGCTGGGTATCCAGGCAGAAGACAATCGCTTTGCTTATCAGGTATTACGCCAATATGGCAATATGTCATCGCCGACCGTTTTGTTTGTCCTAAAAGAAATCTGGACTGCGCTCTCCCCTGCAGACCATCAAAAGACCATTTTTAGCTGCGCTTTTGGTCCAGGCTTAACGATTGAGTCTATGCTTCTGAAAACACATTATTGCTAGCTAAATCACCTTGGGATTCACCAACCGTGAAAAATCTGTATAGGACAGTTGGACCAGCTCAGAATGGGAGCCGGCGTTAAAGGTGATATATTCCTGCTTGGACAAATCGCTGGACACATAGACCTGCATGTCATAGAGATTGCCAAAAGGCG
This sequence comes from uncultured Coxiellaceae bacterium, assembly GCA_964449835.1. Lineage (GTDB taxonomy): Bacteria > Pseudomonadota > Gammaproteobacteria > DSM-16500 > DSM-16500 > JABDGC01. The sequence goes on along the minus strand of CAYVBZ010000080.1, from coordinate 853 downwards.
GCATTGCGCCCACTTCGCATTCGGGAAACTTGCTCTTGAACTCCGACTCACTGGCCAAGTCCGCATTGCCAACGCCTGTCGCCTTTTTTAAGGCCGCGAAATTAACATGTTCATTTGCCGGCAAAACAACCATCGCCATCGAGCCATTGACCTTGGCAATGACCGTCTTGGCCAATTGTTTGCCAGAAATGTGCGCCGCGGCGGCGATTTCCTGCGAGGTGAAGGCGGGCGAGTGGGAGATGCTGATGTATTTGACTTTATGGCTATCTAGAAATTCCTTGAGTTTTTTGACTGGCATAACAACCTCCCTTTTGCTTTGACCTCCTATTATTATATACTTTTGCAGCCCCAACAAACAGGTCACTTATGAGTCAAGTCAGCAATCCCAGTCTGAATGTGCAAAAAGAGCCACTCTCCCTTATTTTTTGGCTTTTTATTGGCGTTCATTTACTGGCCTGGACGGTCCTTCCTTTTCTCATTCGCTTTACCCTGCCCATGGATTCAATGGAAGGCTATGTCTGGGGACAACAGCTTGAATGGGGCTATGACAAAAACCCCTTCGTCAACGGCTGGCTCACGGCACTTGCTGTGAAACTGGGCGGGGATTCCGGCTGGATGATCTATCTTTTTAGTCAAATTTCCGTCGTCCTCTGTTTTTGGGCTGTTTTTCGCCTGGGCCGAAAAATCTTACCGCCGGTTTATGCGCTCCTCGGCGTGCTGCTTCTGGAAGGCGTACAATATTACAATTTTCATGACATCGATTTTAATGACAAAACCTTGGAACTCAGCCTGTGGGCCTTATTACTGCTTTGTTTTTATAATGCCCTGCGGGGCGTATCGCCGCGCGCGCGTT
>CAYVBZ010000079.1:0-8108 GCA_964449835.1 uncultured Coxiellaceae bacterium | reverse complement strand
CTTCCAAAGAAAAAGCGCCGGCATCAGGCGTTGCGGGCAATGGGGTTTCCAGGATGGGCTTGGGATCTAGTTTTTCTAAGAGCGGGGCCAATTCTTGTTCGGGCAGGTTTAATAAGCGGGTGTAAGAGCGTAAATAACCGCGCAGATAAATTAAAGGCAGTGCGCACTGCAGTAAATTTTCATTTTCCAGCATGACAATAAAGCGAGGGCTGAGATGCAGGCGAGAAGCCGCCTCCTGCATGGACAGACCCATACTTTCCCGCCTTGCTTTGAGTTTTTCACCGAAACTGACTTCTACAGCCAGTATGACGTCATCCTGGAGTGTGTCGCTCATTGTCTATTATCCCTTCACGGCTTCCCTCTTTAAATACTAACATTTTGGAAAAAGAAGTCAAAATTTGAATCAATCTTTTTCTGTTTCAGCGGATATCTTGCTTATTTAAAATGAGCCGTTAGACTAGGGGCGAAATCACAGTTTGGAAAAGGAGTCTCCCTTGTTTCCCGCAACCTCTTTACATCATTTTGACCCCGTTCTTTGGCAGGCCATTCAAGACGAAGCTGAACGCCAAGAGCAGCATATCGAATTAATTGCCTCTGAAAACTATGTCAGCTCCTTAGTATTAGAGGCACAAGGCTCTGTTTTGACCAATAAATACGCAGAAGGCTATCCAGGCCGGCGCTATTATGGGGGCTGTGAGTTCGTCGATATTGCGGAAAAACTGGCGGTTGAGCGCGTTAAAAAACTATTTGGGGCAGCTTATGCCAATGTACAACCTCACTCTGGCTCCCAGGCCAATGCGGCGGCTTATGCGGCCTTGTTGCAACCGGGCGATGTCGTGTTAGGAATGAGCTTGGCCCATGGTGGACATTTAACCCATGGTTCACCGGTCAATTTTTCAGGCAAGCTCTATCATTTTTATTCTTATGGCTTGCACCCCGATACGGGTGAAATTGATTATGAAGCAGCTGAACATCTGGCCCAAAAACATAAGCCAAAACTGATTGTGACGGGTTTTTCCGCCTATTCCCGCATTGTGGACTGGCAGCGTTTTCGCGAGATTGCCGATCAAGTGGGCGCCTTCCTTTTGTCGGATATTGCGCATGTGGCGGGCCTCATTGCTGCAGGGCTTTATCCTTCACCGGTCCAAATTGCAGATATCACAACCTCAACAACGCATAAAACGCTGAGAGGGCCGCGGGGCGGTTTAATTTTGGCTAAAGTTAATCCGGAATTAGAAAAGAAATTGAATTCGGCTGTGTTTCCGGGGGGACAGGGCGGCCCCTTAATGCACGTGATCGCTGCTAAAGCGGTGGCTTTTCTTGAGGCTTTGCAGCCTGATTTTAAAACCTATCAACAACAGATTTTAAACAATGCCCGTGTCATGGCGAAAGTGGTGCTGGACCGGGGTTATCAGGTGGTGAGCGGCGGAACGGACAATCATCTTTTTCTGATTGACCTGATTAATAAAGGCATCACGGGGAAAGACGCGGAGGCGGCTTTAGGCAAGGCCAATCTTACGGTCAATAAGAATGCTGTTCCGAATGATCCACAAACACCCTTTGTGACCAGCGGGCTTCGAATGGGAACGCCTGCTGTGACAACGCGCGGTTTTAAAGAAGCGGAATGCGAAAAAATCGCCCACTGGATTTGTGACATTTTAGATGATTTGCAAAACACACAAACCATTGCCAATGTGAAGAAGCAAGTTATTGAAATATGTAACAAATTTCCTGTTTATCGCCAAGAAAAATTAGTGGCTTGAAATGGACAAAAGCTCTAAGCAGCCTTAAAGGAGGCCTCAACGATTTCAAGGGCCCTTTTTAGCCAGGGGGTAAAGGCGTCAGGATTTTGGGCCAATTCTATTTTTAAATCCCTTAGGCTAAGCCAGCGGTGGTTTTGTATTTCCGCAGGGTTGGGGGTGAAAATTTCGTTTTCATACCACCCTGCCAAGACATGGTCCAATTCATTTTCAATCAAGCCATTATTAAAATGGGCCGTATAATGAAATTGTCCCAGGTGTTGAAGCGCTTGAATTTCCAGACAAAACTCTTCTTGTAGACGGCGTTTGGCTGCAGCCAGCATCGTTTCACCCGGGTGGGGATGGGAGCAGCAGGTATTGGTCCAAAGACCCGGAGAATGATATTTTGAACTCGCACGTTGTTGGAGCAAGGTCTCGACTTCTTTTCCAGGAGAGCTGCGCAGAATAAAAATTGAAAAGGCGCGATGCAAAAGGCCCTTTTGGTGGGCGGCAAGTTTTTCAGCACTGCCTACTTCAGCGTCTTGTTCATTTACCAAGATCACTTGAGGCTGAATATCTTTTGTTGCTGGCATAGAGGCTTTTCCAGTAAAATAAGGCGCCCTAAATATACAATAATTTTGTAACCATAACCATTAAATTGAAGAAAATTAGAACAAAATGCGCTGGCAAACACGAGAATACAAGGCTGAAATCCCCATGCGTCGCGTGGGGCCTGTCAAAATTATAAGCGACGAAATTCAAGAAGAAGTCTTGCTGCCTTTGGCCACTTTGGAAGCCCCCTTATGGCCTTCAACGCACCGAGGGGCTAAAACCTGTACGCATGCCGGCGGCATTCGGGCCCAAGTGGTCCGGGATTCTATGGCACGTTCCATTCTCTTGGAAGCAGACAGTATCCACGATATTTATCAAGCGGCGAATGAACTCTTGTCTAAAAAGGCAGAAATGCAGGCAGTGGTCGCGCAAACCAGCCGCTTTGCGGAGTTGCTCGAGGTGAATGCTCAGCTGGTCGGGTCGCTTTTATATCTGCGTTTGTCTTTTCAAACTGGGGACGCGGCTGGGCACAATATGGTGACCTTGGCGGCGGACCGTTTAATTTCTTGGATTTTAAAGCACTATTCTCGTCTTCGCTATGTTTCGATTTCCGGCAATTTTTGCTCAGATAAAAAAGTTTCCGCCGTCAATGGTATTTTGGGGCGGGGGAAATATGTGGTTGCTGAGGTCACCATCTCAGAGGCGATTTGCCGTCGGTTTTTAAAGACAACGCCGGACAAAATTGTGCAGCTTCATATTAAAAAGAATTTGATGGGCAATATTGTGGCCGGCGGCTTACGCACGGCGAATGCGCATTTTGCCAATATGCTGCTGGGCTTTTATTTGGCGACGGGCCAAGATGTTGCGAATATTGTGGAAGGCTCTCAAGGCCTGGTGCATGCGGAGTTGCGCGGTGCGGACCTTTATTTTTCCGTGACCTTGCCTAATCTCATTTTAGGATCAGTCGGGTCTGGAAAAGACCTTGCATTTGTTCGCGAAAACCTGGAAATTCTGGGTTGTTTAAAGGAACGCGCGCCCGGTAAAAACGCGAGGCGCCTTGCGATTATCGCAGCTGCCGCTATTCTTTGCGGAGAACTGTCCTTGTTGGCGGCGCAAACCAATCCCGGCGAATTAATGGGCAGTCATATTAAGTGGGAGCGAAAGTCTCGTGAGAAAAAATAGTTTACCAAAGGTTGGAATTGACAGCCTGGCCTTTTATACCGCGCGGTATATGTTGGACTTGACCTTCCTCGCGGAGCAGCGCCAAATTGATCCGCAAAAATTTTCAGTGGGCCTTGGACAGCGCAACATGGCCGTTCCTCCGCCAGATGAGGACGTGGTGACCATGGGTGCTACGGCTGCGAAACGCGCTTTGGACGGGGTGGACCGCGACCAAATTGAACTCCTCTTATTTGCGACGGAATCCGGAATTGACCAATCTAAGGCCGGCGGTATTTATATTCATGATCTTTTGGGGCTTTCAAGCCGTTGCCGGGTCGTGGAATTAAAACAGGCTTGTTATGCTGGTACTTTGGGCCTGCAATTGACGCTGCCTTTTCTGCGCGAAAACCCGGATAAAAAGGTCTTATTAGTTACCTCTGATGTGGCCCGCTATGGCCTTGGAACACCGGGAGAGCCGTCCCAGGGCTGCGGAGCGGTTGCAATGGTCTTAGGGGCGAATCCGCGTGTGATAGCAATCGATCCAGAATATGGCGTGATCACAGAAAACATTATGGATTTTTGGCGGCCAAATTACCGTGACGCGGCGCTGGTCGATGGCAAATATTCTAGCAGAATGTACTTGCAGATTTTGGAAAAAACCTGGAAGCAATATCATGAAAGATCGCAGCGTGGTTTCAACGACCATGATTTTTATTGCTACCATACGCCGGTATCCCGGCTCGCCGAAAAGGCGCATTGCTTTTTAAACAAAATTGCGGGAACAGCGGCGCTGAGTGAGGAAGTTTTACTGGAGCAGGTCGGCCCTTCACTCGAATACAGCCGTGAGATTGGCAATTGTTATACTGCTTCACTTTATCTTGGCTTGGCCTCGCTTTTAGATCAGCGTGGGCAAGCGTTAGCCGGCAAGCGCATCGGTTTTTATAGTTATGGTTCCGGCTGTGTGGGCGAATTTTTTAGCGGTGTCGTCCAGCCCGGCTGTGAGACGGGGTTGAACAAGGCCTATCATCAAGACTTGCTGAAATCGCGCATTCCACTTTCTTACGAAGAGTATGAGGCTTTCTATAATTTTACTTATCCAATGGACGGGCAAAGGCTTGAACTTCCACGTTATCAGACCGGCGCTTTCCGTTTAGCGCAAGTCAATGAACACAAGCGAATTTATGAAAGTACGGGCGCCGGGTAAATTAATTCTTTCCGGAGAGCACGCGGCTGTTTATGGTAAACCGGCCTTGGCTCTTGCCGTGAATCGCTATGCGCAAGTGCAAGCGACAGCCCAGTTGGCGCCGATCATTTCTTTTGATCTAGGCGATTTGGCTTATCAGCAAGCGCTGCGTTTTGCTTCTCTAGATCGCCTCAAAGACCGAATTAAACAAAAATACCGCCGCTTTTTGCGGGGTGAATTTAAAATCCGGCAAGTTTTAAAAAAACCGATGGAGTTGGCGCAGTTCGCCTTGAGTTTGTTTTTTGAAGTGCTCAATGTCCGTCCGACGCAAGGTGTTAAAATCAAGGTGCAATCCGATATTCCCATGGGCTGCGGTATGGGGTCTTCGGCTGCGATTATACTCTCGGTGATTCATGCGCTCGCGCAGCATTTGAATTTAACGCTGTCCCCAGAAGTTTTTTTTCGCATGGCCTTGGAAGTGGAAAATCTACAGCACGGCTATTCGAGCGGTTTGGATTTGCAGGTTTCGCAGCGGGGAGGCTGTCTTTTCATGCAAGAAGGAGAAGTGCTCGCGCGTCCGCTTCCACGCTTGCCCTTTTATTTGGTCAACACAGGAACGCCTGAGAGTTCGACGGGAGAATGTGTGTCTCAGGCGGGGCCTTTTTTTCGGGGAGGCTCTTTGGGAGAAGATTTTGCCGCGGTGACAGCCGCCATGGACCAAGCTTTGCAAGCTGAAGACAGTGCTGCTTTTCATGCCGCGGTCCGTGGAAATCATCAGTTGTTAAATAAGATCGGCGTGGTCCCTGAACGAGTGAATCAATTTATCCGTGAGGTGGAAGCGCTGCAAGGTGCCGCCAAAATTTGCGGCGCAGGCTCAGTTCGCGGGGGCAGGGCTGGCATAGTGATGGGAGTGGTGGAAGACCTTTCTGCCTTCACTGAATTATGCGGCCGCTATCGTTATGCTTTAATTCCGGCTTTGGCCGAGGAGCGGGGGGTGCATGTCGTTTCAGAATAAAATTTTTAAGGCCAGCGCGCCGGGTTCTTTAATGCTGCTAGGGGAGTACGCGGTCCTCTACAATAAGCCGGCCGTGGTTTGTGCGATTAATCAGCGTATGACGGTCGTTTTAAAGCCCCGTGAAGATGAGCGAGTGCAGGTGGTTTCAGAAGGGTATGGTCGTCTGGAGACGAATTTGAAGGGACTTTCCATCACGGCGCCTTTTGAATTTGTGACTGCTTGTCTTCTCTTCCATCGAAAGAAATTAAAGTCCGGTTGTGACATTGAAATTCACTCGGAATTTTCGGACCAAATGGGGCTGGGTTCTTCAGCGGCCGTGACGGTAGCGACCTTAGCGGCTTTGTTTGCCTGGTTGAATGAGCCGAGAGGGCCTTTGCACCTTATTCGAGCGGCGCGTCAGGTGGTCTGCGAGGTGCAAGGGTTGGGTTCGGGAGCAGATGTCGCGGCCTCGGTCATGGGCGGTATCGTCGCTTATCGCGCGGCGCCTCTTGACCTTGAAAAATTTTCTTTAGCGCCTGCTTTAACGGTGATTTATTCAGGTTCAAAAACAAAAACAGCCGAAGCCATCCGGCGCGTCCGTGAAAAATTCGCCAAAGCGCCCGCTTTGTTCAATAAACTTTGCCAAGCGATTCATCATTGTGCCAAAGAAGGCATTGCCGCTTTGCAAGCGGGGGATTGGCCGCGGTTTGGTGCGGCGATGAATGTGCAGCAAGGTCTTATGCAAGCTTTAGGGGTTTCAACGTCCTTGCTCGATGATTTAATTGAGCGGCTGCGCTTGGATCCTGCTATTCTCGGCGCCAAAATCTCCGGCTCCGGTTGGGGAGACTGTGTGCTGGGTTTAGGCAAGGCAGCGCACTTGGGGGTGGAAGAGCGCTTTAGCGGCGTAAAGCAAATTGCGCTGCAGGTCACACAAGATGGGGTGGTGCTGCAATGAAAAAAGAAGAAATTGTCGCCCGCATTTTAGGCCCAAGCCGTGAAAACAAACCGCAGCAGGAAGCCAGCAGAGCTTTTGCGCCAACGAACATTGCTTTATGTAAATATTGGGGAAAGCGTGACGCTGAGTTGAATCTACCTGTGACACCGAGCTTGTCTATTTCCTTGGGGCAGAAAGGAGCGGCCTGTACTTTAAGTGCGATGGATTCCGCAGAGGACTCTTATTTTCTCAATGGAAAAAAGATGGCGCTTGCCTCCTCTTTTGGGCAGCGTCTGAAAGCCTATCTTGATTTATTCCGTGGTGTTCCACCTTGCCGTTTCCAAGTGGAAATGCAAATGAATATTCCGATGGCGGCAGGCCTTGCTTCTTCGGCTTGTGGTTTTGCCTCGCTGGCCTTGGCCTTGAATGCGCTGTTCGCTTGGGAAAAAACGCCACGTGAGTTGTCGATTTTGGCCCGTCTTGGCAGCGGCAGCGCTTGCCGTTCGATTACGCCCGGCTTTGTTGAGTGGCGAGCAGGCAATTTGGCGGATGGCATGGATAGTTATGGGCAGCTTCTAGAAACGCGTTGGCCTGAACTTTGTGTTGGCTTGCTCCTACTGAATGAAGGAGAAAAGCCGCTGGCCTCCCGCGCCGCCATGGAGCGGACAATGGAAACCAGCCTGCTTTATTCTGCCTGGCCTGCGAAAGTGGAGCAAGATTTGCCGAGGCTCAAACAGGCCATCGATCATCAGGATTTTCAGCTGCTGGGCGAAACGGCAGAATCTAATGCGCTTACGATGCATGCCTTGATGTTGAGTGCTTGGCCGCCTATTTCTTATGCTTTGCCGCAAACGCTCTTGTCGATGCAAGCCGTCTGGCGGCTGCGTCAGGCCGGTGTTGCAGTTTATTTTACGCAAGATGCAGGCCCCAATTTGAAGCTCTTGTTCTTAGCGCAAGATCAAAAAAAACTAAAGGAGCATTTCCCGGCGCTTGAGGTGCTGCAGCCGCAGAGCTAAGAAGATGAAAATGAGAAGCATGAAGAATCTATGCCCATTACACTTCAAACTGCGAAAACCGTCATCGCGAGGCTGCGAAGCGTTTAGCCGTGGCGATCCAAGATTTTGCTTTGGATTGCAGCGCCGTCCTTGGGGCCTCTCACAAAGACGAGTTCGCATTTTGAAGTGCGAGCGATATATGCAATTAATCAATTAAATACAGGGGCCCATCTCTTAAGGCGGGCTTAAGGCGCTTATGATATGCTGATTTACTAGACAAACGAGGGTGGACAATGGCTTCTCCTAATATAACTGAGGCACAACTCAGAGATCATTTATTGAGCCGGCAGCGAGAAAAACTGCTGCAAACATTTAAGGATAATCGGGAAACCGAATTACGCATTTGGCGAGAGCATGTTTGGGGCGGGTCCAGCTTTGAGACCTATAAAAAATGTTCCGTTACGCTTAATAAAAAGCAGGACCAGGAAAACCAGAACCAGGAAACGCTTGATTTTATCACCAATCAAAATCTGACGCACGATACCACTCT
>CAYVBZ010000078.1:0-8148 GCA_964449835.1 uncultured Coxiellaceae bacterium | reverse complement strand
AAGCTCTCTACTCCCCTTTGGAAACCCCTTAGCTAGAGAGCCCGCGGCAAGCCGCAGGGTAAATTATCTAATTGTATCATAGGAAAATGTTGAGTCCTTTTTATAACTTTGCTACACTTCTGTCTCATCAAATTCATTTATTAAGAACTCCCCCATGTTCTCAAGAAAACCATCTTCTTTCACCAAACTGGCTCTCCTTACCGCTGCCTTCAGCCTAGCTATCTTTTTATGCTTTTCCGCTGTCCACGCGGACCAAGATCTAATTTCGCTCTTCCCCATCGAAAATTATAATCAAAATCTCAACGACTGGTTCAAGCCGGGCGATGCGAACTACGACAAAGCCTTACTCAGCAACGCTATGCAAGAACATCACATGAAGGTACTTTATAGCCATTATTTTGGTCTTTACTCCCCTTGGGAACCGGGCTATGTCAGCCAAATTTTGCATAAATCACCGCCTGATGATTTGTCTACTATCGAGCAAAGCATCATTCAATGGTTTAACAACAGCAATAAGCCCAACAGTGAACTAGGTTATGGTGAAAACTTTCGCCCCTATTCGCCAGCGTGGACCACGTCCATCATCAATAACATTCCGCTGGACCTGCTGCGGCAACTCAGCTATCACGCCGAAAATCGCGCCATTGCCATCGACAATTTAAACGCGCGCGCGCTGCCGACAGCCGAGGTCTTTTTTTATCATTATAAAATGCCGGGAGCAGGCTACCCTTTCGACAATTTACAAATGTCCTCGGTTTGGGCCGGTACCCCCCTCTACATCTTGTGCGAAACCCGTGATCATCGCTGGTCTTTGGTGCTAACCCCAGAGTTCATTGGCTGGGTTAAAACAACAGGCCTTGCGCGCACAAGTGAATCTTTTATAACTACCTGGAAAACAGCCGCCAAGAAAAACCTCGCGGCAATCACCCGCTCTGAAATCCCACTCGTAGATGAGGAAGGTCAATTCCGTCTGACTGCCTACATCGGCTCCTTCTTCCCAGCCGAAGCCGGTGCTTCCGAATTCAAACTTTTATTGCCCGTCGCAGATACGCACCGTAACGCCCAGATCATTCATGGGAACCTGTCCTCGGAAAATGCCGTATTAATGCCCCTACTTCCCACACCACAACATTTCTCCCAGGTCATGAGCTCTTTGATCGGACGTCCTTATGGCTGGGGAGGAATCTATTTTTATAATGATTGTTCAGCGGAGTTAAAAAACCTGCTGACGCCTTTTGGAATTTGGCTCCCACGCCATTCTTCAGATCAAGTTTATGCCGGCAAACTGATCGATATGAGCGCCGCTCCCACTTCGCAACGGCTAAGTTATCTGATGGGAAATGGCCATCCCTTCTTGACCTTAGTCTATATTGGCGGTCATGTTCTCTTGTATGTGGGCAACTACCCCAATCCCAACGACAAGGACCATACCACCATGGCCCTCAGTTACCAAAATATGTGGGGCTTGAGTCCCAACCCGCCAAACCGGCGCGCAGTCGTCGGCAAAGCGGTCTTGTTTCCCCTGCTTCTACAATATCCTGAAGACAGCAGCCTGGTTTCCTTGGCCGGCAAAAAATATTTCCAAGTGGCCTACCTGGATGAATTACCCAATTATCAAATTAAACTAGAATCGATCGACCTCAAGGCCTTGATGTACGCGGCCTAGTTGGCTTCCATGGAGAGTGAGAATAGAAGCTTGAAAAAATATTTGCCCCTCGCCCTAAGCTTGAGTCTATTATTGTGTTTCTTCTATTTTGGACTCTTCCAAGACCTCCGTTTTGAGAACTTGGCCAAACATCGCTTGTTGCTTTTACAATGGAAAGAAGACAACTATTTGCTGGCCGTCTTTTTTTATACGCTCGCCTATACTCTCGCAGTCACTGCCTCTTTACCCGGCGCTTTATTTTTTTCCATGGCCGGCGGCTTTTTATTTGGTCTTTTCCCCGGCGTTCTCTATGTGCTGTTCAGCATCACCTTAGGTTCCACCTTGCTTTATTTATCAATCAAACTCGCTTTTGCTGACTGGGCCCAAAAAAAAGTGGAGAAGCGTTTCAAACAAGTAGAGCGGGGTTTTCAAGAAAATGCCTTTTATTACCTGCTCTCTTTGCGACTGGTCCCAGTCTTTCCTTGTTTTTTGGTGAACATTATGGCGGGTTTATTAAATCTCTCTCTCCCGCTCTTTGTCAGCGCCACCTTTTTAGGTTTGGTCCCAGGCGTCATAATCTACACGGCACTCGGGGAAAACCTGGGTTCCTTATTGGAGCAACCCTCCTTTTCCTTCACAAATTTTATGCTGCAACCTCGCTTTTTATTGCCGCTTTTCGGCTTGGCGTTTTTAGCCTTAATGCCCATCATCGTTCAGTATTTTAAAAAGGAAGCGCCATGAAGGAACAAAATTTCGAACTGAAACACGGCTTTTTGCCAGAAGTCGGTCCTTTAAAAACTTTGCCCGCTGCTTTTGCGCCCTGGGAAGAATTCGCAGCTCACTTGCCAAAGCGCTTACTGGACCAAAACTTTCGAAAGCAGCTAGAAGCGCTGCCCCCCTTCCCAGTTCAAAAGCTGAAGACGAAAGCAGAAGAAGAAAGGGCCATGTTAATTCTTTCCTTTCTCGGACATGCCTATATCTGGGGTTGTCTGCCGCTGCTTGCTAAAATTCCAGTTGTTTTGGCCCTGCCCTGGTGCGCTGTTGCGGAACGTTTGCAAAGGCCCCCTGTCCTTTCTTATGCTTCTTATGCCCTTCACAATTGGTACCGCCTCAATCCGGAAGGCCCCATTGAACTTGGTAATATTGCTTTGCTACAAAATTTTCTGGGCGGTGTAGACGAAGAATGGTTTGTGCTAGTCCATGTTGATATTGAAGAAAAAGCAGTCCTGGCCTTGCAGTCACTGCTGCCCGCGCAAAAAGCAGCTCAGCGTAAACAACCTGCAGTTTTGCTAAGCTGTTTAAAGGACATTCAACAGAGTCTTGGGAACATTTGCAAAACCCTGGACCGCATGCCAGAACGCTGCGACCCCTATATTTATTATAATCGCGTCCGTCCTTACATCCATGGCTGGAAAAATAACCCCGCCCTGCCTCAAGGCCTGATTTATGAATCCTGCTTTGACAATCAGCCGCAATTTTTCCGGGGGGAAACCGGCGCGCAAAGCTCTATTATTCCCGCGTTGGACCTTCTCTTTGGCATTCAACATGAGGAAGATGAACTGAGTGTCTATCTGAAAGAAATGCGTCTTTACATGCCCATCGAGCACCGTGCCTTTTTGGACCAACTGGCCCTGCAAACCTCCATCCGTTCCTACCTAAGCGAAGCGGCTGCCCAAACACCAGAACTGAGGACCATTTACAACGACTGCATCGAGTTAATCGTCCGATTTCGTTTTACGCATCTCAAATACGCCGCGCTTTATATCCAAAAACAAAGCCAACAAACCAGTTCAAACCCGAACGCAGTTGGGACCGGAGGCACACCTTTCATGAACTATCTGAGTAAGCATGAGAAAGAAACAGAAAAATATAAATTATAATTAACCCCTCACTTGCCCACTCCCCCGAACTAAATATTTAAACGTTGTCAGCTGCTCCACGCCAACAGGGCCGCGCGCATGTAATTTTCCCGTTGCAATGCCAATTTCCGCACCCATCCCAAACTCCCCGCCATCCGCAAACTGCGTTGAAGTATTATGCATGACAATCGCGCTATCCACTTTCTGTAAAAATTGGCTGGCTGCCGCGAGGTCTTCTGTAATAATTGCTTCGGTATGTTGGGTCCCATGCACTGCGATATGTTCAATTGCCTCGTTCAATCCACTCACAACTTTAATCGCAAGGACAGGCGCTAAAAACTCCGTATCGTAATCCGAAGCCGCCGCTCGCATAACGCGCGGGTCCAGTTTGACAACCCGCTCATCGCCGCGCAACTCACAACCCAAGTGCAGCAAGCCTTCAATGATGAGAGGCAAATGGGAAGATAAAATCACTTGGTCCACCAATAATACTTCTGTTGCCCCGCAAATTCCTGTGCGGCGCATTTTAGCGTTTAAGACCACCTTCTTTGCGATTTCCTTGTTTGCGGCTTGATGCACATAGGTATGACAAAGACCGGCTAAATGTTTCAGCAGTGGAATCCGGCTTTCGGCACTGACTTGTTCAATCAATTTTTGTCCGCCGCGCGGAATCAAGACATCAATATAACGGTCCATTTTTAAAAGTTCATTAACAGCGGACCGCTCCACAGTCGGGACCATTTGAACTGCGTTCTTTGGCACTTCCGTTTGGGCCAAGCCTTCATGAAGTGCCCGCAAAATGGCCGTTGAAGAATGAAAACTATCGCTGCCGCCCCGCAAAATAACCGCGTTGCCCGATTTCAAACAAAGACCGGCGGCATCCGCCGTTACGTTAGGACGGGCCTCATAAATCACAGCAATCACGCCGAGCGGCACTCGCACACGCGTGATTTCGAGACCATTGGGACGTTGAAAAGTTGCGAGAATCTCGCCCACGGGATCAGCCTGTTCGGCGATGGCCTCTAAAGCCTTTGCCATCGCTTCAATTCGCTCCGGATTCAAAGCCAAACGATCTAAAAAAGAAGCTGCCAAATCCTTTTGCTTGGTTTCCAATAGGTCTCTTTCATTGGCTGCAAGAATCTCTGGCGCACGCGCACGCAGCGCCTTCGCCATGGCGCACAAAGCTTCGTCCTTTTGTTGCCGTGACAGCAATGCTAGCTTCCGAGAAGCTTCGCGCGCGTCTTCTCCCATTGTCAAAAGCAGTTTAGAAATATTTTTCTCTTGAGGCATCATCAATACTACCCACTTAAATTAGTTTGCATTAAGACCAGATCATCACGATGAATCATTTCTTCACTGCCGCGATAACCTAAGATTTTTTCAAATTCGGAGCTTCTTTGGCGCATAATCTTACGTCCCTCATAAGCCGGGTAATTAATCAAACCCCGGGCTAATTCTTGCTGCTCCTCATTTAGAATGCGAACAGCATCTCCTTTATGAAAATCACCTTCCATCGCAACCACCCCCGCAGCCAGCAAGCTTTTGCCTTGTTTTAAAGCCGCAACCGCCCCCGCGTCAATCACAACCGCCCCTTTTGGCTGAAGGTGCTGAGCAATCCAGTTTTTCCGTGCCTTTGCCGGCGTCGTGGACGGAATAAACCAGGTTTTTTTCTGTACTTCATCAATGCGTCTTAAAGGATGCAGCGGTTTTCCCGCCGCAATCACCATGCGGCAACCTGAAGCCAGCGCAATTTGCGCCGCCATCAATTTAGTGATCATGCCGCCAGAGCCATAGCGACCCACGGAAGCTCCGGCCATTTGCAAAATTTCTGGCGTGATTTGTTTCACCTCAGGAATTAAACGCGCCTGCAAGTCCAAAGCGGGATTCGCGGAATAAAGACCATCGACATCTGAAAGCAAGACTAAAAGATCGGCGCTGACCATCTGCGCAACACGTGCCGCGAGGCGGTCGTTGTCACCATAACGAATTTCCGCCGTCGCAACACTGTCATTTTCATTGATCACAGGGACCGCGCCTAACTTCAATAAAGTTTCAAGGGTATTTTTAGCATTCAGGTAACGCCTGCGATTTTCACTGTCGTTCAAAGTTAAAAGAATTTGAGCAACCGTCACTCCACGCTCTTCTAACATTTCCTGATAAGCACGCGCCAATTGAATTTGGCCGACGGCAGCCGCAGCTTGTTTTTCCTCTAGTTGTAAATTTTGGTTTTTAAAATGCAAATGCCTTCTCCCAAGTGCGATCGCGCCGGAAGAAACAATCACCACCCGCTGACCACGGCCTAGGGCTTCCACCAAATCCTCAATCAAGCTCTGCAACCATTCCCGATGGATGGCACCCGTTTGATGGTCCACCAAAAGGGCAGAACCAATTTTTATCACCAAACATTTTGCCTCAGTCATCAAATAGGGCACCTGGGTTTCCTCTTTATTTACTGGTATATCATTCTCGATGAATGTCTTTTTCACTGCAATATCTTATAATTAGGAGTATCAACTCCTCAAACTATGGAAATTGCTCAGGAAGATGCCGAATGATGCCTTTTTTTGATCAGCTCATGCCTGAACGGATTAAAAATGACGCAATTTCTCATGCTTATGCCAAAAATCTCATCGGTGTGGCCCTGATCAACTGTATTGCGGCCCCCGCCTATGCCTTGCTTTATTATTACCTACAAATGTACTTGGCTGCCTTTGTCATCCTGGGGGTAGGCTTCTTTATCCTTGCCTCAATCCTCGTGCTCAAACTGAGTCATTCTCTATTTTTGGCGCGAGAATTAATACTGGTTTCTTTTTTCTTCGGAATTACCTGGCTCTCTTACCATCTGGGAGGGCTCAGTTCTGCAACCACCTTCTGGGTCCTCATCACGCCCTTAATAGCTATCTTTTTAGGGGGCATGGTCGATGGCCTCTTTTGGTGCGTGATTTGCATTGTAGCCATCCTTGTTTTTTCTTGGCAGGAAGCCTCAGGGACAACCCTACCCGCTTTTCTTATTCCCTATCCAACCCTTTTACAAACCACCTCCCTCATCGGCCTGCTCCTCGTCATTTTATGGCTCGTTTATTTTTTTGAAATCGGAAAGCGGGAAGCCACCCAAGAAATCATGATTATCAACAAAAAACTTCGCCAAGCGACCAAGGAAGCAGAGGGCGCCGCCAAACAAGCCAATATAGCCAGTCGTCTTAAAACGGAATTTCTAGCCAATATGTCCCACGAGCTGCGCACACCGCTCAATGGCATTATCGGTTTCACTGAGCTCATCGCAAGCGGCAGGGCCGGAGCAATTTCGGCAGAACAGCAAGAATACTTAAACGATGTCTTGACCAGCGCGCAACATCTCTTGCAGCTCATTAATGATATTTTAGACCTCTCCAAAATCGAAGCCGGCAAAATGCTTTTTCGGCCTGAACAGGTCAATCTGCATAGGCTTTGCGAAGAGGTCAATGAAATGTTGAGTCCTCTCATCAAGCGAAAACGCATTGAATTCAACATAGAAATTGATTCCAGCTTAAGGCAAATCATTATTGACCCGCGTAAATTAAAACAAGTTATTTTTAATTACTTGTCCAATGCCATCAAATTCACGCCAGAAGGCGGCAAGATAATGGTCCGAATTCATTCTTTTGGAATTGCGCATTTTAAGCTGGAAGTCATTGACACAGGCATCGGTATTCGAGAATCTGATTTGAGAAACCTTTTTGTAGAGTTTCAACAACTGGATGCCGGCCTCTCAAAAAAATATCAAGGTACCGGTTTAGGTCTTGCCTTAACGCAGCATATTGTGGAGGCCCAAGGGGGAACCGTGGGCGTAGAAAGCAAATTTGGAAAAGGCAGCACCTTTTTTGCTATTCTGCCCTGTATTCCACTGGATAATCTTTAATGATTTCAAAGATCGCAAAAAACCCGAAAAAATTTTTTTTGCTCGCCCTTTTGGCACATTTGCTTTTACTTTTCAGCTCCTCCTTGCGATGGGTCTTTGACAACGAACAACGCTTCGAAAAAAAATCAGACCGTTATTTGCCAGCTTACCTCTATCAAGAAACCAGCCAGGCACAAACCTCGGCACCTAGCACACCCCAAGCCCCAAGCACTCGGGAAACGCCGCCACAACCCGAAAAGCAGGACCTCGCTAAACTGGCTTTAAAAAAACCAGAGCCGCAGCAAAAAACGCAGACCAGCCAACCACCCAGGCCCCAGTCACACAGTTCCGCTACCTTTCTCCAAGCTGAGAGTTTAAAGTCTGGGAAGCCAATTGATGAACCTTTACTCAAAGAATTGACTCGGGCTACTGCCGCAAAACTTTTCTATCCGCCTGAGGCAGCCGCTTTTCGAATTAAGGGCACTGTGACAATTAGTTTTCTGCTTTACCCGGATGGCCGGGTCACTGAGGCCGCGATTGCCCAGTCAAGCGGGTTTCATCTTTTAGATGAGGCGGCTTTGAATACTATTAAGGCCATTTCGCCAGTGAGAGATGTTAATCTTTATTTAACGAAACCGCGATATTTGCTCGCAGGAATTATATTTGGGTAACTTTCAACGCACCATCGTCCCGCAGCTCATCCACTGCGGTAATTCAAATTATATTTCCCACGGGGAATGAATCCCCGTGGGAAACCAAAGGGGATA
>CAYVBZ010000077.1:0-8206 GCA_964449835.1 uncultured Coxiellaceae bacterium | reverse complement strand
TTAGCCGTCATCAACAGCTAATCCGCCTCGACTTTGAAAATTCCTTTTCTGATTTGGACCACCAGGGACTGATCACCGCTTACCGCGAACATTTGCAGGATGCGGAAATGGTGATTTTATCGGACTATGGCAAAGGCACTCTTTCCGATCCCCTTCTTTTGATCCAACTGGCCCGTGAAGCGGGCCTCCCGGTGCTCGTCGACCCCAAAGGCCACGATTTTACACGTTATCGCGGCGCAACTTTACTGACCCCCAATCTCAAAGAATTCGAGGCGGTGGCAGGCCCCTGCCGCAGTGAAGAGGAAATTTTCAAACGAGGCCAAGCACTCATCGAGCAACTGGACTTACAAGCGCTTTTATTAACGCGCGGCGATCAGGGCATGACCTTAATTCAGGCTGGAGAAAAAGCCCTGCATTTACCGGCCTATGCCCATGAGGTTTACGATGTGACCGGCGCCGGTGACACCGTCATTGCTGTTCTGGCCGCAGGCCTTGCTGCTCACTTAACTTTACCCGAGGCCGTGGCCTTGGCGAATTTAGCGGCGAGTATTGTGGTGACCAAACTAGGAACGGCGACTGTGAGTCCGCCGGAACTAGAAGGCAGGTTGAAAGGGGGAAGACAGGGAGATGAAAACCTCTTGAGAGGGGTGGTCCATGAAGATCAACTGTTGTCCTTGACGCAGCAAGCCCGTTCACAAGGGAAGAAAATCATTTTTACCAATGGCTGCTTTGATGTGCTTCACGCGGGGCATGTCCGTTACTTACAAGAGGCCAAAGAGTTGGGCCATTGCCTGATTGTCGCTGTGAATAGCGACACATCGGTTGCGCGTCAAAAGGGGGCACAGCCTATTCACTCTCTGAACCAGCGCATGTTGGTCTTGGCCGGTCTTGAAGCCGTCGATTGGGTGGTTTCCTTCACAGAGAATACACCTGAGCGTCTTTTGCGACGCATTAAGCCGGATGTGTTGGTGAAAGGCGGCGATTACACAAGCGAACAAGTCATTGGCGCCGATATTATTTATGCTTATGGCGGCGAAGTACGCGTGCTGCGTTGTGAAAATTTGCTTTTTCATGCGGAGGGTCAATAAGTGAGGGAGACGGGCAATCTTTTTGTGATCGCGGCCCCATCCGGCACCGGAAAAACAACGCTGGTTAAAGCGTTGATCAACGAGCTCTCCGGCCTTGCGGTTTCCATTTCCCATACAACTCGCGCCAAAAGACCCAATGAAGTCAATGGCGTCAATTATTTTTTCGTTCAAGAGGCTGAGTTTCGCCGCATGATCGAGCAGGGGGATTTTCTCGAATATGCGACCGTTTTTGGCGCTTTTTATGGGACCTCGCACCGCTGGGTTGAGGCTACTTTGAAAAAAGGTGTGGATGTGGTCCTTGAAATCGATTGGCAGGGAATGCAGCAGATTAAAACCTTGGTCCCTGAAAGCATCAGTATTTTTATTTTGCCGCCTTCACTGGATAACTTGAGAGAACGCTTAGTCACACGCAACCAGGATAAACCAGAGGTGATCCAAGACCGGCTGGCGGATGTCAAAGAGACCCTCTCGCATTTCCAGGAATTCGACTATATGGTGATCAACGATGATTTCGACCAAGCACTCGCGGACTTGAAATTATTGATTCAAGCCAACCGTTTGTTACAAAGGCGCCAGTGTGAAAAATACAGCAAACTCATCGCTAAACTCGCGGCAGATTAACCTCCCAACCCCAACCCTTGCTATTTATAGCCAAAATCGGCTACCATCCCCCTTTGATTAAACCGCACAGTCCAGGTGAATTTATGGCACGAGTCACAGTTGAAGATTGCTTAAAAGTCGTCGATAACCGTTTTGAGCTGGTTTTAGTAGCCGCCAAAAGGGCCCGTCAGTTAATGCGCGGCAGCGCAGACTCCAAAGTACCCTGGGACAATGACAAGTCCACCGTTGTGGCCTTGCGAGAAATTGCAGCGGGTTATAAGGACTTTACCGAAGTCGTCGAAGCTGAGCTCTCCATCACGCTCCCAACCAGCGATGAAGTCCCCCCCGAAGAAGCCGGCGACCTAAGCTAAAATCAAATTATATTTCCCACGGGGAATGAATCCCCGTGGGAAACCAAAGGGGATACGAGAGCAAGCTCTCTACTCCCCTTTGGAAACCCCTTAGCTAGAGAGCCCGCGGCAAGCCGCGGGGTAAATTCTTTATTTAATATAATCAATTATATAAAAATATTCAATTTTTCGTCTTACTAAACCCCTTCGCCTAGTCCATAATAAAAATATGAACGAAGGGTTTGAGTTACTCCAGCAAGAAGTAAAGGCTTATCTCACCGATGCACAAGTCCGTAGCATTGAAGAAGCCTATTTGTTTGCTAAAAAAGCCCATGAAGGCCAAATTCGCTATACCGGCGAATCCTACATCACCCACCCCGTCTCCGTTGCCCGTATTTTAGGCCAAATGCGCATGGACGAGACCACCATCATGGCTGCCATTTTGCATGATGTTATCGAAGACACCTACGTTGAAAAACAAGAAATCATCGACCGTTTCGGAGAGGAAGTAGCGACCTTGGTGGAGGGCGTCACCAAGCTGACACAAATTCATTTTGAAAATCACGCACAGGCCCAAGCAGAAAATTTCCGAAAACTGGTGATGGCCATGACACGGGACATTCGTGTCATCTTAGTCAAACTCGCGGACCGTTTGCATAATATGCGTACTTTAGAATCTTTACCGCCAGGAAAACGAAGGCGCATTGCCTTAGAAACCCTGGAAATTTTCGCACCCATCGCCAATCGCTTGGGGATGCATGCTATTCGCGTGGAACTGGAGGACCTCGGTTTTGCCACACTCTATCCTTTGCGTTACCGCATCTTAAAGGAAGCGGTTGAAACCGCACGCGGAAACCGGCGTGAAATTATGGAGATGATTGAGCAAGAAATGCGAAAAGGTTTAAAGCGGGCCAATATTCCTTCTTGGGTCATGGTCGGCCGCGAAAAACACTTATACAGTATTTATAAAAAAATGCATGACCGCCATTTATCTTTTTCCGAGATTATGGATGTTTATGGCTTTCGTGTTGTGGTCGATAAAATTGACACTTGTTACCGGGTCTTAGGCGTTTTGCATAATCTCTATAAGCCCATTCCCCAGCGTTTCAAAGATTACATCGCAATCCCCAAGGCCAATGGCTACCAATCCCTGCATACCACCCTTTTTGGTCCTTTTGGCGTGCCGCTAGAAGTCCAAATCCGCACGGAAGAAATGCAGCGTTTGGCGGAAAACGGCATCGCCGCGCATTGGCTCTATAAAACCCAAAAGAAAAGTTTTGACGAAGCCCAGTCGCGCGCCAAAGAATGGCTGGACAGCGTTTTGGAAATGGAAAAAAGCGCGAAAAATCCTTTGGAGTTTATCGAAAACGTTAAAATTGATTTGTTCCCCGATGAGGTGTATGTCTTTACCCCCAAAGGTAATATCATTGAATTGCCCGCGGGCGCAACGCCAGTCGATTTTGCTTATTCCATCCACTCAGACATTGGCAATACCTGTGTTGCAACTAAGCTCGATAAACATTTAGCGCCGCTTAGCACGCCCTTAAAAAGCGGGCAGCAGGTGGAAATTATCACCGCGCCCGGCGCCCGTCCCAATCCAGCTTGGCTTAATTTTGTGGTGACCGGCAAGGCCAAAAGCGGCATTAAGCATTTCCTAAAACGGCAGCAGCGCGACGAGTCCATCGACCTGGGCAAGCGCTTGGTGAGTAAAGCACTGCAAACCCTGGGCGGGAACCTGGCCAAAGTGACGGAAGAAAACATCAAAGACGTGGTGTCTACCTTAAAGTTGGATGCCTCCAACCATCTTTTTGAAGAAGTGGGCTTAGGCAACCGGGCGGCACTCTTGGTCGCTAAACAACTCGCAAAGTCAGGGGGTTTTCACGAGGAAAAAACGGTTGAATTGTCGCCGGACAAGCCTTTGGCCATTAAGGGGACCGAGGGCTTGGTTGTGATTTACGCTAAGTGCTGCCGGCCTATTCCCGGGGATGGCATCGGCGGCTTCTTAAAGCCGGGCGAAGGCGTCGAGATCCACGAATCGCATTGTTCTTTCCTCGACAACTATCGCCAATATCCTGAACGCTTTATCTCCCTGCGTTGGGAAGACAAAGTAGAAGGGGATTTCCCGGTGGACATCGATGTGGAAATTTTAAATCAACGCGGGGGGCTCGCGGCCTTGGCCACCTGCATTTCTGAAATGGAATCCAATATCCAACAAGTCCATGCTTCGGATTGCGATGGCCGTTATTTCATGGTGAATTTAACGGTCACCGTGCGCGACCGTACCCACCTTGCCCGTGTACTGCGCGCCATCCACAATTTGAAAAATGTTCTTCGCGTTCACCGCCGAAAAGCACCGTCCGCGCCGACGCTGTTTCAAAGAGGCGTGGGCGGGGTATTTGTTGATTGAAAAAAGATTTCGTATTTTAGCTACCTGTTTGGGTCATTAAGATCCTTTCGTCTGCGGCGTAATTTCTGTTTTTTTAGCATTTTGACCTGGCTTCTCCACCGTATTAGCAGAACCAAGACTTGCACTTGCTGGATTTCTTTTCGTCGACGAGAATTTGCCTATATTAGCAGCTAGTAGCGCTTCCGCTTTTTTAAGAGATTCTTCTTTATTTTCCCCTATCTCTAGAGCGTCAAGATTTAGAAACTCATTATCCATATGCTGCTGTCTCGGGCTGCTTTTCGAGTCATCCTCATGTTTTTTTACAAAGCCAAAGCGGCGAAGTATACTTACATTATTAAAGCAACCGTCTGTATCTGTCTCTGTGCTATCTTTGCTCTCGCTATCCTCTCTACCGAGTGATCTTGAACCAGAGCGGTTTGGATTTATTTTCCATCCAAGCGCATTTGCCGCGCCATTCACAAAGAGTGCGCCAAAAGACAGCACGCTGGTAAGCAGGCCTGTTGCGATGGCTGAAGCAGCCGGCGTTGCAGCTGCAAGCACTGGGATGGCGACGGGTAGCAGCGGTGCAAGAAAAATGGTTCCCACCACGGCGGCGCCGACGACTGCAAGACGCAGGCCATTTTTTAAAATAGCGGTCATTGACGTTAGGGGAGGAATTCTTTCAGCATCCTCAGCATCCTCAATTTCTTTGTTGACTAGTCCCGCGATGCGCGAAAATAGAACACGAGGATTAAGCAAAGTGGCAACACCATCTAGTACGGCGCGCGTGTAACCTAGCGCTTTCCCCGCCAGTGAAAGGGAAAAACTTGCAACACAGGGCACCAGCCAAGTGAGGGCCGCGAGCGTCCCCCATAGCCGTTTTCTTGCAGGGGACTTGCTTGCTTCATCCCCATTGTACATGCCGCGGCAGGCCTGATAAGGCAACATCAAAATCCGTCCGGCAACTTGCAGCAAAAACTCAGGCACGAGCAATACAGAGTTTATAAGATTAGCGATGAATGGAAACCAATCTCCTTTTCCCATCTGCTTAAATGGAGAGGTTATTAATTTTAATAGATTTTGCGTATTGGGTATTTTGGTTCTTTTGTCTCCGAGGTCGAAGGGTGGTGTGAAAAAAGCATCTTCTCCTCTAAAAGAGGGTAAATTAAGACTATTGAATCTTGAAGTATCTGCTACAACTCCGATTATAATTTCATACCACAAACCACGTTCCTTAAGTTCATTGATCATTTTCTTCAGAACAGGTGTGGCAGGATTGTCTTTCGAATCGAGAATTTCTGCTCCATACCCATACCCGATTCGAAAATATTCTTCAATATTATCTCCAAGAGCACCGAGTGCTGCCCATTCTGGCGCATTTTTTCGCTCTAGTTCATCTGCTTCGGCCGTCATAACTTTTCCCCCAGATTTATGTGCTTCTCTAGGAGTATAGTTCTAAAACGTGAAATAGCGAATAAGATGAACAATCTATTGAATTAAGTCATTTTTTTTACTTTTATTTAATCTCCAATAACCCCCTTAACCTTCCCCAATCAAACGCTCCCCCCGGGTCCGTTTTCCTCCCAGGCGCAATATCCGAATGCCCCACAATGCGTCCTGGTTTGATGTCTGGATAAGTGTCCAAGAGCAAACGAATGACTTCAGCCAATGTGCCATATTGAATCTTTTCATAAGGCAGCTCATCTGTTCCTTCCAACTCAATCCCAATCGAAAAATCATTACACCCCTCGCGCCCCTCAAAACAAGACTGCCCCGCATGCCAGGCCCGCTGCGAAAAAGGCACAAATTGAGTGACCTCGCCCAGGCGGCTGATAAAAAGATGGGCTGAAACTCGAAGATGAGCGATGGTTGCGAAATAGGGGTGAAGGGCCGTGTCCAAGCGGCCACAAAAAAAGGGCCCGACCATTTCTTGCCCAAACTGACCGGGCGGCAAACTAATGCTGTGGACCACAATCATATCAACCGCCACAGCTGCTGGGCGCTCGTCACAATGAGGCGAGGGCTGATAGCGTGCGGGCTGGAGCAAGCCTTGGGCATCGATATACATTGACGATCTCCTTCTCAGGCGTTAATCTTAGTGGCCATTTTAGAAGTGAACCGATCCCAAATGCAAACGGAAGAAATACAACAGCTGATAGAAGCTGGAATGAAGACCGAGGTTGTTCGCGTGAAAGGCGATGGCCGGCATTTTACCGCAGTGATTGTGAGCCCTGAGTTTGTGGACAAGGGCCGTTTAGAAAGACAACGCCTGGTGTTTGCCACCTTGAAATCTGCCTTAGCCACTGAGCGCTTACATGCGATCACCTTGAAGACCTATACGCCGGATGAATGGCTGCAAATTGAAAAAGAGTAGTATGCAATGGAAAAACTAATTATACATGGTGGAACCCCGCTCCAAGGCGAGATTCGCATTTCAGGCGCTAAAAATGCCGCTCTGCCGATCCTGACGGCAACCCTATTAACTGGGGCGCCCGTTCGCATCAGCAATATTCCCCATCTACAAGACGTAACCACCTTTATCAGTCTTTTGGGCCAAATGGGGGCCCGTTTGACTCTGGACGAACGTTTTAGCATCGAAGTCGATGCTAGCCGGATTCATTCCTTTCAGGCCCCCTACGATCTAGTCCGCACCATGCGCGCTTCTGTTTTAGTCTTGGGCCCTTTGTTGGGTCGTTTTGGAAGGGCCGAAGTTTCATTGCCGGGCGGTTGCGCCATCGGCACGCGGCCGGTCGACCAGCATCTTAAAGGCATGCAGGCGCTGGGCGCTGAAATTAATGTTGAAAATGGCTATATCCGCGCTTCAGCGAAACAACGCTTACGCGGCGCGAATATCGTGATGGACATTGTGACGGTGACCGGCACTGAAAATATTATGATGGCGGCGGTCTTGGCTGAAGGCCAAACCGTGATCCATAACGCGGCCCGCGAGCCGGAAGTGGAAGACTTGGCTAATTTCTTGAATATCCTGGGCGCTAAAATTTCCGGCATTGGCACCTCCACCTTAGTGATCGACGGGGTGGATTCTCTATCCGGCGGTGCCTATCAGGTCCTTCCCGACCGCATTGAAACAGGCACTTATTTGACGGCTGTTGCTTTAACGCGCGGCAAGGTCAAGTTAAAGAATGTGCGGCCTGCCACCTTGGAGTCTATTCTCCTCAAGTTGGAAGAAGCAGGCGCATACATTGATGTTGGGCCTGACTGGATTGCTTTGGATATGCGCGGCAACCGTCCTAAGGCCGTGGATGTTAGCACAGCGCCTTTCCCGGCCTTTCCCACGGACATGCAGGCCCAAATTATGGCGCTTAATGCTGTGGCAGAGGGCACGGGTGTTGTCACGGAAACCGTCTTTGAAAACCGTTTTATGCATGTTCAAGAATTAATGCGCATGGGTGCCAAGATCACGCTTAAAGGGAATACGGCGATTTGTCAGGGCGTTGAACTTTTACAAGGCGCGCCGACTATGGCGACGGACCTTCGTGCATCGGCGAGCTTGGTTTTGGCGGGCCTGGCTGCGCAGGGGGAAACAGTGGTGGACCGGATTTATCACATCGACCGCGGCTATGAATGCATCGAGGAAAAGCTGGCACAATTAGGCGCGCGGATTCAGAGAATTCCGCATTAGTTTGAGGCCTCCCAACCCCAACCCTTCCCGCAACGAAGTGGAAGGAAGGGTTGGGGGGATGTCAACGTAAATAAAAATCCAACGTTCGGTCCAATCCCGTTTTCAGGTCTGTCTTCGGTTTCCATGCAAGAAGTTCCTC
>CAYVBZ010000076.1:0-9346 GCA_964449835.1 uncultured Coxiellaceae bacterium | reverse complement strand
AGCTTGTAACACAAACAATACGGTTTCCCCTTTTCGTTGCAGCTTTTCAGCATTTTTCACGAAATGATGGCTGACCTCAGCCTTGAATGAATGGATCCATCGTTCGTTTCCTACAGCGATAAATTGACCGTCAATTTTTCCGCAAACACCTAGGCCTTTCTCTTCACAAAACTCGGTTGGATTGACGAGAGCGCATTGACTTTGTTGTGCGCTGGCTACGACGGCCCTTGCTAATGGATGCTTGGAAGCCAGCTCCAAACTGGCGGCAAAATATAATAACTGGTCTTTGCTCATGATTGAAACAGGCAAGACCGTCGTCACTGTCAATTGGTCCAGGGCAATAATACTCGATTTATCGATGACCAACATATCCGTCCGTGCTAAGGTTTCGAGACTTTCGATATTTTTGATCATGATTCCTGTTGATGCTCCTCTTCCCATACCAATGGCGACAGCCAACGGCGAAACCAGAGTCAACATGCCAGCACCGGCTATCATTATCACGGACAGTGTTGACTTCAAAGCCCAGGAAATGGCTGGATAAGGAGCATAGACTAAACCAAGGACAAAAGTCAGCACAGCAAGTACGAGGACACCCAATACAAAATAAGGAATAGCGGCATCCAGGCTAAGTTGAATATTCAAAGTGGAAAGTTGTTCTTTTGCTGCTTTATCATTAGTCTTTAGCTGAGATGGGTGTGAACTCTTTGCATTCCAGAGAATAGTCTCGGCTTTATTCCAAGCGAGATGTTCCATGACTTGTTCGAACGAGACCAAAACAGCCATAATAGCTGCCCAGTCGAAATGGAGATCCACTTCACCATTCATCAGCAAGGTAGAAAAGAACCATTCCGGAACAATCAGAGCAATAAAACTATAGCCATAGGCCAGTCCAAGGCCGATTGCCATAAGAGTGAAGCGATCTAAGTGGAGGTTGCGAACAGAAAGCCAGCCTTTTTGCCAAATCGGCCAAGCCGACCAAAACACCACAGGAGTTGCTAAAATAAATTGTAAAATAGCAGCAACATGAGCGGAAATCCAAGAGCTATGAGGTAGGATTAACAGAAATGTCGTGAACAGCAAACCCAAAATCAAGCGTGTCATTAGCTTCCTTAAAAGCCCCTGATTGTTCTCTGCCATAATCCATTCCTTTAAATTAAGAATCGGGCCCTTCAAAAGGTAGCACCACAGCACCAACGAGTTTTGAGAGAAACTCAGAATCAGCAGCTTTGTGTGGTTTTATTTTAACTATCGATCACTTAATAACATGGGCCGTGTTGGGACCGAAGCAACGACCCGCTGATTAAGAGTCTTGTTTAAACTATAAACAGCAATAGCTAGTCATAGCCTATCTTAATTAAATCAATTAGTAAACTCGACCTGTTTGCTGTGGCCTGTTGAGAATTGTGGTTCTTATTTAATAAAAATTGTCCCGCCAGTGTCCCACGGGTTAAGAATTTTTAGCTGTAGATACCGGGGCCGGGGGGAAATTTTTGAAAAAAGATTTCATCGAACCGGAGCCCCTTAGCTATTTTTTCGAGAGCACACCCCTTTAACTGAATGGTAGATACCAAGACGTAGTTCTTCTTTTTGAGGGCCAGAGAGATGAGAAAGAGAGTGTTGCGCGGCGTCTTGTTTTTGTGGAGAAAAATAACGCCATTTTATTTCACCATCCACCCCAAATCGGGCCTTCAAACCTGCTAATTCTTTGTCTAATTCATGCCAAAAGTCTTCAGGTATCATAATCCCGCCCAGGGTGAAATAGTCGACACCGTCATTTTTTTCTTTTGGTGGGATGGTTCCTGACTCATCAATAAAAAATAATTGCATATCTTGGCAGCCAGCCTACAATTGTTGATCGGCAGGTTATAGGGCAAAATTACTGAATGGTCAAGGTATTAGAACAGTCAAAACTATGAAACTTACATTTCTTCATCAAATTGCCAATTCTACCAGACATGACCAGCCCAGGAACAAAACGGAGACTGAATGAATATTTTACAAATTCTCAACGTTCAGACACTTGGTAGCACAGGAAAATAAAATGATTTCCTCTCAAAAAATAATAGGCACCATTGAGCATGAAGGCTTTGAATTAGGATATTGCATAGATGGCACAGGAATACCCACCCTAGTTATCGGGAGTGCTATTTACTATCCACGGACTTTTTCCAAAAACCTCCGCTCTCATCTACGCATGGTTTTCATGGATCACCGAGGATTTGCAAAATCACTCAAACCTTTTGATAAATCCGCTTTTGAATTAGATAAGCTAGTTGATGATATTGAAGCTTTAAGGCAAAACCTAGGATTAACTCAAATAGCGATAATGGGGCATTCCGGCCATGCCTTTATGGCACTAGAATATGCTAAAAAATATCCTGCATGTGTTTCCCATGTGCTTATTATTGCTTCATCGCCTAATGCCAGCCCAAATACTTTTTATGCCGCTGATCGATATTTCAATGAATCGGTATGCCCAGAAAGAAAAACCCTTTATGAAAGTAGCATGAAGCGCTTACAGAGCGACATTAAATCAAGCCCTGAAAAGCGCTTTATTCTATATTCTCTCAGATCAGGCCCCCGTATTTGGTATGACGCCAAATATGATGCCGCTCATCTCTGGCAGGAGGTTAAAGTCATTCCAGAAATGTTTGACTACGTTTGGGGTGAACTTTTTAAAAAAAATTGACATCACCATTGGCTTAGATCAATTAAACATGCCTGTTTTATTAATGCTTGGCCGTTATGACTACTGGAACCCACCGCACTTGTGGGAACCTTTACGACAAAAATTCAAAAATCTCACTATCCGTGTGTTTGAGAAAAGTGGCCATACGCCTCAGCTTGAAGAAGCTGAACTCTTTGACAGCGAGTTACTGTCTTGGCTCAGACATAACCAGCAATAAAGATCACACAAACAAGATTAGAAAAGCAGGATAAATAGCAATGAAACAAGCTCTTTCAAAAAGTATGTTATTAGTAACTGTTATTCTGATGGATCTATTGGCCGGAATCGAATTTGACCTCTTTGTGCCAAGCTTTCCTGAGCTGCAAAGTCAATTTAGCCTATCGCCAAGCTTGGTTGAAGCATTGCTGTCTGTTAATTTTATAGGGTATTGCCTGAGTCTCTTTCTTGTTGGCGGTCTTGCTGATCGTTATGGGCGAAAACCAATCATATTAATTGGCCTCATCACTTTTATCATCGGAAGCGTCCTTTGCTTATGGGCAACAGCCTATTCTTTTCTTCTTACTGGCCGCTTTCTCCAAGGTGTAGGGATAGCGGCTCCCGCGATCCTTAGCTTTTTAATTATTGCCGATTCCTACCCTCTTAAAAAGCAGCAGTACTTTATGGCAATGCTGAACGGTGTTATGAATACCTCTGTAGCAATCGCTCCTGTTATTGGTAGCTATATAAGTTTGTATTTTCATTGGCAAGGTAACTTTATAACGCTGTTGCTTTTAGGGCTAATAACATTAACCATGGTCACGCTTTTCACCCCTACTTTCAAATTACCTGAACATAAAGAAACCCTCTCTCTGCGTGGATATCTCCCGCTATTTCAATCAAAACCCTTAATGCTGTTAATGACAAATATTATTTTTATGTATGTACCCTATTGGATCTTCGTTGGCATTTCTCCTTTACTTTACATGAAAGGTTTAGGGGTCAGTCTTTCGCATTTTGGCTATTATCAGGGAGCGTTAGCTTTAATGTTCGCGCTCGGGAGCGTATTATTCGGGCTGATTATGCATAAATATAAACTCAATAGAATGCTAGCTACTTCAAGCAAGATTTACATTGTCAGCTTAGCTAGCGTTGCATGGGCCACTTTTTTAGATAGCCATAATCCGCTTGCAATTACGCTCGCATTTATTCCCTTTATCGTCAGTCAAATTATCCCGTCTAATATGCTAGTGCCTCTATGTCTCAATTTCATGCCACAGGCAAAAGCAAAAGTATCAGCAATCCTCCAAGGTTCTCGCCTTATTTTTGCAGCACTCAGCCTTCAGCTCGCAGGCCTTTTTTATCAGGGATCCTTTCAAAATATCGGGATTATTATTAGCAGCTTTATTCTCGCGGTGATAATCAGCCAGTTTTTCGTTATTAACAATCATGAGATCATGAGTTTCACTCAAAAATAAAAATTAAGTCACGGATTTGGCATATTCATGGATTAATAGATTTTGGTGGCTCCATGCTAGGACTGCCAGAATATGATCTATTAGGGCCAGGGGCTTTCTTGATTCAAGTGTGGGGACTTTATTGGGTGACATGGTTAAGCAGCCTCATAAGAATTTATACCGTAAAAAAACCCGCTACCAACCTCGGCTAGCGGGGGAAATCATATCAAGATGATTCTAAAAATTATTTCACATGTACTTCGAGCGCGCGACTAATCCATTGAACTGCTTCAGGATTAAAAAGCAGTTTAATGTGACATTGCTTCGCAAGTGCCTGAGGAGAAAAATCTTGTTTTGTGGTTTTAATTTCATGCTCTTGCCTCGCTATTTCCTGCCACAAGATCAAACCAATATGATAAGATTTATTGCCTGCAGAAAAAAATTCTTCAATTAAATCCGTCCATTCTTTTGCAATTTTTTTGCCCATTTTCCCTTCTGGGTCTGATTTAATATTTGCAACGATGGAATCGTATAAGGTATCCCAGCGTTTTAGCCAAAATGAGATACTTGCTTGACTGATCCACTTTGTTCCTTCAAGTGTAAGAGGCAATTGCGATAATTTTCCTGATTTCATACTTTCTAAAAAACTTGCGTTTAATTTAGCCGACTTAGAAAATGTTCCCTTCAATTTCTTGGCAAACTTTTGCATGCACTCAATCACTTTCTCTCCATCAGGGCCTGCAGGATCGCCTAATTCTTTATTATTAATTTGCTCGATTAACTTATCACGTTCAGCGCATTCCTCAGGGAACTGCTCGTAAAAAAATAAGTATTCCTCAAATTGTGGCTCGCTTAACTCTTTAGCCCATGTTTTTTTCAATTTCACTCTGATATTTTCTGTCATACGATACCTCTCAATTAAGATAATCAAATCATTCCAATTAGGGATCTCGGATGGAGAAAGGCGTTGAAGAATATCGTGCAGAGCATCATTTACTTGTTGCAAATGCATACTTTGCTTCTTAACCACTTCTTGTTGTGCCTGAAGGTGAGCATAGATATTATGGTGTTTTTGCAGAATAGCTTTTATTGTCTTTAAGTCAAAACCAAAATACCTCAAGGCAATAATTTGCTGCAATTTCGCCAAATCCTGTGCTGTATAACAGCGATACCCATTTGGCGCACGGTAAGAAGGCTTGAGTAAACCGACCTTATCGTAATGCCTTAGCATGCGTATCGATGTCTTGGTTAAATCACTAATATCTTTTATGTGCCATTCTTTCATCAAAAGCTCCCTCCGAGAGTTTAAAGATAGGGTATGACACAATGTCAGGGTCAATAGGGATTATACTGACTCTTGATTTATTCTTCGATGAAAGTATTGCAGTTTATTGTGGCTTGTTAATGACGAGTGGGCCACCAGTGGAGCACAGCGACCAACCCACCGCGGCGACGCTTTGCAACCTATTGATTAAATTACTGGGCCGTGTTGGGATCGAAGTAACGACCCGCTGATTAAGCGTCTTGTTCAAACTATAAACAGCAACAGCTAGCAAAAGAGTACATCAATTAAATCAATTAGTAAATTTAACCTGTTTGCTGTGACCTGTTGGGAATTGTGATGGTTATTTAATAGAAATTGTCCCACCAGTGTCCCACGGTATAGGGATTTTTTAGCTACATACTGGAGGTCGGGGGAAAATATCGAAAAAATTATTTCCATTACCGGAGGCTCCAAACTTTATTTTCAGAAATTTTAAAACAAAATCGGGTAAAAAATAAAATAAATATATTCAATAAGTTACAGAGCAACTTTTCCCGCCTTAAATTTTGAATAAATTTAATAAAATCATATGGTTAGTAAAATTGATGCGCTCCTACGTGAAAATTTTAGCTCTAACCCCTACAAATCCCCACAAGCTACATGCTATACTTTATATGTCCATTGTTGGCAGGTGAATCTCATGAAAGTAGTTTTCTCAAATAGCATCACCTCTAAGGTTCTTGAACGCATTAATGCACTATCAAGCAATGTCGTTCTACGCTCAGACCTCGCCGATCTTGCCGACCCTCGCCAAATCAGCCGCGCCCTTAGGCGTTTAGTAAAAACCGATCGCTTAGTGAAACTCGGTTATGGCGTCTATGGCAAACTATCCCGCTCCGAAATTGCAAAAGCATCCTATCTCAAAGGCGGCGTCTTGCCTACCTTACGTGAAGCCTTAACGCGCCTTAAAGTGAGATGGGAACCCTCCTCCGAAGAGCAAGCTTATCAAAGCGGCCTCTCCACTCAAGTACCTGCGAACCCCAGCACAAAATTGAAAGACAGATTCCGCCGAAAACTATGCTATCGTGCTATGGAGCTTAAACTTGAATAAGAACGCCGTTAATCCAGAACAATTAAGTGATGAAATACGAGATAAAACGAAATTCAATTTCGAAGGCGCCAAGATTTATGCTTTCAAACCGCAGCCATTCCGATTTTTGTGCTTCTTCTTTGATGGTAAGAAGATCATTGTTACAAATGCCTTTCATAAAAAACAGCAGAAACTGCCAAAAAAATGAAAAGGAACGGGCGCTAAATTTAAAAACGGACTATGAAACCAGAGTTAAGCGAGGTGACTATTATGGCTAAACGAAAATTATCGACCTTTGAACGAGAGATGAAAAACTCTGCCTTTCGCAAGGCTTTTAATGAAAGCTATAAAAGGCTGCTTTTCTCTGAATTACTTATTGCCTTGATGGAAGATGATGAGAAGTCGGTACGAAGCTTGGCAGAAGAAGCCGAGCTATCACCAACCATCATTCAAGGGCTTCGCTCTGGCAAACAGCATGACATCAGAATGAGTAATTTTTTGAAAATTGCCCATGCCTTTGGTTACAAAGTATTTATAGAAAAAGCTGGCGACAAGATTACTCTTGAGGAAGGACATAAGAAATCAAAGAAAAAG
The DNA here is from genome assembly GCA_964449835.1 of uncultured Coxiellaceae bacterium. Taxonomy (GTDB): domain Bacteria; phylum Pseudomonadota; class Gammaproteobacteria; order DSM-16500; family DSM-16500; genus JABDGC01. The sequence goes on along the minus strand of CAYVBZ010000076.1, from coordinate 2,273 downwards.
GGCATCATTTTTGTTGCCGCTGAAGCAGCTTAATTTTTTTATGCAGATTAGAATGAGCCAGAATAATGAAACATAAATTAAACTTAGAGAAAGCGCGAGACAAAATTACAAACACTGTTAATATTCTTGTCAATCAAATGCAGCATAGCGGCTCTATCATTGTCACTACAAAAAAAGAAACGATTTATCAAAATTCTTTTGGCTTTACAGATATTTCAAAGAAGATTCCTATATCCATGAGCACGCAGCTTCTTGCCGGCTCAGTTACAAAACAATTTACTGCGGTTGCTATTTTGAAAGCGCTGCTAGATAAAAATATAAACGAAAATGATCACACAAAACTTAAAGACCTTATTCAAGCAGAATTAAATAATACAGTAGAACATTATTTGCCAGCAAACCATAAAATATGGGATGGCTCAATGCCGGAATGGGCAAAAACTATAACAATACATCAATTGTTGGTTCATTCATCAGGAATAATAAATTACACCAGCTTGCCTCATTTTGAAAAACAAAAATTTCATAGCCATGTAGACCTTATTACTTTTTTTAAAAAACATGAGCTAGAATTTATACCTGGAGAAAAATTTTCATACAGTAACTCAGGTTACTATTTACTAGGAATAATCATTCAACAAATTACTCAGAAAAATCTAGATGTTTATTTAGAAAAAATTTTATTTAGGCCATCGGAGATGTTTTCAACCTTCTTGCCAACTCATGGCACCGTCGATGATCTCATACGATCAGATGCTAGATTTATGAATTTAGCACGAGGGTACCAGTATGAAATGGCAAAGCACGGCGCAGCTTTAGAAGAAGTTACTCGATATGAGCCAATGGAAGTGCCAGGTGCCGCAGGGAGCCTTATCTCAACGACCGAAGATCTAGTAAAATGGAATGATGCTTTATATTCTGGAAAAATAATTCCTCTATTTTTGCTTGAGTTAGTTCTGAAACCATATCTATTAACTGAAAGGGTCGATGCTCATTATGGGTATGGCATAGAAATTATAAACTCAGCTTCCCTTGGCGAATACTATTCTCATAGAGGAGGAATCCCTGGGTTTCGCTCAATATTAACTTTTATACCCTCACTGCAAATTTCAATCGCCACCATGCAAAATATAGTCGCAGATCAAGAGAAATTAATGCCTGAAGTTGAAGAAATTAAATCTACCCTACCAAAAACATTATCGCAGGAAGAAAGCTTAGCTGAACTTGTAAAAATTATAGAAAGCAAACATCCAAGTATCATTGAAAATAGGAAGCGTTATGAATTGGCACCTGTATATGAAGATATTATAAAAACACTAGAAAGTTCTTGCTATTAAGTTCAGTCACAACATAGAAAGTGTACCTCTAGGTTTACCCAGAAATGGGGTGGAGCGCCGCATGAATGGCCGCTCGGAATATGCGTGAAAAAGCAGTCTCTGCTTCATATTTCTTTGATGTTCGCGCAAGAATTCCAATCGATTGGCTGCCACCTCCGAAGACTGGCGCACTTGGCAGGATACGGCTAAAAAGAAGACGATTCGCTACTGGTTTGCAGAGAAAGGTCTGGATCATTTTCAAAATTTTATATACTGGCCAAGAAATCAAACCCTTAAAATTCGTTGTTATATTAAGAATCGCTGGATCACAAAAAACCATGCTTCGACTTCCAATCTTGAGCGAGGATAATGGCATGATCTCGATAACACGGCTATTTTGGGCTACCCAAGCCTTGAAGCAGGAATATTTTCTCGGAAAGATAGATAGAGATAGAGATAGCATTCTCAGCCGCCAAGGGTACGAGCAGTTACTATTTAGGAATGTTTTTCTTTGCCTCAGCAACTTCACCCATTGTGCGGGAAAGAGTTTTGGATTCTCTCCAGAGACCAGTGCCTGCACCCGTGAGTATGACGCCTCCGGCAATGAGAGGACCGCTTACCGGCGCGGATAAACCTAGGGTGACGGCAAGGGAAACGATCCCCAGAGCTGCGACTGCGATGCCAAGGGCCACCATCAGTCCGCCAATAACTTGTTGTGTGCGGGAAGAGCTGGTTTGAGCATTGCGGGCAAAGTTCTGATATTCCGTAATCGACTCTTGAGTGGAACCGTCCAGTAAAAGGTTTGTGTTTGACAGACATTCCGCTAAAAATGGTTTTTCTCGCGGATCACGCTTTGCCTCCTTTTCGATGTCACGGACTAACTCTTCGGTTTGCATAAGGAGTTTTCTTATCTCAATTCTATTCGGTAAGGACTTCGCCATACAACGAACATCAAAG
>CAYVBZ010000075.1:0-9571 GCA_964449835.1 uncultured Coxiellaceae bacterium | reverse complement strand
ACCAGGAAACGCTTGATTTTATCACCAATCAAAATCTGACGCACGATACCACTCTCATATGGCGGACCACAGGCGCTAGTGTGAAACGCGCGTTGCGAATGGGACAGTTAAATCCACAAGCGCTGACCTCGAAGGCCATTAAAGCGATTGGAAAATATAATCGAAAATGTGCTGAACGGACAATTAAATCGAGAATTCAAAGCATTTTGCATCTCGAAAAAGAAGGGTTGGTCAAAAACGCACAGGACCAGATTGAAAACTTACAAAAGATAGAGCTTCGTCTGGGGCAGCGAATTTATTCCGATTCGGCTTCTCAATCAGCGGGGCTTTTGATTCAGGCTTTAGAAGAATATATTTCCAGGCAGAGCAAGAACCTTCCCGACGAAAAAGAACAGGAAGAAACCCCATTTCACCAAACGCGATCGCAGAGCATCAAAACGCTTGCTGCGGAAAATCAGGCAGCGGCGGAAAAACTCAAGGGGCTCATTGAGACGCATCAAGAGGATGCGGAATGGCTGCGCGCCAATGTAGACCAAGAAATTCTTTCCTTTTTGAAAGACCGCATTATTGCTGCCACCCGCGAAATGCAAGCGATGAATCAGGTATTAACACATCAACAAGGCAGCAAAGCTTATTTGCGCGGCGATCTCAATAGCTTTGCTGAAGATACCATTAAGGTCGTGCGTGATCACAGTCAAGATTTACATAATCCAGTTATGCGCGACCATCAGTTGTCTTATGAGGAGGAGGAGCCTGTCATTGTGGACTCTGAGTTTCATACGGACAGTAGTTTGGAGGAGCTGGATGAATTGCTGCTGATTGTGAGTGAGGTCAGCGAAAATAATAAATCCTTGGATGATAAAAAAGGCAAAGTGAAGCAGACCTCCGCGACAAAATGGAGACACCTGCATGGTTTTTTTGATCCCACCAATCCTTATGAGCCTACCCTTTTTTCAAGTTGGCCGCATTTTAAAGGCTCTTTATGGAATGTCCTCTTATCGCCGCTGAATTTGATCGAGGTCATGGTTCGCGGAAATAAAGCGAATATTGTCTCGGGGTGGCGCTATGAAGCGTCGGACAGTGAAGATCTTAAAGAAAATAATAATTACTTTGCCTTGAAAGCCCATCTTAAAAAACAAGAGGATCTTTCAACAAGGATCGGTTTAGAGTTATATAAGACTTTTAATTATCTGCTTGTCGAGGGCCTATGGCGGGGCTTGCAGGATGGTTGGAAACAAATCAAGCGCCTGCCGGATGATTTAAGTGTTGATTTTCAAAATTCAGAAACGAAGCTTTTTAATGTCATTGTGGACCTCGATAAGGAATTAGAAAAAATTCAAGAAATAGAAGAGAATTTTGTTTCAACGGAGAAGATTGAGCAATCTGCAGCAATTCCCGCTAACTCTGAACCAGCTGAAAACAAGGGGTTTTCTGATGAATCAGGGCCATTGCCTAATGATTTGTCGGGCTCCCTCGGCGAAGCACCAGATTCTACAAGCCCCATTCCTAGCGCCTCCGGAGAGTTAGCGGGAATTGCTGAGGAATCTAAAGAAGACGAAGAAAAAAAAGAAGAAAAGCCCCGTTATCGTTATGCACAACCCGAGGTACCTTTAATGCCTTATGCCTCCCACGGCATCTTAAATGGCGCGGTGACCGGCTTTTCCGAATTTGTCGATTTGTTTGGCCATAATATGTTTGCCAAACATCCTTTCACGGCCACGGTCAGTTTAGCTGGGTCCGCAGTTTCTTTTATGGCTTTTTTCGCGACCCCACTTTCCGTTCAGTTGTTTGGCAAAGGGTATGTCAAGTTTTTACTAGATCAAGGTTATATTTGGAGCAAGGAACAGATCTCGGCTTCACTGGCCGGCTCTTTTACACATTTTAAACTCATCGGTGCCGTGATTGAAGGCATCGAGCATGGCCCAGATAGTTGGCTAAGCCGAAGTGCTGGCCATTTCTATCATGATCCTGCGAAAGTCATTACCTTTGTGACGCTGGCTTGGGGCCTCGGTCATACATTGGTTTATCTGGTGAATGTTCCCTGGCTCTCAGCTGAGTTGAGAGATCATATTGGTAACCCGCCCTTTTTGTCGGAAATATTTGGCGGCGCCAAGCTGGGTGTGATTGGCTATCATTTGCTTTCTTGTCCTCAGCATCAAAGCGAGGAATTCCGCAAAAATTATATTGACCAATGCCTTCAAAATTATCGTCAATCACAGGAAACACAGGAAAAGAGCGTTTCAGAAGAGCGGGAAAAAGAAATTCGAGACTTTCTTGAAAATGCAATTTCGTTGAAAAAGATTAAAGAATTGCGTGACCAAATTAATTCAAAGGTACAAGACGCGCCAGAAGAGCAGGAAGAGCGAACTTTAGCGCTCATGCTTATGCTGCGGCTAGCCTCACAGAAAGAAAAATTGCGCTATCTCAGTCCTTCTCTGAAAGGGAAATTGCAATATCAATTGGAAAAATTAACGTCTTGCAAAGAAGATGCCACTGCGATTGATCATTATATTGACCCAGAACACTATGCAGTAAGATCGGCCCTGCGTCGATTTTTAGGCGGGGCGATTAGCTATGTTCCAACGATTTTTCGCTGCCTCTTAAGCCCCTTTGCGGGTTTAGCGACCGGATCGTTTGCGGCCATGGCGAGACCCTGGAAAAATTTGGGAATGATGCTGCTGGACGACATTACTTCAACGGTGCACGCTGTTTCGCGTTTTGTGAACAAGGTTTTGGAAACAGTATTCAATCGTCTACCCAGGACTCTTGCGGATATTCTCGTGAACGGGCTGATCGCGCGCACCGCTTCCTTTTTTGGTTTTCATGGCCTGACGCTGTCTGGTTACCGCATTTCAGCGGCCTATGATGCCGCCCAGGAAAATTTGTATGCCAATACAACCGGCAAAATTATGAATTATCTTATCCAGAAAGATACCTCGCCCAATCCGGAGTTGAGTTTGCAATATGTGTTGGATGAAAAAGTGCGAAGTAATTTTTCGAATGATTCTCAGCCAAGCGTGCCGGAGAAGCTAGGTCTAGATCAATCCGAATCTGATGCTGAGCTTGAGGCTGATGATGCCCTATCCAGTCAATTGTCCCAAAGCCAAAGAAAGGCTCTCTAATACAGCATTCGTTTAATTTTGTCCCCCTGCACGGCTTACTGTCATCCTGAACGAAGTGAAGGATCTTTCAATAAAAACGCAGAAGATCCTTCACTTCGTTCAGGATGACAGTAAGCCGTTCAGGATGACAAAATTAAACAAGTGCTGTACTAGGTCGACATTAAGAAAATTGCAATCAATCCAAACCCGATGCCAAGGCATTGCTTGAGGCTGACCGATTCTTTAAGGAGGAAGTAAGCCAAGGCGATGGTTACCAAGGGATAGAGCGCCGTCAAAGTAACGACGGTGATGATCTTTCCTTTGCTGGCAGCAATGAAATAGAAAAGACAGCCAATGCTATAAGCAACGCCAGTTATAATGGCATAACCTGACCCTTTAAGATTGGACAGCGGCTTAAACTCCACCATCCCCAAGGTAAAGAGACCAACGATCATCACGCCCAAGGTTTGATAAATCAGCGCACTTTTGTAGTCCAAGTGCGTCACCGCTAATTTGGTGAACAAACCCCAGAGACCAAAACTCAAAAGGGCGAGCAGTGAAGCGGGTACCCAATGCATAGTAATTTCCTAATCACTTGTATGCCAATCACAGTATAAAGTCCTGCCAGGGCATCATCCAAAATCACACCGAAGCCGCCGCCGACCTGAAGGTCCACTAGACGAATCGGCCAGGGTTTCCAGATGTCAAATAAGCGAAAAAGCAGGAAGCCGAGCAGCACCCAAAAAAAACCTTGGGGTGCCAAGATCATGGCGATTAAATAGCCGATGATTTCATCGAGGCACATTCCCGGATGGTCATGTACTTCAAGTTCTTTTTCAACTCGGTGTGTAAGCACCATGGCGCCGATAGTCAGAAGCAAAACTAGGCCAAGATAAAGCGGGAGAGGCAGGGGTTTCAGCATGAAATAAAAGGGCAGGGCCATCAAGGTGCCAAAAGTTCCGGGTGCGACAGGAAGGGTGCCTGCGCCAAAGCCAAAGGCAATGAAATGCGCGGGTTTTTGCCAAACGCTTGCTGGAATGGGCGGGATGGTTTTCTTAAATTGCTTCAGCGAGTCGGTTTTCATTTGATGTCAGGTGAAATTTCATTGGCCCTTAATTGGCGCGCGATGCGGTCCAGGACGCTGTTAATAAACTTATATCCTTCGAGAGAGCCAAATTTTTTCGCCAACTCTAAACCTTCGTTGATAATAACACGATAGGGCACATCCAGTCTTTTTGCTAACTCATAAGTGGCAATGCGCAAGACGGCCAATTCAATGGGGTCGACTTCGTGGATTGAGCGTTCAATGAAAGGCGTAATGAAATTATCCAATTCATGCTGATATTGGGCGACGCCTAGAATCACTTCTTTGAAATACTCCAGGTCAACTTTTTTCGTGACATGAAATTTTACAAATTGATTTTCAATTTCAAGAATAGGCGTGTTGGAAAGTTGCCATTGATAAATGGCCTGTAAAGCATACTGCCGCGCATTGTGCCGGAGTATTTTGTATTTTGAAGTCGAATTCATTTTAATTGTTCTCTTGTTCTGCTTTTTGCGAATGTCCTTCTAAACGTTTGACTTCTTCTCTGAATTCATTGATGTCTTGGAAGCTGCGATAGACAGAGGCAAAGCGCACATAGGCGACCTGGTCTAAATGACGCAATTCTTCCATTACCCATTCTCCAATTTGTGCGGAAGGAATTTCTCTGTCCCCGTAGGCTTGCGCTTTTCGGATAATGCGCGCGAGCGCAGTGTCAATTTGCTGCAAGCTAATCGGCCGTTTTTCCAAGGCGCGCAACATGCCCGCACGCAATTTAATTTCGTCGAAGACATCATGCCGGTTGTCCCGCTTAATCACGCGGGGAAGTGTCCATTCAATTTTTTCGTAGGTGGTAAAGCGCTCTTGGCAATCCAAGCATTCCCGGCGTCTACGAATTTGATTGCCTTCGCGAATGAGGCGTGAGTCGATGACCTTGGTGTCCAGCGTATTACAAAAAGGGCAATCCATGTGGATTCTCGTGTTTTTTAACTTCCCAAGTGTATCGAAAAACGGGGGAGAATGCCAAAAAAACCCTCAATGCTCTCTTTTGCCAATATACTCGGTAAGCTGCCGCAGGAAAGCAGCCTTGGTACCCAAGGACTCCAATGCCAGAAAAGCCTGCTGAAAAAGATACTCTACCTTCCTTTTAGCAGCTTGAAGTCCAATCAACTGCGGATAAGTCATTTTCTCCTGCATGAGGTCCAAGCCGCTAGACTTGCCAGTGACTTCTTTATTACCTTCAATATCCAAAATATCATCCTGAATTTGAAAAGCTAAACTCATATTTCCCGCATAACTTTCTAAAGCTTTTTTATCCTTGCTTCTTCTCACGGCACTCGCAACCAACCCTAAATGAATACTGGCCTCAAGCAGGGCCCCTGTTTTTAATTGATAAAGCAGTGCCAGCTCCTTTTCAGAAAGCCTGACCTGGTCTGTATTTAAAATATCCAAGGTTTGCCCGCCCACCATCCCCGAAGGCCCGCTCGCGCGGCTCAAAATTTGAACCATTTGCAGTCTTTTTGCCGCGGACAAGGGTGCAGGATGCGAAGCGAGAATTTCAAAGGACAAGGTTTGCAAAGCGTCCCCCGCGAGAATGGCGAGGTCCTCCCCATAGGCTTTATGGCAAGCTAGTTTCCCCCGCCGCCACTCGGCATTGTCCATCGCAGGCAGATCATCGTGGATAAGCGAGTAGCTGTGAATCAATTCAATGGCAAGTGCTGCGAGGTCTAGATTTTCAAGAGGCGTATCGAAAATAGCCCCTGTGGCATAAATGAGCAAGGGGCGAAGACGTTTCCCGCCGCTCAAGGCCGCGTAGGCCATGCTATTTTGCAGTTTGGGGGCTGGATAGCTGATTTCCTCGAGATAATAAACGAGGCCCTGATGCATGCGCTCGGAACAAGCTGCAATCCACGCTTGAAAGGAAGCCATCATTCTTGCGACTCATCCTTTTCATCAAAGGCGTAGGGCCTTAATTCTTCCCCCGCTTCCTCAGTGCTATTGCTGTTTTGGATTAAAATTTGTACTTTTTGCTCGGCTTCCCGCAGGATTTGCTGGCAGCTTTTAATGAGCGTAATACCTTGTTCAAAATGGCCTAAGGATTGCTCCAGCGTCAACTCGCCTCCTTCCATTTTTTCGATGAGCACATTAATTTCTTTCAGCGAAGACTCTAAATCCGCTATTTTGGCTTTTTTTGACATATAAACTGGCCTCTTTAAATGATTCAGTTAAACCCTAAGCAGCCATGCTTTCTACGTACCCTCAGGCAGCATAGTCAAGGATTTTGCTGTCGCGAGTCAGCAAGGATAGCCGTTTTAATCTACCGGTAGCAACAATTAAACGATCGGCTGGGGCGCCAGGCATCCCATTGGGTAGCTCGGTACTTTCAATGATCAAGAAAATTCACTTGAATTACACGGCAAACAACGTAATAATTGCACCCTTCATTATAGTTGGGTCTGTAGCTCAGGTGGTTAGAGCGTACCCCTGATAAGGGTAAGGTCGGTGGTTCGAGTCCACCCAGACCCACCAGTCTCGAATGAACAGATAAAGGGGCCATAGCTCAGCTGGGAGAGCACCTGGTTTGCAATCAGGGGGTCGTCGGTTCGATCCCGACTGGCTCCATTAAAAATTTAACCCGCGGTTTAACGTGGGTACCCTTTTCTGATACAATGACCTCGATTTGGACTTTTTTGGAGGGATCGCATGAAAATAAGAAAAATTCTATTTTCTTTATTTTCAATTTTGGCATGCACCACAGCGGCCCAAGCGGGCAACAGTTCCAGCCCTAACCCTCAGATGTATGTGGGTGTTCAAGGGGGATATGCGGACACCAATTTTAGTAAAAGCACCATGATTGCAACACCGGCAAACGGCAGCGTTGCCATTACTTCCGCTTCCATTAAAAATCACGTTTTTGCAGCCCGCGGCTATGCAGGCTATCAATTTAATGACTATCTGGCAGCAGAAGTCGGCTATTTGCGTCCCCGCAACACCCGCTATACCCAAATCAATGGCGGGACCGTGCCGAATGGCGATATCAGCGAAGTTTCTTGGGACATCACCGGGAAAGTTTTTTTGCCCATGGCGGCTTATATTCATCTTAGCCCTTATGTCAAATTGGGCGCCTCTTATATGAACGCAGAATCGCATGGCGGAATTACCCGAAATGGCGCGAGTGATTTTGGCTACTCTTTGCATCCCCTCTTTGGCGCAGGGATTGGCTATGACATTATCCAGAATGTGACTATGGACCTTTCCTGGACCACCATTACAAAACGAAATAGCGAGCTTCCTCGTATTGATATGTTTTTCCTGGGCTTTACCTACCATTTTTCCTTTGAAGATGTGAAATCAGGCGGCCCCAATTATGGCGATGTAAATGGGACTGACCCCTAAGAAGTGAGATAAAAATGACCTTGTTCCTGCGCGCTATTTATAGCGCTATTTCTTATTTATTAATTCCTTTTGTTCTTTTGCGATTGCTCTGGCGTTCACGACGTAACCCCGCTTATCGAAAAAGAATTCGAGAGCGATTTGGCTATTCCGACCTTTCTTTTGAGCGCTCGATATGGATCCATGCGGTTTCCTTGGGAGAATCTTTGATCGCGATTTCTCTTATCAAAAAATTGCGTTTACGGTATCCCACGCTGCCCATTGTGGTGACAACCATGACGCCGACTGGCGCGGCCAGGATACAGGCTGTTTTGAGTGATAGCGTCTCTCATGTTTATGTTCCTTATGATTTGCCGACTGCAGTCAGGCGCTTTCTAGGGCGTATTAAGCCAGTTATCGCGGTGATTGTTGAAACCGAGTTATGGCCCAATCTTTTTGCCGCTTGCCGGGAACAAAGTATCCCCATTGTCATAGCGAATGGCCGCTTATCAGAGCGCTCTGCTTCGGGTTATCGGCGGATTGCTTTATTAACACGGGAAATGTTGTCGACTGTTTCTTTATTAATGGCGCAAGGAAAGGCTGATGCCGAGCGGTATATCGCCCTGGGAATGAATCCAAGCCGTGTCGTGGTCACGGGCAATATTAAATTTGATTTGGAGCTGCCCTCTGATTTAATACCACGCAGCGAAGTTTTGCGGATGCACTTGGGGAAGGAGCGCCCTGTTTGGATCGCTGCCAGTACCCATGCGGGAGAAGAGGAAATTATTTTAAAGGCCCACCACTTAATTCGTAAAACAGAGCCAGAAGCTTTATTAATTCTGGTTCCACGCCATCCTGAACGTTTTACTTCAGTTGCGGAGTTATTAACGCAGCAAAGCCTACCCTTTGTGCGCCGCAGCCAGGGAGTGGCCTGCCAAGCTGATACAGCCGTTTTTCTCGGGGACACCATGGGCGAAATGTTCCTTTTCTATGCGGCCTGCGATGTGGCCTTTGTCGGGGGCAGCTTTGCCCCAATCGGCGGACATAATCTCTTAGAACCAGCGGCCCTAGCAAAACCGGTGATCTCAGGGCCTCAATTATTCAACTTTACTGAAATTGCTGAGCTACTGGACCAGGCGCAGGCGCTGGTCAAGGTCCAAGACGCCTCCTCTTTGGCGAATGCTGTGCTGCAATTCTTTGCAGATTCAGCGCTTCGAAAACAGAAAGGAGAATTTGCGCGTCAGGTTGTTGAAACTAACCGCGGAGCTTTGGCAAAGCATATTGACTTGATTTCGAATGTAGTCGGCCCCAAAACGATGGACGTTGTTGCCTAGAGAGTCTGTGATCATTTCAAATTCGTTGGCCCTCGTAAAAGATAGCCGAGCGCATTGGTTATTGCTTATATATTAAGTTCCAGGTTGATGAGCTTGGACATTTTGTTATCTCTTTTAAGGAGAAGTAAAAATGAAATGTTATGCTTGCGGTAAAGGCACAGTGCGTCACAAGAAAAAAGAACAGGTTTATACCTATAAGGGTAAATCTATTACTTTGCACCAACCCGGATTATGGTGTGACTCTTGTGACGAGGGTATTATTGATGGTAATGATATCGCTAAAACTGAAAAAGCTTTTGAAAAATTTAAGGCAAAAATAGATGGAAGTTTGACACCTGAAGAAATCCGCCATATTCGCAAAAATATTCTGAAATTGACGCAAGAAGAAGCGGGCCGAATATTTGGCGGCGGCAAAAATGGATTTAGTCGTTATGAGCGCGGTGAGATAAAACCATTACCTGCTGTCATTAACTTGCTTAAAATACTTGAACGTCATCCTGAAGATTTAAAATTTGTTATGTCACATAATGAAATTGCTGCTTAGTCTATCACATCTAATAAAGTGTGTAAGGGTAATTACTTTATTCAGCTTAATACTGCGGTTCTCCCGTTGACTCTCGTATAAGATAGCCGAGCACATTAGATTATATGGCGCGCCCGGAGAGACTCGAACTCCCGACACCCTGGTTCGAAGCCAGGTACTCTATCCAACTGAGCTACGG
>CAYVBZ010000074.1:0-9908 GCA_964449835.1 uncultured Coxiellaceae bacterium | reverse complement strand
TGGAAACCCCTTAGCTAGAGAGCCCGCGGCAAGCCGCGGGGTAAATTCTTTAATAAGGTTATGTTATAATGCAACAAAGCTAATACGAGGCTGCTATGTTTAAACGAATACTCTTATTTGTTGTAACGAATATTTTGGTGATCGCGACCATTTCCATTATCACCACCGCCTTCGGTCTTCATGGTTATCTCACTGCTTACGGCCTCGACTATACCCAGCTCGCCATTTTTTGTGCTATTTGGGGCATGGCTGGTTCTTTTATCTCGCTTCTCCTTTCAAAAGTCATGGCGAAATTTGCCATGGGTGTTGTCATTATTCAGGCCAAGACTGCAACCCAAGAAGAGCGTCTTTTATTGGACATTGTTTCAGCTTATACCCGGCGGCTCAATTTGCCCGCCATGCCGGAAGTGGGCGTTTATCGCTCACCCGAACTAAATGCTTTTGCAACTGGGCCATCCAAGGGAAATGCGCTGGTCGCTGTTTCTTCTGGCCTTCTGAGCAATATGAATTCAGATGAAATCGACGGCGTCATCGGCCATGAAATGACCCACATTGCCAATGGCGACATGGTCACCATGACTTTATTGCAAGGGATCGTCAATGCTTTCACGCTCTTCCTGTCTCGAATTATTGCCTACGCCATTTCAATGGCCATGTCAAAAAATGAAGACCGGGAAGAAGGTCCTTCCTTCCTGATTTATAATGTTTTAATCATTGTTTTTGATATTTTGTTCACCATTCTTGGCAGTCTTGTGGTGGCCGCTTTTTCAAGATGGCGTGAATACCGGGCAGATGCCGGCGGCGCCCGTCTAGCGGGACGAGACAAAATGGTCGCTGCTTTAAAGCGCTTGCAAACTGCCATGGGCTACGAAGATGACCGAGCGCCGTCAATGGCCGCACTCAAAATTGCGCATCGTCCCAGCTGGCTTGAATTGTTTTCATCACATCCCCCTTTGGAAAAAAGAATTGAGCGTTTGATGTATCAGGGATAAAAAGGCGGATAAAAAGTCTTTCAAGGGACATTGAAATGGCGTTTAAAAAGCGGGTCAAAAATTTATTGCTCGGTCATCCTTTAAATCCTTTTAATCCCGCTATCACAAGGCATATCTCCTTGGTCGCTTTTCTAGCTTGGGTCGGTCTTGGCGCAGACGGCCTTTCTTCCTCCTGTTATGGTCCTGCGGAAGCTTTTATCGCCTTAGGCAGGCATCCCCATTTCGCGTTGTATGTCGCGATTGCAACCGCGATCACCGTTTTTATTATTTCACTGGCCTACAATCAAGTCATTGAGCTTTTCCCCAGTGGCGGCGGCGGTTATAAAGTTGCCACACACTTACTGGGCCCTTATACAGGTTTGATTTCGGGAGCAGCCTTGATTGTCGACTATGTGCTCACTATCGCCGTTTCAACAGCCAGCGGAATGGACGCTATTTTTAGTCTTTTGCCGGTTTCTTGGCAGACTTATAAAGTATTAGCGGAGATCATTTTAATTTTATTTTTAATCGGGCTGAATCTCCGCGGCATGAAAGAATCCATTAAAGTTTTAATGCCTATTTTTCTGGGTTTTGTCCTGGTCCATTTTACCCTTATTATTTATGGTATTCTCGCGCATCGCAGCGGCTTGGTTCCAATTGTCCATGAAACACTAAATGAATCAAATGATTTTATTCAAGTTTTGGGTTGGCTGCCTTTTCTTGGTCTTGTCTTGCACGCCTATTCGCTGGGAAGCGGCACCTATACCGGTCTCGAAGCGGTTTCGAATAATGTGAACCGTCTTCGCGAACCCCGCGTCGCCACAGGAAAATGGACCATGCTTTACATGGCCACTTCTCTCAGCCTAACAGCGAGCGGCTTTATTTTGCTTTATCTTTTATGGCAGCCTGTCCCAACACAAGGACAAACCTTGAATGCCATCGTTTTTCATTCCATCTTAGGTCCTTCTCAATTGGCGGAAATCATTTTGTCTGTGACCTTACTACTCGAAGCCAGTCTACTCTTTGTCGGCGCGAATACTGGTTTTTTAGCAGGGCCTGCAGTGCTCGCCAACATGGCCATCGATGGCTGGATGCCTAATCGTTTTCGCCATTTATCCACTCGTCTTGTGGTCCAAAATGGTGTTATCTTATTTGGTCTCGCCGCGCTCGGTATTCTTGTCTGGTGTAAAGGCGCCGTTTCAGTCTTGGTTGTTTTGTATAGTATTAATGTCTTCATCACCTTCACCTTGACCCTGCTTGGACTAACCGTTTATTGGCTTAGAAGAAGAAAACACGCCTCCCCCAATTGGAAATGGCGCTTATTCTTTTCCTTTCTAGCCTTTCTCGTCTCAGGCAGTATTTTGGGCATCACTTTAGTCGCCAAATTACAATCTGGGGGTTGGCTAACTTTGGCTGTCACCTTCGCGGTGATCTTCCTCTGTCTTTTGGTCAAACAACATTATCGACGCGTGGCAAAAAAATTGGCTAAATTAGACGTTCAACTTCGTCAGCCGATCACGGAAGAAATTTCCACACCGCCGCTGCCGGACCCACAACAACCTACTGCCGGGATCTTTGTCGGTAAAAATTTGGGCGTTGGCATGCATACTCTGCTTTGTGTCTTACGCATGTTTCCCCATCACTTTAAAAATCTAGTTTTTCTCAGCGCGGGCATTGTGGATGTACAAAGCTTCAGCGGTCAGGATGAACTTAAAAAAATGAAAGTGGAAGTCAATGAGATGATGGACTATTTCGTAAAATATTGCCATCAATATGGCATCCCTGCCGAAGCCCACACGGCCTTTGGCACTGACACGGTCGAAGAATTGGACCACTTAGCCGAAGAGGTCTGTAAAAATTATCCGAATTGTATTTTCTTCTCCAGCAAATTGGTCTTTAAACACGACAATTGGATAACTCGCATTCTCCACAATGAAACACCGACTACTTTGCAGCGTTTGCTCCATATGGATGGAAAAGAGTTGGTTATTATTCCAATGCGGATTTAGCAGTTAATCCTGCTGTTTCCAAATATCTGCGACTAAAGCAAGACTCGAAAGCACTACGGTCAAGACAGGAATAATCAAAGCCACCCAAACATGGACTGGACGTATCCCGAAGAGCTTCAGCACAAAGTTTTGCACGTAGAAAGTGATCACCGCCGTCAAGACAAGATAGAGGAGACAAGCGAGCCAATAGCAGGCTTCTGGGCTATATTTGAAAGTCAAGCGAGGCCTTTTCAACCAGCTTGGAAATTTTTTAATAAGCCTGGCCGTGGCATCCTGGCGCAGTTGTGGTTTTTCAAAAAAATCCATTAAGATAAAATAGCCATCCGTATTTTGCGAAGGATTGAGCACCGCGAAACCATTCACATAGGTCATCAAGGCAAATAGCCACAAAAAAACCGCCATATAACCGAAGGGAACAACCAAGATTAATAAGGAACAAAGTCCCGCCACAAATAAATTGGCATAAGGGCCTGCGAGATTGACTAAGATGCGATGTCCGCGTGTATCAAGCCACATGTCCGTTGTGTCGGTGAAGGCGATAGGTCTTGTCCAATTCCACCCGATTCCCATGGAATGGACTTGTCGTCCAAAAGCTTTCGTGCCTAAGGCATGGCCCAACTCATGCAAAGCAACCGTTAATAGCGTCAAAGGCAGCATACAAATATAAATGAACCAAGTGGCATGCAGGGTTTGCAGGAGATGTACGATTCTTGGCTCTGTTTCCAAGAATGCGAAGAATCCGCCTAGGACAATCACGGCCAAAAACCACTGTCCCGGACGAGAAAATAGAAACTTAAAACCTTTATTATAAATTTTGGTTAACCAATCATCGGCTTTTTTAGAAAAAATCCTGAAATCCAAAATGCCTTGCAAAGCTTGGCCCCATACACTCAGCAGGGTTTTCTTGGGGGTTTTTAGAGTAGTAAGGCTGACATTTTTAACAAAACCAGCGTGCGCTAGTTTCGAAATGAGGGCAGCCACCATATTCGGGGCAAACAACTGATATTGATTTGCCAAAGCCATGGTAATCTCTCTCAAGGTTTGTTTACCCGTCAGTTGTTGCCAGATAAACCAACCCTCCTGGGATAATTTAAAATAACCTGCATTCGCCGGGTTTTTTAAAACCACGATGGTCTGACCTTCCGGGGTGGTACGCGGGTATTCTATGACTTCTGCATTGCGCTCGGGACGGCTGCGGTCCACCATCAAGGTCATAAACATCTCCGACACATTCTGCTCTTGCTCCCATAATTCACTTAAATAGGTGACAGAAAGCACGAGCAACTGTGAGTCTTCTAAAGCCAGCGCCGTCGCATTCCGCGGTTTCTGGGTCACTAAAGTCGCTTCGCCAAATAAATAAGGTGCTTTTAAAATAGCTAAGAGGTGAGGCGTTCCATCTTCTTCGATTGTACTAATCTCGATTTTCCCCGATCGGACCAGATAACATTTGTCGCCCAGGTCTCCTTCCTTAAAAAGGACCGTCCCGGCCGGCACACTGAGGTTTTCCACACGCTCGCAAAGCCACTGCAAGCGGTCATGACTTAATTTGCTAAATGGAAGGCTTTGTTTGATCAAACGCATGCGCAGCATTTGCTCGGAGGCGGCAGACATACCGGATTTTAGTTTATGTTTTTTTAAAAAATCGTGGAGATCATTGAGATCAAGGGCCAGCACTAAGAACTCTGAAATCGCTGTTACGGTTGCCGTTCTTTTGCCGGTCGTCGAATAAAAGCCGGTATCATTTAAGCCAATGCTGTCATGGGCTTGTAAAAGACCGATTGGGGTGATGATTTTCTTTTTTTTATATTCTGATAAATGGGTTACCTCTGCCTCTCCTTTGACTATAAAGTAAACAGAATCAATCAGTTCCTCTTGGGTCACCACCACTTCCTTGGGAGCATAAAATACTTCTTTAAGGAGCGCTGCCAATTCCTGGCTCTGACGCTTCGTAAGAGTGGAAAAACAAGGGTAGGTCTTAATCAGGGCTTGGCGCTCTGCGACAGTGGTTGTCGCTGTTTCAGGATAAGTGGGCATAAATCATCCAAGTCCTACCTGTAGTTGAAAAATCTGTTCTTTCATTTATTTTAGCATGCGGTGAGGGTCTCTGCTTTGGTATATAATAGCCCCCTTGTCATTTTAAAATGGATTCAAAGGAGAAGGTTTACGTGTTTTCAAAAATTTCTAAGTGTTTGACTCAACTGCTTCATCCTAGTCAAAGTTTATCACCGACAGCTAAGGAATATCTAAGTTACTTAAAAGCCGCCTACCCTAATAACCATAATTACAAAGTTAAAAAAAACCGTTTGGTCCCGACCCGGGATTTAGCCAAACGCTATAATCGTGTGCGCGAACTCTATCCGGAACCCTTGACCAGTTTTCTTGACATTGGCTCCTCCAAAGGCTTTTTTGTCTTCGATGCCAGCGAAAATCCCAATTGCACACGGAGTCTCGGCATCGATGTTTACCAATATGATATTGACGTCTGCCGTTGGCTGAAAGATCACTTGCATAATAACAAGGTCCGTTTTGAATTTATGAGGCTGCATGAACTGGCCGATCAAATTGATGAATTTGGCGGTCCTTTCCAAACTGTGCTGATGTTGAATATGTATCAATACCTTTATTTCGGCAGTGTCCGCAACTCCGATCGTTACCTGGACCATGACGAAATCTTCAAACATCTGCGGAAAATTTGCAACGAGCGCATTATTTTTAATAATCGCGTTAATTTAGCGGACTGTCAAAATGTGGAGCAAATTGAAAAAGCCAGCGAACACAGTCAAAATTACTCCGAAGAAAAAATTATCGCCGCCGCCTCTCGTTATTTTAATGTTGTCCCGCATGGGAAAATTGGCCAATATCCTTTATGGACCCTGGACGTTAAAGAAACAGCTGCATCAACCGTTTCAGCAGAAGAATTAAAGGAAGTGTTTGAGGCTTGGGCAAATAATTTTGAATTTCGAAATCAATTTAAAAAGGACCCAGAAAAAGCGCTGCATGATGCAGGGTTTGCCTTTGATACGAGCAAGCTGCAAAAAATTAAATCTTTATTAAAGAAACAGGAAAATAAAATTGAAAATGAAGCGTTGGACAAAAGGGAGAGTCGTTAATGGAGAAAGATCCTGTTGTAATCGTAGGCCTTGCAAGGACCGCTCAAGGAAATCTTTTAGGTGAATTAAAAGACTTTTCAGCGCCGCAATTAGGTTCTTCTGTCATTCAAGCCGCCTTAACGCGCGCGCATCTCAAAACCGATGAGGTCGATGAAGTCATCATGGGCTGTGTATTACCCGCAGGCCAAGGACAAGCGCCGGCACGGCAAGCCGCCCTCGGCGCCGGTTTGTCTGTCAAAACTGGCTGCACGACGATCAACAAAATGTGTGGTTCAGGCATGAAAGCGGTGATGTTTGCGCACGATCTTTTGCTCATCGGTGAGCAAAAAATTATAGTTGCCGGCGGGATGGAAAGCATGAGCAATGGCCCTTACCTCCTTCCCAAAGCGCGTCTTGGGTATCGCCTGGGCCATGGACAACTCATTGACCATACGATGCAAGACGGCCTAGAGGACGCCTATGACAAAGGCCGCCCCATGGGCTATTTTGCTGAGCGTTGTGCACAAGAATTGGGTTTCACGCGTGCCGAGCAAGACAATTTTGCCCTTGCTTCTTTTGAACGCGCCTTAAAAGCCATTGCGGATAAAAAATTTGAAAAGGAAATCGTGCCCTTGACTGTGAAAACAAAGCAAGGCGAGCAACGTATCGACAGAGATGAACGGCCTGGCTCGGTCCCTCTGGAAAAAATTTCGCAACTCAAACCCGCTTTCCAAACAGATGGCACGGTCACTGCCGGCAATTCTTCTTCTATCTCCGATGGTGCCGCGGCACTTGCTCTCATGCGTCTTTCGGAAGCTGAAAAACGCGGAATTCAACCCCTTGCACGCATACTTGCCCATAGCGCCTATGCCAAAGCGCCCGAGCAATTTCCAACAGCACCCATCGACGCCACACGCCGCTTAATGGAAAAAATTGGCTGGTCAGTCGCAGAAATCGACCTGTTTGAAATGAATGAAGCTTTCGCCGTAGTTGCTCTCGCTGCTATGCGCGAACTCAAGCTTCCCCATGAAAAACTCAACGTCAATGGCGGCGCCTGTGCCTTGGGCCATCCCATCGGTGCGAGCGGCGCACGCATTATGGTTACTTTGCTTTGCGCACTGCAGCAGCGCGGCCTAAAACGTGGGCTTGCTTCGTTGTGCATTGGCGGTGGAGAAGCAACCGCCATTGCGGTTGAACTTTTTTAGCTAAGATAAGGTCTCGCTATGTCCTGTGAAAAAATGGATTTTGATGTCATTATTGTTGGTGCAGGTCCTGCGGGATTATCAGCAGCTATTCGGCTGGCCCAATTAGGACGCAAGCGCAATCAGGCTCTCCAAATCTGCGTTCTGGAAAAAGGGAGTGAGGTTGGCGCACATATTTTATCAGGCGCCGTATTAGAACCACGCGCCTTGAATGAGTTGATTCCCGATTGGAAAAACTTAGACGCACCGATTCATACGAAAGTCTCTCAAGACCGCTTTCTTTTTTTAACAGAAAAACATGCCTTTCGCCTGCCCACGCCCTCCCCTATGAAAAACCACGGGAACTATATTATTAGTTTGGGCTTATTATGCCGTTGGTTGGCCGCCTATGCCGAAAATCTAGGTGTAAACATTTTTCCTGGCTTTGCCGCAACTAAAATTCTCTATAACGGCACGGCCGTTTGCGGCGTTGCCACCGGCGACAAAGGAACCGGAAAAGACGGCAAGCCCACTGAACGTTACCAAGCAGGGATTGAACTTTACGCCAAACAAACCTTATTCGCCGAAGGCTGCCGCGGTTTTTTAACGCAACAAGTATTCGAACGCTTTGACCTGCGCAAAGGGGTAGACCCACAAACCTATGGTCTCGGCATCAAAGAATTATGGGAAATACCTGAAGCCGTCCACAACAAGGGCTCTGTGCTCCACACCATCGGCTGGCCGCTGGACTCCAAGACTTACGGCGGCTCTTTTGTTTATCATCTCGACAATCGAAAAGTAGCACTCGGTTTCGTGGTCGGCCTGGACTATGAAAATCCCTATCTCAATCCCTATGAGGAATTTCAACGTTTCAAAACGCATTCTGCTATTGCCGCCTTGCTCAAAGACGGCAAACGGCTTGCTTATGGCGCTCGGGCCTTGAATGAAGGCGGCCTGCAGTCTCTTCCTAAACTCAGTTTTCCAGGCGGTTTAATCCTCGGCTGCGGCGCCGGCTTTCTCAACGTGCCTAAAATTAAAGGCATCCATACTGCCATGAAGTCCGGCATGTTGGCCGCTGAAAGTATTTTGCCTGTGCTGGACCAAGAGCAGCCTCAAGAATGTATCGCGTATCAAAAGCATTGTGAAAGTAGCTGGATCTGGAAAGAATTATACCAGGCACGAAATATCCGTCCCGCCCTGCGCTGGGGCTTATGGCCTGGTTTGTTTTATTCAGCGATAGACACCTACCTTTTTCGGGGCCGCGCGCCATGGACCTTGCATCATGCGCGCAGCGACCATGACAGTCTGAAAAAAGCAAAAGATTGCCGAAAACTAAATTATCCCAAACACGACGACCGTCTTTCTTTTGACCGCCTGAGCTCTGTCTATTTAGCCAATCTGGCACATCCCGAAGATCAACCCTGTCATCTACTATTAAAAAACCCCGCGGCCGCCATTCAAATTAATTTAGCGGAATATGATTCTCCCGAGTCTCGTTATTGCCCTGCCGGCGTCTATGAAATTATCTATAACACAGAGCAGCAGCCGCGCTTGCAAATCAATGCACCGAATTGCGTCCAATGCAAAGCATGCGATATTAAAGACCCCACCCAAAATATTATCTGGACTCCTCCAGAAGGCGGCAGTGGTCCGCAATATGAAATGATGTGATGACTCCTGAGCATTAAATAAAAATGGCCAAAATCGAGCTGCGAAAATTACCACGCCAATTTTATGACCGAGATACCATCGAAGTCGCCAAAGATCTTTTGGGAAAATATCTTGTGCACCAAAGCCGCGGCGTCAAACGCATCGGAAAAATTGTCGAAGTTGAGGCCTACTTGGGCCCGCATGATTTAGCAGCCCATTCTGCAAAGGGTTTAACCCCGCGGACGCAAGTCATGTTCGGCCCACCGGGACATGCCTATGTCTATCTCATTTATGGAATCTATCATTGCATGAATATCGTCACCGAAAAGGAAGGTCATGCTTCCGCGGTACTGCTGCGCGCCATAGAACCGGTCCAAAATATAAAAGAACGCACTCAAGGCCCAGGTCTTTTATGCAAGGCCATGCAGATTGACAAAAAGCTCCACGGACAAGATCTCTTAAGTTCTGAACTCTTTGTAGCAGAAGAAACGGATAAACTGGAAACTTTTCAAATTGTGAAAAGACCTCGCATCGGTGTGGACTATGCCAAACATTGGGCAAAGCGCCATTTGCGGTTTTACATCAAGGGAAATCCCTTTATTTCAAAACGTTAAAAATGATTGCATAAATAGTGAATAATATTCATTGTTATAAAAAAGACAGAACTTTCCTATTTGATTTATTTATTTACACTTTATGCTTTTCATGATAACATCTGGCCCACAAATTACACAAAATCGAGGCCGGTTCTCTCATGCTTAGACAAACAAAACATTTATCTTTAAATAGCAATCCCGAGGATGAGAACCA
Organism: uncultured Coxiellaceae bacterium; assembly: GCA_964449835.1. GTDB lineage: Bacteria > Pseudomonadota > Gammaproteobacteria > DSM-16500 > DSM-16500 > JABDGC01. Next base: position 198 of record CAYVBZ010000074.1, on the reverse strand, counting down.
GAATATTCCGCCCTCTGATTCTTATGAAAAAGTACTAGGTGAGCTGCTTAAAGTACCAGGTGATCTGCTTAATGAGATGGGGGATTACTTAAATCAAAATGACCGCGAATATTGCGTGGAAACATTTGAGCAACTACAAAATAGGTCAGAAAAAAAAATCAATATGCATGCCCTTTATCAGGCCAGCAAAGCGGACAA
>CAYVBZ010000073.1:0-10025 GCA_964449835.1 uncultured Coxiellaceae bacterium | reverse complement strand
GTTGTGGTCTCTTTGCCGGATGTTCGCGGCCGTGAACAAATCATGAAAGTACACACGCGGAAAGTGCCGTTGGGCGACGATGTCGACGTCAGCGTAATTGCACGAAGCACGCCGGGCTTTTCAGGCGCGGACCTTGCCAATATTGTCAATGAAGCTGCTTTATTTGCCGCGCGCGCGAATAAACGTGTGGTAACCATGGATGATTTTGAAAAAGCGAAAGACAAAGTCATTATGGGCGTCGAGCGGCGTTCTATGGTCATGAGCGAGGAAGAAAAGAAGTTAACGGCCTATCACGAAGCAGGCCATGCCATTGTAGGTTTGAGTGTCCCAGAACATGATCCAGTGCACAAGGTGACGATTATTCCCCGCGGCAGAGCTTTAGGGGTGACTGTGTTCTTACCGGAAGGGGACCGGTACAACTATACCCGCCAATATTTGGAAAGCAAAATTTCCAGTTTATTTGGGGGCCGCATTGCTGAGGAATTGATTTTTGGTCTCGGGAAAGTCACAACGGGTGCCGCCAACGATATTCAAAAGGCGACTGAAATCGCACGCAACATGGTCACGAAGTGGGGGTTCTCAGAAAAACTAGGGCCGCTGACCTTTGAAGGCAATGATGAAGAAATCTTTTTGGGACATGCGGTGACACGTCATAAGGAAATTTCTGAATTAACTTCAGGTCTCATCGATGATGAAGTGCGCATGATCATTGAAAGTAATTATAAACGCGCGGAAAAAATCCTAAAGGATAATATAACTATTCTGCACAACATGGCCCAGGCTTTAGTGAAATTTGAAACAATTAATACAGATCAAATTCATGATGCCATGGAAGGAAGGCCAGTTCGTGAGCCCACCTCTAATAACGGACAAAATTCTAAGCCGACAGCGACCGATTCGAAGCCTTCCGCTACGAGCACGCAGATGGACCGGAATAATAATGCAGGTTTAGATTTATCTCATGATGAAACAGTTTAATTCTAAAAATCCACTTTCTCAAGAAAAGACGGTCAAGCGTCGCTATTTTGGCACGGATGGCATCCGTGGCCGCGTCGGCTCTGAAACGATTAAGCCTGAGTTTATTTTAAAATTAGGCTGGGCGGTCGGTAAAGTTTTAGGAAGACAGCAGGCCGGCAATATTTTAATTGGAAAAGACACGCGCATTTCAGGCTATATGTTCGAGTCCGTGTTGGAGGCGGGCCTTTCTGCGGCAGGTGTCAACACCCATTTGTTGGGCCCCATGCCTACCCCCGCTATTGCCTATTTAACTCGTACCCTGCGTGCTCAAGCCGGCATTGTTATTAGTGCCTCACATAATCCTTTTTATGATAATGGCATTAAGTTTTTCTCTTCACTCGGCAAAAAACTGCCGGATGAAGTGGAACTTGCGATTGAAGAACAGCTTGAAAAGCCGATGACGACCGTGGACTCCGCGGAACTCGGTAAGGCACGACGTGTTGTTGATGCACCAGGGCGTTATATTGAATTTTGCAAAAGTACTGTCGCTTCAGACATTAATTTTAATGGCTTAAAACTGGTGGTGGATTGTGCCAATGGCGCGGCTTATCACGTTGCGCCGAATGTCTTTCGCGAATTGGGCGCTGAAGTTATTGAAATTGGTGTGGAACCGAATGGGCTCAACATTAATTTAAACTGCGGGGCGACGCATCCGGAGCTGTTAAGTCGTGTTGTCTTGCAAGAAAAAGCAGATTTGGGAATTGCTCTGGATGGAGATGGGGACCGTGTGGTGATGGTTGACCATCAGGGGCAAGTTTTAGATGGCGACGAGCTTCTTTATATTATTGCGAAACATCGCAAAGAAACTGGGCTTTTGCGGGGCGGGGTCATTGGCACGGTGATGTCTAACCTGGCTTTTGAACAAGCTCTCGAACAGCTGGGCATTGAATTTTTACGCGTTCCCGTTGGTGACAGACACATTATTGCAGAATTAGAAAAGCAAGGCTGGTTTTTAGGCGGTGAACCTTCCGGACATTTAATCTACCGTGAAGCCACAACAACGGGTGACGGAATTATAACGGCCCTGCAAGTTCTTTCAGCGATGCGTTATGCGGAGCAACCCTTAAGCGAGCTGCATGCCGGCCTTAATAAGTATCCACAAGCCCTAGTGAATATCACCGTGACGGAACAAGCAGAATTTCAAGACAAGCCCCGCATTCAAGACGCCTTGAAAGCGGCTGAAAATGCTTTAGGAAAATTAGGCCGTGTCTTAATTCGCCGCTCCGGCACAGAAGCCTGTGTGCGGGTCATGGTGGAAGGCAAAGAAAAAAATGACGTTGAACACTGGGCTGATTACATCGCCACCGCCGTTCGAGAAGAATTAGCCCCAAGCTAAAATCCCTTCTTCCTTCATTTTTACGCACTGTTTCTCGCATTTCACCCATGATATAAGTAAGATACGCTAATAACGAATCATTGAGAGAAAAGAAATGAACTTAAGAATGGGGCATATTCAGCATATTCACTTTGTGGGGGTCGGTGGTGTCGGTATGGCAGGCATCGCTGAAGTGATTCTGGGGCAGGGCTATAAGGTATCTGGTTCTGATCTTTCTGAGAATGCCTTAACGAAAAGACTGCGCAACTTGGGTGCGGACATCTTTTGTGGCCATCGCGCTGAAAATATTCAGGGGGCGGATGTGATTGTGCGTTCTTCCGCAGTGTCTTGGGACAATGCCGAGCTTGTTGCCGCGCAAAATCAGCATATTCCCATTGTGCCGCGTGCGGAGATGTTGGGGGAGTTAATGCGTTTTCACTATGGCATTGCGATTGCAGGCACGCATGGGAAGACCACCACCACCAGTTTAGTGGCCAGTATTTTAGCGGAAGCGAAGCTCGATCCTACCTTCGTAATTGGTGGCCAGCTTAATCATTTTGGGAGTACAGCGCGATTAGGGAGCGGTCAATATTTAGTGGCCGAAGCGGATGAAAGTGACGCTTCCTTTTTATATTTGAACCCAACGATTGCGGTCGTGACGAATATTGACGCCGATCATATGGAAACTTATCAGAACGATTTTTCCCAATTGCGTTCCACCTTTGTCGATTTCATTCACCGTTTGCCTTTCTATGGCTTGGCCGTCCTTTGCATCGATGACCCCGTTGTGCAAGAAATTTTGCCGCAAATTCACCGTTCTTACTTAACTTATGGTCTGACTGAAGAGGCAGATTATAGTGCTTCAGAGATCAGTTATCATGGAACCCAGGCCCAATTTACCGTCAAGCGGGCAGGTTTAAAAGCCTTAAAGATTACTTTGAATTTACCGGGACGCCACAATGTCTTGAACGCCTTGGCTGCCATTGCCGTGGCATCGCGGCTAAAAGTATCAGATGAAGATATCCAGCGTGCTTTAGCTCAGTTTGAAGGGGTCGGACGGCGTTTTCAAATCTATGGTCATTTTGCTCTGAAGCAAGGTGGACAGGTCACTTTGTTGGATGATTATGGCCACCATCCGCGTGAAATTAAAGTAACACTTGAAGCTGCCCGTCAATGTTGGCCAGGAAAGCGTCTGGTGATGGTTTATCAGCCGCATCGTTATAGTCGGACCAAAGCCCTTTTTCATGATTTCTGCGAAATCCTGTCCCAGGTAGATGCCTTACTTTTAATCGAGGTTTATTCTGCGGGCGAAAGCTATATAGCCGGCGCAGATGGTAGGGCCCTGATTGAAGGTATTGGTAACAAAGGCAAGCTAAAACCTCTTTTTATTGAGAAAAAAGAATTTTTGCCTGAAGCGCTGCAACGTACCCTGCAGGATGGCGATATTTTATTAATGCAAGGTGCAGGGGACATTGGGGCCATGTCGGCCCAGCTTGCGGCCTCTTCCTTAGCAGAGGTGGCTTGATGGGCCCCGCTAGCTTAAAAGAAAAGGGTTGGGGGGAGGGCTTGGACCTGCTTCGAGGGCGTCTTTTGCTCGATGAAGTTTTGGCGCCTTATACTTCCTGGCGCGTGGGTGGGCCAGCTGATGTGGTTTATTTTCCGGCAGATATTCAGGATTTAGCTTATTTTATGCAAAGATTGCCTCCAACTTTGCCTCTGCACTGGCTGGGACTGGGCAGCAACACACTGGTGCGAGATGGCGGCTTAGAAGGAGCTGTGATCATTACTCAGGGCGCCCTCAAGCAGTTGACCCAAGCAGAGACGGCCCTCCGTGTTGAGGCGGGTGTTTCTTGTGCTCAACTGGCCCGTTTTTCTGCCCGTTTAGCCTTGGAAGGGCTCGAATTTATGGCGGGTATCCCAGGCACTGTTGGAGGGGCCTTAGCCATGAATGCTGGCTGCTATGGCGGCGAAACCTGGCAATTTGTTTCCCAAGTCGAGACCCTCAATCGCCAGGGAGAGTTTAAATTAAGACCCGCTTCCGACTTTGAAGTCAGTTACCGTCACGTTAAAAAACCGCAAGATGAATGGTTTGTCGCAGGACATTTTCAAGCCCGGAGCGGCACGAAAGCCGTAGCCCTGGAGAAAATCCGGCAACTGCTTGAAAAGCGCAATGCGGCCCAGCCCACGGGCTTGCCTAACTGTGGTTCGGTCTTTCGAAATCCCCCCCAAAATTATGCTGCCCGCCTTATTGAAAACTGCGGCTTAAAGGGATACAAAAAGGGAGGGGCGGTTGTCTCTGAAAAGCATGCAAATTTTATCATTAATGAAGGCGGCGCCAAGGCCGCGGAAATTGAAGCCTTAGTCTGCGAAATTAAAGCGATGGTTGAAGAAAAGTTTGGTGTGTGCTTGATTCCAGAAGTGTGTATGATAGGAAAATCCACCCGATAAGGAAGGAGACATGTTGCGGACAGGGAAGTTTCTTTTAAAACTCCTTTTCATCGGCGGCCTTTTTGTCCTTGGGTTTGAAGTCTACGGCAGCCTGCATGAGACCCGCTACTTTCCAGTTCAATTGGTGCATGTCTATGGGGCCCAGCATGTTGAGCATGCGGAACTGCAAAATCTCTTGAAACCTTTAGTCGCGCATAATTTCTTTTCAGTGGACATGGAGCTCATTAAAGACCGGCTGCACCAATTTTCCTGGGTTGAGAATATTACGGTCCGGCGAGTTTGGCCGGACCGTGTTGATATTATTATTGCCGAGCATTGCCCCGTCGCCTCTTGGCGCGATGGCAGCCTCTTAAGCGCGAACGGTGATCTCTTTAGTCCGGGAGAGTATAAGGCGCCCGCTGATTTGCCGCGTTTTCTGGGCCCTGATGGCGGCCAAGGCCTCATGCTGCAATTTTTCAACGATTTTAATCGTGAATTGCAGCCATTACATGCTAAAATAACCACGTTAGAGTTAACGCCCTACGAGCTGTGGCATTTAACGCTGGACAATGGAATACGCCTGCGTCTGACGCATAAAAACAGCTTGACGCACCTGGGTCAATTTGTGAAAGTGTACCCCAAAATTATAGGCGCGAAAGCAAAAGATGTAGAATATGTCGATTTACGCTATCCTAATGGCATGGCGGTGAAATGGAAAGGAACTACGGATCTATAATTGGAAACTATAAAATATGGCAAAGAAGCCACAGCAAAGAGATCTCATTATTGGTATCGATATTGGTACCTCGAAGGTCGTCACCCTCGTGGGTGAAGTGAGCTCTGATGCGCAACTCAACATTATCGGCATGGGAACGCATCCTTCCCAAGGCCTTAAAAAAGGCGTGGTGGTGAATATTGAAACCACTGTTCAATCTATCCAACGCTCCGTGGAAGATGCTGAGTCCATGGCGGGTTGTGAAATTTACTCCGCCTTTACCGGTATAGCCGGCAGTCATATCCGCAGTTTGAACTCTCATGGTATCGTTGCCATCCGTGATCATGAAGTCACGCAGAACGACGTTGAACGTGTGATTGATGCTGCGAAAGCCATCGCTATTCCCGCGGACCAAAAAATCCTGCATATTTTGCCTCAAGAATTTACTATCGATAGTCAAGAATCCATCCGCGAACCTGTTGGCATGGCTGGCGTCCGTCTTGAAGCCAAAGTCCATATCGTTACAGGCGCGGTCTCCGCTGCTCAGAATATTGTGAAATGTCTCAAACGTTGCGGCTTAACTGCAAACGACATTGTTCTAGAACAATTTGCCTCCAGCCAATCTATTTTGACTGAGGATGAAAAAGAACTGGGCGTATGCATGATTGATATTGGCGGGGGAACCACAGACATCGCCATTTTTACGGATGGGGCGATTCGGCACACGGCAGTCATTCCTATTGCGGGTGACCAGGTTACTAATGATATTGCGATTGCTTTACGCACGCCATCACGGCATGCCGAAGATATTAAAATTAAATATGGCTGTGCCTTACAGGATTTAGTGGACATTAATCAAACCTTGGATGTGCCGCCGGTAGGAGACCGTCCAGGGCGCCGCATTTCCAAACGTGCCTTGGCTGAAGTGATTGAAGCGCGTTATGAAGAATTATTTACTTTAGTGCATTCCGAGATTCGCCGTTGCGGTTTGGAAGATGTCATTGCAGCGGGGATCATTTTAACGGGCGGTGCCTCCAAGGTGGAAGGCGCGGTCGAGCTTGCGGAACGTGTTTTCCGTATGCCCGTGCGAATTGGTGTTCCCACGAATATCACCGGGCTTTCTGATGTGATTCATAACCCTATTTATGCAACCAGCGTCGGCTTATTGCTTTATGGCTTAGAGCAACGCAACAAACAACGTGAAGATGTTACCCATTCTAGCTTGAAAGGCTTATGGTCTCGAATGAAAGGCTGGTTTCAAGGGAATTTTTAAGGAGGAAGTATGTTTGAAGTGATTGATACGGGCCCGCAAAATGCTGTCATTAAGGTCGTCGGTGTCGGCGGCGGAGGCGGCAATGCGATACAACATATGATGGCAGGCCATATTGAAGGTGTAGAATTTATTTGCGCAAATACCGATGCGCAGGCCTTACGAAACTCCTCCGCAAATACAACAATTCAACTGGGAGAAAGTATTACACGCGGCCTTGGAGCAGGGGCTAATCCTGAAATTGGCCGGCGCGCCGCGGAAGAAGACCGTGAAAAAATTAAATCTGTATTGGCTGGCGCGGATATGGTTTTTATTGCCGCCGGCATGGGTGGTGGAACTGGAACGGGAGCTGCGCCTGTGGTGGCTCAAATTGCCAAAGAGTTAGGCATTTTGACCGTTGCAGTGACGACCAAGCCTTTTTCTTTCGAAGGCAAGGTGCGGATGCAAATTGCCGATTCCGGAATTGCACACTTGGGCCAATATGTAGACTCATTGATTACGATTCCGAATAATAAATTGCTGACGGTGCTGGGTAAAAACGTCACCTTAGTGAATGCTTTCAAAGCTGCGAATGATGTTTTACGCGGCGCAGTTCAAGGGATTGCTGAACTAATTACGCGCCCAGGCTTGATTAATGTTGATTTTGCCGATGTGCGGACGGTGATGTCTGAAATGGGCATTGCTATGATGGGAACGGGTATTGGTTCCGGCGAAAATCGGGCCCGCCTTGCAGCGGAGTCCGCGATTGCTAGTCCTTTACTTGAAGATGTTGACCTAAGTGGTGCCCGCGGCGTTTTAGTGAACATAACGGCAGGCGTGGACTTGTCTATTGGTGAATTTGAAGAAGTCGGCGAGGTTGTAAAAAATATTACCTCAGAAGGCGGGGCAACCGTTGTTGTTGGGACTGTTATCGATCCAGAGCTGCGTGACGAAGTCAGGGTGACCGTCATTGTGACGGGTTTAGGCCGAAAACAAGGCCTCCCTTCCTTGAAAGGAAATGAAGTTCCTAAGCTGGAAAGCACCGTGACGGACTACCAAAAGCTTGAAAAACCAGCTATTATGCGACGCAATACAACTCCAACTGCCGCGCCCATACCGGCGCCTGCTGTTGCGGTTGCCCCAGCAGGGTCTGCTCAAAAAACAGCCACTGTTGATAATTTCTTCTCAGAAACGGACTACTTTGATATACCGGCCTTCTTAAGAAGGAAAGAGGAAGCTTAAGGAAGACTTTAACGTACAAGGTTAATGCCAAATAGGGGGTCAAGCGCCCTCTGTTGTGGTATTATTTTATTAATGGATCGATAGATTGAAGAATAAAAAATGATAAGACAGCGCACTTTAAAAAACGTTATTAAAGCAACTGGGATTACTTTGCATCGGGGTGAAAGGGCTGAGATTGTGTTGCGGCCTGCGCCTCCGAATACGGGGATTGTATTTCATCGGATCGATCTTAATCCAATCGTTGAATTTGCCGCCCTGGCTCAAAATGTGGGAGAAACGACGCTTTCAACCACCCTGGTTAAGAATGGTGTGCGGCTTGCGACCGTCGAGCATTTGCTTTCGGCTTTTGCGGGCTTAGGCATTGATAATGCTTTTGTGGACGTGAGCTCTTCTGAAATTCCCATTATGGATGGCTCCGCCGGGCCTTTTGTTTTCTTGGTCCAGTCAGCTGGTATTCAGGAACAAAACGCGCCGAAACGCTTTATTCGTATTAAGCGCAAAGTCGAAGTGAAGGATGGCGACAAGTGGGCTAATTTTGAACCTTTTGATGGCTTTAAAGTGACCTTTACCATTGACTTTGACCATCCCATTTTCCGCTCTCATAGTCGGACCGCAACTTTGGATTTTTCCAGCACCTCTTATGTGAAGGAAGTTAGCCGCGCGCGGACCTTTGGTTTTATGTCTGAGTTTGAACATCTTCAAAAAATGAACCTGGCCCGAGGCGCGAGTCTGGACAATGCGATTGCGATTGATGATTTTCGTATTTTGAATGAAGATGGGCTACGTTATGAAGATGAGTTTGTGAAGCACAAGATTTTGGATGCGATTGGGGATTTATATCTTTTGGGATCTAGTTTGATAGGGTCTTTTTGTGGATATAAGTCTGGGCATGCTTTGAATAATCAGTTGTTGCGCAAGTTGTTGGATACGGAGAATGCTTGGGAATATGTGACCTTTGATGAGTCTCAAACAATTCCAATTTCCTATGCGCGGCCGATTTTGGTGACGGAATCTTAATACAGAAGCTTAATGCCGTTATGTTGCGGGAGGGGCAGAGGGGAGGAAAATCCTAAACCTTGACCTTCCACTCAATCAGTTTAATCTCCCTCAATAACGGATGCTTCTGCCTCAAAAGAGGAAGTAAATCTGGCGTAGAAAACCTTAATTGCGTACCAACTGCCGCATTTTCTACTAAAATAACAAGCTTGTCTGTATAAATATTCGCCACTACACAATGTCTCTTTAATTTTGAATCCAGACAAGCCAGAAAAACCTCATTCACCTGCTTCAATTGTTGGACCTTCGCAAAAATACGCTCTAACGCTGAATGTTCTGTTTTTAAAAGTTGTCCAATGGGAGGCGGCGTTAGCTCGCTCATATGGGGCCCCTGAGTTTTAATTTCAATAGTTATAGCACTAAAAAAGAAGGAGTGATACTTGTTTGAGCCTTGTGTTAGATGTAGTAAACTCAGCGTTTAATGATTATTCAGTGAGATCAAGGATATGTTAGCTCGTCTATTAACAGGTGTGTTTGGCAGCCGTAATCAACGTGTTTTGCGCCGCTTATGGAAATCGGTCGAGACAATTAATGCTTTAGAAGAGCAAATCTCAAAACTTTCAGATGCCGCTTTGAAAGAGAAAACCACTGAGTTTCGCGCCCGTCTAGAAAAAGGCGAAACCTTGGATGATTTATTGCCCGAAGCTTTTGCAGTCGCGCGCGAAGCGGGCAAGCGGACGCTGAATATGCGTCACTTTGATGTGCAGTTGATTGGCGGTATGGTCTTGCATGGCGGCAGTATTGCTGAAATGCGCACCGGCGAAGGAAAAACCTTGATGTCGACTTTGGCGGCCTATCTCAATGCTTTACCGGGAAAGGGCGTCCATGTTGTTACCGTGAATGATTATCTCGCTAACCGTGACGCTGCTTGGATGGGCCCTATTTATGAATTTTTGGGTCTAACGGTCGGGGTCATTCTTCCCAATATGCCTACCGCCGAGAAACAAAAAGCCTACGCCGCTGATATTACCTACGGAACCAATAATGAATTTGGTTTCGATTAT
>CAYVBZ010000072.1:0-10027 GCA_964449835.1 uncultured Coxiellaceae bacterium | reverse complement strand
AAAAGCCCGGCCTTTTGATTTCTGGGGTTTTATTTTATTCGGCGGCAGTCTAGGCATGCTCTGTGTTTCACTTGCGGAACTCAGTGAAACCCACCTGAATTTAAGCTCAACTTTTTTAAAACTCGCCATCGCTGCGCTGATGTTGATTATTTATTTTTTACACGCTCCCTATCATTCCGCGCCTGTGATTAAAACCAGCCTGTTCCGCATCCGCTCTTTTCGGATTTCTGTCATGGGGAACCTCTTCGCGCGTCTCGGTTTTGGCGGCCTGCCTTTTTTGCTGCCTTTGTTGCAGCAAGTTGGCCTGGGGTATAGCGCAGAACTTTCAGGATTGTTGGTGGCGCCGATGGCCGTTGGTATTATGTTTTCCAAGCCCCTGGCTTCACGAATTTTACGACGTGTAGGCTATAGAAGGTACTTGTTGACGAATACTTTTATGGTGGGTTCTGTTTTGTGGCTGTTTCAATGGGTGGGGACAGATACTTCCTTCTACACAATTGCCGCTTTGTCTTTTGTCTTTGGCGTTTTTACTGCGGGACAATACACGGGCATGAACTCACTGGCGCTCGCTGATATTCATGAAGACGAACTGAGTGCGTCCACGAGTATTACTAGCACGGTCCAAGTGCTCGCGCAGAGCTTGGGTGTCGCCGTTGCTGCTATTCTACTGCGTTATTATTCTTCTCAAATCCACGAACCCTTACATCTGACTCCTCAAGTTTTCCATCAGGCCTTTTTCCTCATGGGGGCCCTGACTTTTTGTTCAGCCGGGATTTTTATTTGTCTCAGAGCGGGTGATGGAAAGCAAATGCTCTCTGCTCAAACAGAAACCTAGTACAGCGCTTGTTTAATTTTGTCATCCTGAACGAATGCTGTACTAGACAGAGGTTTTATTTATCCCTCATACACAAATGACTGCGCCCGCTCATACTCCTCTTGCGTATTCACCTCCAAGGTCCTGTGCTCTGTCACACAAACCCGAATCCGATGACCATGCTCGAGCGCCCGCAGCTGCTCCAAACTCTCCGCCAATTCCAAAGGCGTCTGCGCCAACTTCGTAAACCGCAGTAGAAAATCCCGCCGAAAGGCATAAATCCCCATATGATGATAAAGCGGCACCTCAGTCTTTTGCCGCTGATAAGGAACCATCGCCCGCGAAAAATACAGCGCATTCTGTTTTAAATCCGTGACAATTTTCACAATCCCGGGGTCCGCCATTTCATGGGGCAATAAAGGATAAGCCAAGGTCGCCATTTCCGGCGCTTCGCCTTGCAGATAGGGCAGGGCCAGTTCATCCAACATCTGCGGTTTAATAAAAGGCTCATCTCCTTGCAGATTAATAATCACATCCATTTCCGGATAACGCTCTGCCACCACCGCCGCGCGGTCCGATCCTGTGGGAATTTCCGGGTCAGTCATTTCAACCGTCCCGCCGCAAGCCGTAATTACTTCAGCAATTTCAAGGCTATCCGTTGCGACGACCACCTTGGCCATCGTTTGGCTGCGGCTCGCATTTTCATAAGTCCACTGCACCATTGGCTTCCCCTGGATAGGCAAAAGCGCTTTGCGCGGTATCCGGGTCGAGGCAATGCGGCTCGGGATAACGCAGAGTATTTTTATATTATTCATTAGCTTATCTTCCATCAAGGCGGGGGTTAAAACTGCGAAAAGTCTAAGAGATTTGACTGGCTAAGGCAATGAAAATTTTAAGGATATGTTAAGTTTTTTGGTATACAATTTAAGTATAATGTTTAAAAAATAAACAGCACACAGAAGAGGTAAATAGAAGATGTTACCCAGAGAAGAAGACGGTTTTAATTCAACAGTACCAGAAGACGAAGATGTCACACCTGGGGTCCCACCTGGGTCAAGTTCCTTGTCGTCTGAAAATAAAGATGAAGATGAAGATGATGGGTTTGTCTCAGTTAAAGCCGAAGATGAAGATGAAAATGAAGAAAATGGGTTTGTCTCAGTTAAAGCCGAAGAAGCTGACCCTTCCGAAGAAGAGCTCTTAGCGTTTGTACAAAACAATAATGACCTTCTGAACCTAAATTATTTCTATTATTTATCCAACCTGGCAAAAGAGATTCCAATCGACTCCTCGTTAGCAAAAAAAGACTATGCCAAAGACCTCTTGAAACACTGCGGCGAGGGGAAGAGTCCATGTGCGGATGTCGCATATAAAAATTTACATGAAGAATTCTTTTTTGCTCTGTTAAACGATGAGGATAGAGACGCACTCCTTTTGAGTGAAGAGCTTATCGAATTTGTTAAGGCTATTTACGTAAATAAAAACGGCGCTCTGCGGCGAACCGCAAAATTTTTGATAAAAGTAATGACAGATGCCGGGGTCAAGCTTCTAGATACGAGCGATGCTGCCAAAAAAGCACTAAAAGATCGTTTAGGGAGAAAGAAGGGTTACACCGAAGAAAATTACCGTACGCCCGCCTACAGTGACTCTCTGAGAGGCAAAATTGAAGGGATGGTGCTGGATTTTCATCCTATCTATACAACAAGTTTACCTTCAACACGAGAATATGCCTATTTAGAAAAAAAGAAAGAACCACAAGAACTTCGCTTCGGCACACAGGGCCAATATTTTGATGAAAAAGCCAATGATGAATCTTGGTTTAGAGGCTGGTTTAAAAAGTTTGGTAAATGGCTCTATAACCTTGCGCTCAAAGGAAAACCCGGCGTCAATCCCTTTTTTGAGTTATGGCTGCGTGTTCAGAAAGAAAATTCTCAAAAAAAGAAAGGCATCACGCATATTTATTTTAATAATCTTGGGCGGGATAGAGAATCCTATGAAGGCACTTGGGAAAAAACCCTGACGGCGAAACTTGAGGCGCTTGAAGACAGTCATACGAATATTGCTGTTATCACGCTGCCCGCAGATAAAGGATTAATGAGTCATGATCTCTTAGATAATAAGAAAACAGAAAATTCTGAAATTTCTAAAGACGCGGCCATAGAAAGAATGTTGGCCATTGCTATGGGGACACAAAGTAAAGAAAAAGAAGAGACGCCCATCCAAGATTTTTACATTAGCCCCCGGGTTAAAGAGCTTTTATATGAAGAGCAAGAGGCTAAAATTTTAACGAGGTTAATTAACGAGAGTTTTGATGCGCTGGGTTTCACCGATTTAACTAAATTAAATCAAGAGCAGCATCTTGCGGTTTACTTTTACTTTATTAAGTTTGCCCTCACCGATTTTATCATTCATAAACTCGATCCTGACAGCTTTAATATGTCTTGCAAAGATGCAATTGACCGGGCAGGTGCTTCCTCAGCTTTTTATAATTTAATAAAATCAATTCTCATGAAAAATCCCATGACCGAAGAGGAATTTGTGGAAGCGCTCCAGGCCGCCCCGGTGATGGTAAAAAATCGTTTTATGAATCACCATGAAAAAGTCATCCGCAATGCTCTGTTTTATTTTGTCCAAGCCTTCAACAACAAGCAGGACAAACTGCAAGCTGAACAGAACGATCTGCAAGCTGAACAGGACGACCTGCGAGCGCCGGGAGGATGGCTGTATAACTGGGTCAAGGGCATTGAAATAATTCAGAAAGACGAGATCCCGCATTCAGGTCCAGAAATTTCTAGCGACGATGATTTCGAGATTGTTGACGGCCCTCGCCCTCCCGAATCGGAAGAGAGTGCAACAGACACTGAAAATGAATCTCAGATCCAGATCATTGAGCCAAACTCTGAAGTCGATCCTAAGGAAGAATTTCATGGCAGTGATCGTGAGTCTAAAGAAGATTTCAATCTTATTGGTTCAGAAGAATTTCCCCCAAGCAATGATGAAATCAAAGACGACAGTGTTGAGCCTGCGCCAGTCAATGGCAAAGTAAAAGAACTTTCAGCCAATAGCACTTTCGATTTTGCTTTCTTCAAATTGAGCAAGGCAGCAGAGCAAGCCGATGAGAACTATCATGTTGAAATCATTGAGCCTAATAATGATGAGTGGAGTGATGAGGAGTGGAATGCGAAACCCGATAAACCTGACCCGAAGGTCTATGGCGCTCGGTTTACTGCCAATGGTCAAAGCGCGGTTTTGACGAGCGCGGGTTCAGATTCTAACGAATCTAATATGAAAAATATCGGTGCCACTCCTTTGCCCAGAGTTTTAAATAAGATCAGGGCGTTGCAAAAGGAAAATCCGGATGAAGTTTATTTTGTTCCTTTGGCTGAATGTCAGAATACTTGGAAAGTATTGCCACGTCAGCATTGGACAATGCTCATGATTCAAGAAAATGATTGTTATTTCTTTGATCCTTGTTCAGACACCTGGGGCATGCTGCGGGATCCTGCAAAGCTTTCTCTCTCGATTATTTACTCCTTAGATCCACTCAAAAAAATTCTGGATGCGAGCAATTTTACTTTGCAGAAAAATAATATTTTTTACTTGGGATGGCAAAAAGACAAAGTCAATTGCGGTCGTTTTTCCTCGGAAATCATAGGAATGGCTGCTACGTCAATTTTTATGGAAAAAGACGAAGTGGAAGAAGACGAAATCGAAATGGTTTATATTGCAAGCGACTTACAAAAAAAACAACACCCTTCCGCAGAGCAGCTTGTCCAGGAGTGCGCCAATTGCAAGATAGATCCAGAAATCCTTGACAAGAAATCAATCTGTAATGCACGCGGGATAGAGTTTCGTGGCAGTGTTGATGAACCCAATGCACCTGTTGAAGTAGAAGACAAGTCTGAGCTTATTCAAGATTTGATTGACTCCCTGCATAGTGAATCAAGAGAAGAGCAAAGTGAATCAGGAGAAGAGCAAGAAGAAGATGATTCCGATTGGGTTGACTCCCTGCATAGTGAATCAGGAGAAGAAAAAAACGAAGAAGACCTGTTCTTGCCGCGCAGTGACGAAAATCCTGTGCCGGCGCAAGCTCCAAAAGTAACTCCCTCCAAAGGCTGGAAAACGGCCTTGGCTGTGGTTGGCGTGGTCTTGGGTCTTGCCGCAACCTTAACGGGTGTAGGCGCTGCGCTGGGGATCTTGGCCGGCATTGCAGCTTGGGCCGTTGGAACCATGATTGGCGTGGGTGGGGCTTCGGTTATTGCGGGAGGTGTTTACGTTTACCTTGCCACGAAACAGAGCCAAACGAAAAAACAGCAAGCAGTTGAGCAAGCACAAGCAGCTAATATATCAGCTAATATATATCGAATGCTTCCAGCAAGTCCCAACAATACAGTTAATGAACCAGCGGATGAGATCAAAGATCGAAGGATCGAGGATGGGCCTTCTCAACTCGGGCTTTTTTCTGGAGGGGAAGGGGAAGGGAGGACAGTTCAGGGCGAGAAGGCTAAAGCCCCCGCCCACTCCTCGGGTTCCGGCTGTTTTCCTTGGTCTAAGCTAAGGGTTAAATAAAAACCTCCCAACCCTAACCCTTCCCGCCACTACATGACGGGAAGGGAGCAGGCAGGGGGCTTTTTTGCCGTAATCCACTAAATTTAATCACCTTGCACATCCCCCCAAACCTGTCTATAATCCCCTCACTTTTTTGCATTTAGTTTAGTGGAGTCTTATCTATGCATGCCGTGATTATCAGTGGCGGTAAACAATACCGTGTCCAAGAAGGGGACGTGCTCAAATTAGAAAAGCTGCCTGTCGAAGCAGGCGCTACCGTGAACTTCGACCAAATTTTAATGGTGGGCGAAGGTGAAAATATTCAAGTGGGTAAGCCCTATCTTACCGGTTGCACCGTCACCGCCTCGGTGGTCGAGCACGGCCGGCACGAGAAGATCCGCATCCTGAAATTCAAACGCCGCAAGCACCACATGAAGCGCCAGGGGCACCGTCAGGATTATACCCAAGTTAAAATAACCGAGATCAAAGCCTAAGAGGTGATCGAATGGCACATAAAAAAGCCGGTGGTAGTACGCGCAACGGCCGCGATTCAAATCCTAAGTATTTAGGGGTGAAACAATATGGTGGGCAAGTCGTGCGTCCAGGCATGATTATCGTGCGTCAACGTGGTACCAAGTTCCATCCGGGCCATTATGTTGGCATGGGCAGAGATCATACCCTCTATGCTTTAGTGGCTGGGGAAGTGGTCTTTTCTGTGAAGGGCCCTTTAAAGAAGCGCACCGTCAGCATTAAACCCCTGGACCAAGAAGTAGCAGCGGAAACAGCCGCGGCTTAAGGTCTTTTTCAGTCCATCTGAAAGCGGGCTTGAAGCCCGCTTTTTTTATTTCCAGTCCGAACACTTATGAAATTCATAGACGAAGCTAAAATTAAGATTGAAGCAGGCAAGGGCGGCAATGGTTGCTGCAGCTTCTTGCGTCTTAAATTCATGCCCCACGGCGGCCCAGACGGCGGAGACGGCGGAGATGGCGGCAGCATTTATATGCTGGCGGATGAAAGTATCAATACCTTGGTCGACTATCGTTTCATTCATTTTTACAAAGCAGAAGATGGGGAAAAAGGCGGCAGCCGTGAATGCTCAGGCAAAAGCGGCGAGGACTTGACCCTGCGAGTGCCGGTCGGCACCATGGTCTATGACGACGATACCGCCGAGCTAATTGTGGATTTAAACGCCAATGGCCAAAAAGCCTGTGTGGCCAAAGGCGGCCGGCACGGCATTGGCAATACCCGCTTCAAAAGCAGCACCAACAGGGCCCCCCGTCGCACAGTCCCCGGCACCCCCGGCGACAAACGTAATTTACGCTTAGAACTCAAGGTGTTAGCCGATATTGGCTTAGTGGGCCTCCCCAATGCCGGAAAATCCACCCTTATACGCGCTTTATCGGCCGCAAGGCCCAAGGTGGCAGACTACCCCTTTACCACGCTTTATCCCAATCTAGGCGTTGTACGGGCCTCTAAACACCGTAGTTTTGTGATAGCTGACCTTCCCGGTCTTATTGAGGGGGCCGCGGAAGGGGCAGGGCTCGGAATTCGCTTTTTAAAGCACGTTGCCCGGACGCGTTTGCTGTGGCAGGTAGTGGATCTTGCTCCCCTAGAGGGCGACTCCTTAAAGGACATTAAAGTCATCGCCAAAGAGCTGGAAAAATTCGATGAAGACCTGCTGGCAAGAGAGCGCTGGCTGGTTTTCAACAAAAGCGATTTATTGCTGCCAGAGGAAGCCGAGGAAGCCGCTCAAAAACTAATCAAAAAATTAAAATGGAAAGGGAAGTATTTTGTGATTTCGGGGCTAGATAAAACAGGCACACAAGAACTTGTACAGCAGACAATGCACTACCTCGAAGAAATCAAAGCCAGTGAAAACCTTTAGCCATAACGCCCAGAGTCGTGGCAAAGCCGCCAAACATAAAGAAAACTAAATGCCACAAACGATCGTCAACTTTATCAAGCTTCGTTTCGATCCTATTCAATGAGAGATTGATATTCTCACTTGATATTTCTAATCGAGTGATGCGGCTTTCATGGTTATTTTTCATGGTCTTGGCTTCACTTTCATTTAGTATAACTTTCTGATGTTTCATTTTAATCCTCCTGAGATGGATCTGCAAATGCTTAAGATAGGGAAGAAATTAACGATGAGGGGAAATAATAAATGTTATAGCCAGTGAAACCCATGCGACATTAAGCCTAAAATTGCTGCGCATCCTCCAATGTATAAACCTAGTAACCATTTAAAATTTGAATCTACTTTTTTATCCAGGTTTTCAAACTTGCGCTCCATTTTGGTCTCAAGATCTTCCAGTCTTTGCTCAATACGATCAAACCTGCGATCAATGCGGTCTAAAGTCTTTAGAATGCTCTCCATTGTCACTTCTAAGCGAGTAATCCGGCTTTCATGGTCGTTTTTCATAGAATGGCTTCTATCATGGCTTAGTTTTTGAGCTTTCATTTTAATCTTCCTTAAATATACTGGACTAATGAAGCAACAACAACTTTCTAAGAAGAGAATGAAGTAAGGAAAAACTTTAACCGCTCACGGTCGTAAGCGGTTATGAAGGCAAGCGTATTTGATTAAAAACTAATCAGCTGTGACTAGTTTTTTGATGCGGGCATTCAAACGGCTTTTATGACGAGCAGCCTTATTTTTGTGAATAATGCCTTTGCTGACCATTTTATCAATGATTGGCTGTGCTTCACGGAAGCTGGCATCTGCGGCTTTTGGATCATTCGAGGCAAGCGCAGTATGCACTTTCTTAATAGAAGTACGCAATTGGGAACGCATTCCCATGTTTTGCTGACGGCGCTTTTCAGCCTGCCGTGCCCGTTTTTTTGCTTGAGCTGTATTGGCCAAGGGTTTTCTCCGGTTATCTGGTTAAATACCTATTTAAGGTTGCACATGATGCCTTAAATGGTTATTTATTGTCAATATCGCCGTTCGACTTTTCGCCCTTGCCGTTTTTAGCAAAATGGGCTAATTTCCCCCTTCAACATACTTTTAAGGACTTGATCTATGCGACAGGTACCTCTTTCAACCGTGAATGATTTTCACGAACGTAAACTCAAAGGCCCCAAAATTAGCATGGTAACTTGCTATGACTACTGTTCAGCTTGCATTCTGAACGTCAGCCAAGTCGATTGTATTTTAGTGGGTGATAGCGGCAGTATGGTCATGCAAGGCTGTGCAACCACCTTGGGCGCAACCGTCGAAATGATGGCCCAATACACCCAGGCAGTCGCCAAAGGCGCCCCCCATAAATTTATCATTGCTGATCTCCCTTTTTGTTCTTATAGAAAGGGCCGCGTCCGTACTATGGAAGCGGTCGAGCAGCTCATGCGGGCCGGGGCGCAGGCGGTGAAACTGGAAGGGGCTGACGGCAATTTGAAAACGGTCCGGCATATTGTGGAATCTGGTGTGCCCGTCATGGGCCATCTGGGGCTCACACCGCAGTCTATCCATGCCTTAGGGGGTTTCCGTGTCCAGGGCCGTTTGCCTGAAGCTGCGGCCAAATTAATCCAAGACGCTGAGGCGCTTGCTGATGTGGGTTGCTTTGCCTTGGTTTTGGAATGTGTTCCCGCTGATTTGGCGCGGGAAGTCACAAAGAAGCTGACCATCCCGACCATTGGCATCGGCGCAGGTCCCTATACCTCCGGACAGGTTTTAGTGCTGCATGATTTGCTCGGCTTGTCACAATCCTTTAAGCCGAAATTTTTGAAAAACTTTTTAAACGGCTTTGATTTGGTGCGCGACGCTCTCAATGCTTTCGACAGCGAAGTCAAACAAACGACCTATCCCGATCTCAAGGAGCATTGTTATTCATGACCAAACTCATTCAAAGCGTTTCTGAATGGCAAGCACTGCGCCCAAGCTTCGGCAAAGATCTCGGCTTTGTGCCGACCATGGGCAATTTGCATGAAGGGCATCTGAGTTTGCTGCAACGTGCCCGTCAAGAAACGGCGGTGACGGTCTTGAGCGTTTTTGTCAATCCGACACAATTTAATAACGCCAATGATTATGTCCATTATCCACGCAGCTTGGCCCAAGATCTGGAATGGGCGGAAAAAGCGGGGACAGATTATGTGCTCGCACCGCCGTATCAAGAACTTTATCCAGATGATTATGCTTATCAAGTGAGCGAGGCGGAGCTCAGCGAAGTTTTGGAAGGCGCTTTTCGCCCGGGACATTTCACCGGCATGCTGACAATTGTTTTAAAGCTATTACTGCTCGCACGCGCAAAGCGCGCCTATTTCGGCGAAAAAGATTATCAACAAGTGGAACTGGTCCGCGGCATGGCCCGCGCTTTTTTTATCAATACAGAAATTGTGGCCTGTCCTACCCTCCGTAATGAATTCGGCTTACCGCACAGCTCACGCAACCGGCGGTTGACGGCAGAGCAATATGAGCAGGCCCGCGCATTTCCTGAGGCTTTTCATTCGAGCTTAAGTTGTGAGGAGATTAAAGTACAATTGCAGGACAAAGGTTTCACGGTTGATTATATCGAGGAATATAAGGGGCGCCGTTTTGCAGCGGTTAAGCTCGGAGAAGTAAGATTAATTGATAATGTACAAATTAAGTGAATATACCCATTACACTTCAAAATGCGATATTAGCATTATGAAGTGACTCTACGCGATGGGGTTTCTTAAGGGGAGAAT
>CAYVBZ010000071.1:0-10330 GCA_964449835.1 uncultured Coxiellaceae bacterium | reverse complement strand
CATTGCCCTTTCACGGCAGTAACAGGGGTTCGAATCCCCTTGGGGACGCCAGATTAATTTGGCGTGTGCAAGATAAGGTCAGTTTATTTTTTACTTGCTAAAAAATCTGATAACCGTCTTTGAACTAATTCTCTTCTTCTTTTAGAAGGTATTTTTTTTATAATTTGATTAGCGTTACGGATGTTAAATTTTTTAGGCAGCTCAATTTCTGGTAGGGTATGGAATAATCTTGATTTGGCGGGGCCCAGGTAGAAAAGGTCTATTAATGCTTTCTCTGGGGTGGCGATTTTAAGCAAATCATTGTTCTCTGTTTCACTATAACCAAAAAAGAAAGATGGTTGCAGGTGATGTATTGATACAGTGGCGATAGGAGTATGATGGGTGCGAGTTCTCGCTAAAGAAACAGCATAGATGATACTTGGTATCTGTGAAATCATTCCATGGAAATAGAGAGCGGTTTGAAGCGATACATAAGATGGGAAAGGATCTGTCAATAACGTGGGAAGAATGAGAGGCTCAATATCAGGGAAGGCCCAAGTGGCATGTTTAATGCGTATAATTTGCTTGGCTTCCGCTATTCTGGACAATAGCTTATTGGCATGATTAACAGATATTTTAAAATACGCAGCGACATCCTTTGTCAAGAAAACAGGCGAATTTAGCTTGCGTAATGCTGTATAGGCCTCAATTAATTTCATTTTGCTGGTCTTCTAGTGATTGAACAACTTTCTCAACTATGCTGTTCCACACTTCTCGGTCATTGTATTGTTGTTGGTACTCTTCAGTGAGATAAGCAACTACCTGCCCTTTAAAATCTGTGAAAGAAATATTCATTGCCTTGGTTATTGCTTCATTCAGGTGGGTGAAAGTGTTTTTGCTTGTTATATTGAGACTGTTTCCGGAACAAATAAGCAAATACAAGTCAAAGATGTCGCGAGCTTGAGTTTCATTACGTAAAGCAAGAGCAATAATTTTTTGCTCATACATTATTTGAAATGAGTAGTGGTTCGACATAATCGGTGGAAGAGAGTAGGTTTTTAATATTTGAGAATTGATCATTTCAAATTGAATGTCTTTGTCTAAGCTGCGGCGTGAAAATTCTATCTTGGTATTCAGCGCCAAGGTGGTTGAAGGTGACTGCAGCGATATTTTCCATCGTTGGGTTGTCTCTGTTTGTTTAGGGCTGCTGAATTTCTGGACTTCAAGTTTATTGGCTCTGAGAATCGATCTGAAAGGGGTGGAGCTTAGTATTTGATGGATATTTTTGGTTAATGTGTCTTTGCTAATTATTTGAACGTCTATGTCCATATCTTCAGAATAACGGATGCTATTAAAATAAAAGCGCATATTACAACCACCTTTCAAGGCATAGAGTTGCTTATCCAACTTTCGCCCCAGCTGATTAAGAAAGAGTAGATGGAATAATTCCACATGTTGTCTTGGGCTATAAATATTCATAGTTTATTTCTGTTGCACGGGATTCTATAGATATTATAATACCTATATTCGACATATTTGTCGAATATAGGTATTATAATATACCCTTTCACGGCGGTAACAGGGGTTCGAATTCCCTTGATGGCGCTATATTAATCAATAGGTTACAATATTTCGTGATCAATAAATAATCAATATTAAATCCAGCATAACCATTGCCTGCAGCACATAACACCATTAACGCAAAAACGGTTATTCTTTTCATTTTCCTTGTTTCCCTTTTCCAATTTGCGTGGGGTATAGGAAACGCTGAACTAAAGTTAAATATTATTTTTAGCTCTGAATATTATTTTACTTTAATATTTTTTGGCGCAATCCATACCACCTTGCCATTACGCCAAACACAGACCGGCTTGCCCAGCTGCTTATGTCTCAATAAAGCCGCGTTTATCCCTTTCTGTATTGCGTCAGTAACAATTTTATTGTTACTAAATATTCGTGAAATTCTATCTTTCACCGTATGCCTCCTCTAATCGTTTCCAAATAATTTTATTAAAAACCTCAATCTCATCCTGCGGTTTTGCCGCTATCAAAGATATGCCTTCAGTATTTGAATTATCATAAAGTCGCCACGAGTCCGCTATTGGGCAATAAAGCTTAAAGAAGTTTCTCAGCCCTGCCTCATAGCGGCGGCGAATTGTTTTTTCCGGCACTGAATGGCCGCCCATTTTTACACGATCAGCAACACGTGACACCGCAAGCTCAACATCTCGAAGCCACAAAAAGGTAAGGTGAAATTGATACCCTTTTTTCTGCTTCAGTTCTTTTATCCATTTCGCGAACATGCGGCTTGCTAAGGTGGTCTCAAACGCGAAATTATTTTTCTCGGCCGCCAATGTCTTAATACGCTCAAGCATAACCCGTCCAGCCTGAATAGCTGCCTTTTCAGGTTGAAACGCGCTCAACCCTTGGGCAATAACATCCGCATTAACAAAATCCTTGATGTGAACCGTATCTTGCAGCAATGCCGGAGCAGCTGTACTTTTTCCAGAACCATTTGAGCCAGCAATTACGATGACGTGTGGCATTCGACATTTCCCATACTCTTTCCAATTTTCAGTAAAAAAAGGAAATTTACTCTGCAAGTCTTGCAGAATCTTCATTACAGTTTCAAAGTTATGTTGCTCTCCAGTTTTTCATATTTCCCGATTTCAGTCACGCAATAACTTATTGATATATATGGTTATTTATTAAAAATTCCTGTTTCCAGTCACGCACCATAAGCTGTGATTCTAGCCTATTTAGGGGGTGGTCGCGAGTCTAAAAATGCCAATATTCTAAAAATATCTCTTTAGCTTTCTGAATACAGATACCCCCGTGAACTATAATTAATTTATGGCTCTCTTCATGCTTGGGGGATGCTTTATGACAACCATCGGTAAAGCGGCGAATGAGATAAAAGAAAAACTTGCTCGCAATGAGCTAATTTTGCCTTTTATTGAGAATGATAAGTTAATTGAGGGGATTAATAGCTTTTTTTTAACCGTCATTAAACTCTATGGAAGCGGGCCAAATATTAAAGAATGGTCTCACTGGAAGTTTTGGAAAAGCGGAGTAGATCCTTTCGCCACTATTGCGTCTAGCATCATTGGGAAGAAGACTGCGATTGAGGGCCATTTTCAAGAAGTTGAGGTGGTCAGGCAAAGGGACAAAAGCATATCGAATGCTATTGGTGATTTTCATCAAAAAATTCTGGGATCTCTTCCTGATTGTATTAATCCTGGTAAAGGCGGTGGCATTGATCTTATAGTTAATAGACCAGGCCTGCAGTTTATTGCTGAAATTAAAAACAAATGGAATACAACGAAGGGCGACGATAGGACCCAGCCCTATGATAAGTTAAAAAAATACATTGAAACAGAATATAAAGGCTATACAGCTTATTATGTGATCATGATCGCTAAGCCAAGGAAAGGGTTATATAAGCCAATTAATAAACCATTTACGCCTGCCCAGAAAGGGGTAAAGCGTGAGAAGTGCGAACAAATTAGAGAGATAGACGGAAAGAGCCTCTATGCCCTCCTGACTGGAAGGGATGATAGTCTGGAGCTGCTCTATAAGATGTTCCCAAAGTTAATTGCCTATTGCCTGTTTCAACATGAACCGCAGCTCGCGGAATTCGAGCTGATTGATAAAGCGGACCTCTTCTTTGATTACTTGTGGGCCCATATATACGTTGACGGAAATAAAGGACGCCCACCCAAAGCCTAATCGCCAATCGATATTTCAAAATTTGAACAGAAGTAATAATAATTTTTGTAATGATTGACAATGGAAGAGAGATGGATGAAATTAAGGTAACCATGACCAAGGTTCAATCAGGAAAAATAAAAAATGACAGCCAAGGAATACTACTCATTAACTGAAGTTGCAGATATGCTCTCTGTTTCAAAAGAAACGCTGCGTCGCTGGGACAAAAATGGCTCATTGAAACCTGTCCGGCACCCAACAAATAATTATCGGGTCTACAAGGCCTCAGAGCTAAAAAAGCTCCATCAATTAAGTTTTTTATTTAATGATAATCCAATCGAAAAGGCCAAGCCCTTAAGAAAGTACACGACTATCGAGCTGTTTTCAGGCGCTGGCGGGTTAGCGCTTGGTTTGGATAACGTGGGCCTTGCATGCGTGTTACTCAATGACTTTGATCGACGTGCTTGCGAGACCTTGAGAAATAATAGACCGGATTGGACGGTGATTGAAGGAGATGTCTCAAAAATTGATTTTACAAAATATAAAGGAAAGGTTGACGTCATTGCGGGAGGCTTTCCTTGTCAGGCATTTAGCTATGCAGGAAAAAAACTTGGGTTCAAAGATGCTCGAGGTACGTTGTTTTATGAGTTTGCTAGGGCAATAAAAGAGGTTGGTCCTCTTATCTGTATTGGAGAGAATGTAAGGGGGCTGATTAGCCATGAAAATGGGAAGACAATTCAGGGCATGATTTCAGTTCTGGATGAACTTGGATACGACGTGCTCCCGCCACAAGTATTAAAGGCAATTTTTCATCGCGTTCCGCAAAAAAGAGAAAGACTATTAATTGTTGGGCTTAAGCGAGGGGCAAACTTAAAATTCAATTATCCTGCACCGCATAAAGAGATTTTCACCCTTAAAGATGCACTGAAGAAGGGCAAATTGTTCGATTGCGATGTTCCAGACTCCTCTGGGCAATTATATTCCAAGCGTAAAAAGGAAATATTAAAGCATGTCCCTCCTGGTGGGTACTGGAGAGATTTGCCGCTAAAACTGCAAAAAGAATATATGCAAAAGAGTTTTTATCTTGGCGGTGGAAAAACAGGGATGGCAAGACGCATGAGTTGGGAGGAGCCGTCTTTGACTTTAACTTGTAATCCAGCACAAAAACAGACTGAGAGATGTCATCCGGAAGAAACAAGGCCATTTACTGTGCGAGAGTATGCCAGAATTCAAACCTTTCCAGATCATTGGAACTTTGCAGGCTCATTGTCCGCTCAATATAAGCAAATAGGAAACGCCGTCCCAGTTAATTTGGCGGAAGAAATCGGATATTCCGTGGTGCGATGCTTAAATGAATATTATTCCCGGAAAAGGAACGCCAAAAAGAAAAAAGCAGTTGAAGAACTTGCATGATGAGACGTAGATGGAAAAATTGCTTCGAAAAACACTAGAAAATGGCCGATTTAACGCTGTTCCGCCAATTCGCTCCAAGATGATGGGCGCGATTAAAGGTAAAGGCAATAAATCAACTGAAATGCTATTTCGGCATGCATTGATTCAAGCGGGCATCATCGGCTGGACTACACAAGAAAATATTGTTGGCAGTCCTGATATTTATTTTCCATTTTATAAGCTTGCAGTGTTCTTGGACGGATGCTTTTGGCATGGTTGCCCCCATTGCGGCCATATTCCAAAGACTAATAGCCAATATTGGCAGGTCAAACTGGAGAGAACGAAGGAGCGGGATGCTAAAAAAACGAGGGCCCTTATTGCTCAGGGGATTGCCGTTCTCAGGTTTTGGGAGCATGACTTATACGCTTCAATTGATCATTGTATTACTGTCTTAGAAGATGTATTAGATAGAAATCTTCAAAAAATGGTGGAAAATTCTTGAGTGAGAGCAGGGGCCTGGTAAATGCATTGGCTTGCAGCTTGATTAAGCTGCAGCTGAGGATGGCTTATTAGCTTTACGGGTTGTCGTTCAGCGTATTAATTGCCAAATGTAAACCTGGTTTGCATTTGCCGGGGTATGACTTTCGCGATGGTAAAAGGGCCTGAATTCTCTTGGGTACGAGAAATTTTAAGTTATTCAATAACTTATAAAAGAAATCCTTTTTTCCTCAAATTATCTGCTAAACTTTAATTTATGATCAATAAAGGATCTATCTTATGCAAACTCGAGATCAAAAAATAAAATATGTCAGTGAACGTTTAGAGCATTTCGGAATTGAGAAAGAGGAGATTCTCAAAGTCGTTGACGAGATTGAGAAGGATGACAGGGAAGGAAACCCGGACAAGCCTGTATCAGATTACTTAAGCCCGCCTCTAATCGCACGGATTAAATCACTGAGTTCTGGAGACGATTGGTTCAATGCAAGCATGTCGCAATTCATTTTAAAGGACGTCTTCATCGGGGTACTGTCTGCAGAGGTGTTAGCTGCTTTAGAGGAAAAACTAGAGAGAAAGGATCTCATTTTATATATCACAGCATTAGACTACACTTCATACCATACACTTATTGAGGCTGCCGCTAGTGTTGGAAACTTATCGGGATTGCACGAATTAGATAGGATGTACACAAGCTTCAAAGAAGCAGACGAAGATTATTTTTCAGGTAAGCTATATAAAATTCGTTTTGGTCTTGTGGCGGCACTAAAATCCTCAAAATGGACAGATTTGATAACACTTGACTCTTATAAGGATTGTTTTGAGTATTTGCTTCAGATGTGTAAAAAGCAGGCAAGAGTGAAAAAGGACGGGGACTCCCAATCTCTTTCTGATAAGGAAATGTCTTATTTAAATGATGGAATTCAGTATAAATCATTATTGGAAACTTATGCCGATATTTGTAAGGGATATTTTGAACAATACGCGCGGCTGGGTGAAGAGCATCAACCTCAATGTCTAATATTAATCAACATGCTTGCTAATTTTGTTTCTGAAAATGGTACGCAGGAAGAATTTAATCAATTTTATGATCATCTCACGGAGATGTTAAAAGATAAAAAGTTCGATGATGAAAAATACCAAAAGTGTTGGGACGCATTATTAGAAGACCCTAAAGAAAAATCTGAAAGTGCCTCTGATCGAAAGCCTCCTACCGATAAAGAAGATTTTAAATTTAAAATCGAGAGTGATGAAATATCTTCGCTATTGCCATCTGACGAGGAGGAGAAGAAGACACAGGGAAAAATTAACCTTCTTGTGAATGGTGTTGTGGAAGAAATAATTGACTCTAAATACGCCAAGCGTTTACTAGAGGAGTTATGCCAAGGCTCGGCTGTTTCAAAGCCTCCAAAGCCTATTTTAGACGCTACAGTGAAAGCATTTGATGAAGCTATCCGTTTGGTAGATGGCG
This sequence comes from uncultured Coxiellaceae bacterium, assembly GCA_964449835.1. Classification (GTDB taxonomy): domain Bacteria; phylum Pseudomonadota; class Gammaproteobacteria; order DSM-16500; family DSM-16500; genus JABDGC01. Next base: position 3,285 of record CAYVBZ010000071.1, on the reverse strand, counting down.
GTCATGTTGCTAATGAAAAAGACGAAACGGACATGAGAAAATCACTAAATCTAGCCATTGATGTCATGCTGAACTCAAAAGACACAGATAAAATAAAAAAATTAGAAGAAAATGCGCTTAAGGAGGCGTCTGGGAAACCTGTTGCATGGAAGAAATTCACTGGTGCGCTGATGTTCTTGGCAGGTGTTGCTCTCATTGTGTTGGGGCTAACTGGTGCAATTCCAACAGGAGGAGCAAGTCTCACAGCCGTGTATGCTGGCGCCAGTCTAAGTGTTGGTGGTGCCGCTCTTCTTTTTCATGGAAGACAGAAGGGCTTTTCTAAAGCATTGTCTAACGCTGCAGACATTAGTAAGCAGCAAATAAACAAGCTAAATAAAACATAGTAAACGGGCGTCCTTTCGGAAGTTTTCGCCATTGGAGCACAATCTCCCAAGAAAAGTAACTAGACCCGAGGGGTAAGGTTTCACCTTAGAAACTCGTCTCAGTCCTCACATACAAGTCTTCATAACGCTTAATGTCATCTTCGCCCAGATAAGAGCCAATTTGCACTTCAATTATTTCAAGATTGACCTGCTCATGGTTTTCAATGCGGTGCTTCATGCCAATCGGTACAAAGATGGATTCATTTGGATTCACGGTTGAAATACGAAGGCCCAAAGTTACCGTAGCCTTGCCCTTTAAAATAATCCAATGTTCAGAACGGTGTTGATGTTCTTGCAGTGAAATAGCCTGGCCTGGCTTGATAAGTAATTTCTTGACTTGGCAGTTGGGCGTTGATTCCAGGACGGTAAAAGAACCCCAGGGCTTAAAGACGGTGGTGCTTGTGGACAATTGACTTCGATTCTGGTCTTTCGCTGTTTGTAATAAGGGCCCTAAATCCGGCAAATGATTTTTGTTGGCGACCAGAATGGCATCTGCGGTTTCAATCATAAAACAGTTTTGCAGGCCGAGCATTAAAACCAATTTATTGTTTTCGCTGCGGACATAGCAATTGTGCGTGTCTCTTGTCATAATGTCGCCATGTAAAACATTTTGGTTCTCATCTTTGCGGTCGATTTCATACAAGCTATTCCAACTGCCGATGTCCTGCCAATTAGACTGCAATTCCACCATGCTGAGCTCGCCGGCGTTTTCTGTAATGGCATAATCAAAAGAAAGAGAGGGACAAAGGTCATAGAAAGAGGCCGCAAGCTCTAATTGTTTTGGCTGTAAGTTTCCGCTTAAAACCGCTTGGGAGCAGGCGGAAAATAAAGCGGGCTGATAGCGTTCAAAATCCTCAGTCAGGCGTTTGAGACTAGCGAGATAAAGGCCTGAATTCCAATAATAACGCCCATCTGCGCAATAAGTTTCCGCAAGTGCAAGCTCCGGCTTTTCCAAAAAGCTGTCTACTGCATAAAGCGGCGGTTTTCCCGCGGCTGGCTGCGTTTTGATATAACCATAGTGAGTGCTTGGATAAGTGGGTTTGACACCGAAAAGAACCATTTTATGCTGAGAGGCCGACGCAAGCGCTAAGTCCAGGCTTCGGGCCAACCCATCTATTTCGTCAATTTGATGGTCCACGGGCATAATCAGGAGAAGCGCGTCCTTCCCATGGATTGTCCGCACATATTCGATGGCTGCCGCAACACTCGGCGCGGTGTTGTGAGAATGAGGCTCCAGAATGACCATGAGCTCATTGGCTTCGATTTCATTTAATTGCGATTCAATAATGAATTTGTTTCCCTGATTGGCCACAATAATGGGCGGCCCCATGCCCGGAAGTTGTTGGCAGCGCCACACCGTGTTTTGCAGCAAACTTTTGGAATTATATAATTTCAGAAAAGGCTTGGGCATGGTTTCCCGGGACAAGGGCCAGAGACGCTTGCCCATCCCGCCGCTGATGATAATGGGTATAATTTTTAAATGAGCTTGTTTCATGTTTTTTTGCTGACTCCCTTCAGAATAGATCCATGCTATCAATTTATGGCTGTCATCGCGAGGTGAAAGTTTAGGAGTTTTTAAGCCCCGGAGGAGAGGCGTCCTTCCCGTCTGTTGTTTCTTGCGGGCCCACTTCCACCTCCTTAGCTTTCGCAGCGGCCTTCTGAATTCTTTCTCTGTAAAGGCCCTGAATCAATTTACCCGCCCGGCCCACATTCCGGGCCATTTTTTTGATGTTTTTGATAAAAAATAAAGCCGAGGCAATGGAGATCAGCGCAATGGCGGCTGGCTGCATGCCAGGAATGCAAAGCAGGAGGGTGCCTGTAAAGGCAATGCCATAGAGCAAAGAATCCGAAGCAGACTTGATACAGGCTGTTTTAGAGGCTTGTGAGTCCTTGTCGACCTGAAGTTGGGCTTTTTCATAGTCTTGTTTGCTAGGCGTTGGTCTAATTTTTAAGCGGTCAAGATATTCCTTAAACTGAGAATTTGAATCAGAAGGGACCGCATATTTTCGGGTGATCGCTTGAAGCGTGCTGGGGGATTTTTTCTCGCAGCTTTCATATAAGTCAACGTCTAGCTTGGCTTCGATGCTTTTGTGCAAATGTTCCTTGAGGACTTTGAGGTCTCTCAAGTTGTCCTGTTTTAATTTCAAGGCCAATTTTTTTTGATCCTCATTCCCAGGTTGGCGTTGGAGTTCCTCAATTTCCTCTGTCTTATTTTGAATGAGTTTGCAGGTCTGGTCCAAGTGGGCCAGGCTATCCACTAAAAAGTACTCTTTGTTCCATCTTCTCCTCATCTGCCGCAGGGCTTCATCCAGGGAAAGCACAAAGCTCACGCCTAAGGCCGTCGCAAAACCAATGGGGCCGAGTGCCGGTGCGCTAATGGTGGTTAAAGTAATCACCTGAAGGGAGCTCGCGAGGTTGAGAAGCCCTTTTGTTTTTGTGACGACGGGACGATGTGTTTTATCATCGAATAATTGATTTAAGCCGGTCACTCCCTGACAGGCAGCGTCAATATAATTCCAAGTTGCACCGAGTTGTTCAGGGACGGGAACGGAATAACTCGAAAGATGTTCCATAATTTCAGGAAGAATCACGGTATATGAGAAAAGAAAACAATAATCAGTTTCAGGAACAGTCTCCGCGAGGCTTGCGGCGACAGAGCTTCCAATTTGTTGAATATCTCCTTCTAGGGTGTTTGAATCGGCCATTTTTCACCCCCTTGTTTTTTCGATGTTATAAATTAAGTATAAACCTTTTTTTAAATCGGGGGTGAATTGTTAGGATTTTGATTATTAATGAATTTAGAGCATGGCCTTCGCAAATAAAGAGGGCTCTACTTGAGCGCAAATCAAGGAAAGGAAAAGAA
>CAYVBZ010000070.1:0-10547 GCA_964449835.1 uncultured Coxiellaceae bacterium | reverse complement strand
ATCCCCTTTGGTTTCCCACGGGGATTCATTCCCCGTGGGAAATATAATTTTAATTACGCTTCATGCATTCGTAAAGCGCCGTCCAGACGGACCACAGAACCATTCAGCATGGGGTTTTCAATAATTTGTTGGGCTAATTGAGCAAATTCTTCCGGTTTGGCGAGACGCTTGGGGAAAGGAACAGAGGCGCCAAGCGCTTGCCGCGCTTTTTCCGGCAAGCTTGCAAACATGGGCGTATCGACCAGGCCCGGAGCGATGGTCATGACCCGTATTCCAAATTGTGCGAGTTCCCGCGCAGCCGGCAAGGTCATACTGACGATCCCGCCTTTGGAAGCACTATAAGCGACCTGGCCAATCTGGCCTTCATAAGCGGCGACAGAGGCTGTGTTGATAATAAGCCCTCGCTCCCCTGAGCTGCTCAGCGGTTCCAAGGGGACCATGGCTGAAGCCGCGATTCGCATGAGATTAAAGGTGCCGTTCAAGTTCACGTTAATCAGATGCTGAAATTCTTCCAGGGGCATAGGCCCTTCTTTCCCGACCATGCGTTTCGAAATGACAAGTCCCGCACAATTGATGCAAATCCGCGCGGGGCCAAAGACAGCGCTGATTTTCGCGACAGCCGCTGCCACACTGTCAGCGCTAGTGACATCACAGTGGACAGCCAGTCCGTTGATTTCCTTTGCCAACCGCGTCCCCGCTTCCAAATTTAAATCAAGCAGCGCAACACGAGCTCCTTCGAGGGCCAGTTTCTTAGCTGTTGCGGCACCCATGCCTGAAGCTCCGCCGCTGATGAGTGCAACCGTGTTTTTTATTTCCATGGAGGTCCTTATTGGTCTTGTTATCTTACGTTTGCTAGCCTATTCTTTTTGAAAGTTTAGTATATAGAAAAAGGAAAGCCATGAAAATTATTGTTGCAGTCAAACGGGTCCCGGATTTTAAAACCAAAGTCCGCGTGAAAGCGGACGGCAGCGGCATTGAAACCGCCAACGTCAAAATGTCGATGAATCCTTTCGATGAAATTGCAGTGGAAGAAGCAGTGTGTTTGAAGGAAAAAGGGGTGGCGCAAGAAGTCATTGCGGTGAGCATCGGTAGTGCCGCCTCGCAGGAAATTTTGCGTAGTGCTTTAGCGATGGGTGCAGACCGCGCGCTGTTGGTCCAGACAGAAAATGCTGTTCAGCCTTTAAATGCGGCTAAAATTTTAGCGGCGATTGTTCAAAAAGAAATGCCGCAATTTGTCATTCTGGGCAAACAAGCCATTGACAGCGATAACAATCAGGTTGGCCAGATGCTCGCAGGCCTCTTGAATTGGCCCCAAGGGACTTTTGCCTCGCGGCTACAGGTGGAAGAAGCAGGCGTGGAAGTCACGCGCGAAATTGACGGCGGCTTGGAGACTCTCTTTTTAAAGTTACCGGCAGTCCTTACAACGGACCTGCGACTCAATGGGCCTCGCTATATTTCTTTGCCCAATATTGTGCAGGCTAAAAAGAAACCCTTGGATTTTATCCCGCTAGAATCCTTGAGCGTTCAGCTTTCTCCCGAGGTTAAAATAATAAAATTATCGGTGCCTGAGAAAAAACGCAAATTGGTGCGCGTGGAAAATGCCGCCGAATTGGTGCGCCGTCTGAAAGATGAAGCGAAAGTATTATAAAAGGACCCACATGACAATACTTATTTTTGCAGAACATGATAATAAGCAGTTAAAAGCGGCAACACGGCATGCCTTAACTGCGGCCTTGCAATTGCAAGAGGACATTGAGGTTTTAGTCGTGGGTTTTCATTGCGAGGCAGTCTGTGAGGAAGCGGCAAGACTTCCTTCGGTCAAAAAAGTTTTGCTGGCAGACGCAGAAGTTTATGCGGAGCAACTCGCTGAAAATACCGCAGCCCTGCTTGCTGCTCAGGCTAAAAATTATCACTATTTGATAGCGGCTTCCTCCACTTTTTCTAAGAATATTTTGCCGCGGGCGGCCGCCCTACTCGGGGTGAATATGATTTCCGAGGTCATGGAAATTCTTGCGCCGGATATTTTCGTCCGCCCCATGTTTGCGGGCAATGTCATGGCGACGGTGCAAAGTACCGACTCCCTTAAAGTCTTAACAGTGCGCGGCACTGCTTTTCCGGAAGCAGTCTCGCAAGAAAGACAGGCGGCGAATATTGAAAAATTAAACCAAAGTTTGCCCAATGATTTGTCCCGCTTTGTGAAGCGCAGTCTCACTGCTTCAGAACGGCCTGAACTTACCTCTGCACGCGTGGTCTTGTCCGGAGGACGCGGTTTAAAAAGCGCTGAAAACTTTAAATTGTTAGAGGGTCTCGCGGACCGTCTCGGCGCAGCAATTGGTGCTTCTCGGGCTGCAGTCGATGCTGGTTTTGCGCCAAATGATTATCAAGTGGGCCAAACAGGTAAAGTGGTCGCACCCGATTTATATATTGCAATTGGCATTTCAGGGGCCATTCAACATCTGGCCGGCATGAAGGACAGTAAAGTGATTGTGGCGATTAATAATGATCCCGATGCGCCTATTTTCCAGATAGCCGATTACGCCTTAATCGGCGATTTATTTAAGGTGTTGCCGGAATTCCAACAAGAACTGGACAAACTCAACTAAAGCCAGTTCTTGATATATAATTACAATATAGAGGGCAGCGCGAAACGAGCGGAGAAAGGCAAGTGATTGAATTAGATGAAGAAAAACGCAAACGGGTCGCCGGCGAAGGCGAAGGCGGCGATCAAGGGTCCCTTGGGGGCCAAGGCGGGGCTCTTGCGTTTCGGGATTTTGTCTTTGTCCAGGAAGAAAGAAAACTTTCCCCCCAGCAAGAAAAGCAACTTTTAGTCGTCCATAAAGAAACAAATAGCGCGTTAATTGAAAAGCAAAAGCAAGAGCGTGATGAACGCGACGATCGTAAGAGAAGCAAAGTCACGGCGAACCAGTATGACTCTGGCATGGGCATGGGAGCAGGGAAAACCTCCCCCTATTTAAAACATCCGATCTTGGGAGCTTCCCCAGAGTTTGATGGCGTCGATCACAAGGTTAATTTCGATCCCACCATGAATGAGGCTGAAACGAATTCTGAGAAGAAGGAGGAATTGACCTATCAACATCAATTACGGCTGGGTCTTCACAATGAGCCGCGTTTTAACCCGAAACCTTCTCCTTTTTAAAGGCTTCCCATGTCACTTGCCACTGCCATCATTGAAGAAAATTTACCCGCTGTTGAAGAGTGGCTGAGTTATCGTGTTGATCCAAACGAAATGGATGAGTATGGTTTTACACCTCTCATAGAAGCCGCGATTGTAAACAATGTGGAAATTGCTAAACGTCTTTTAGCTTATGGTGCTAAGGTGAATGGGCAGGATGCCACGGGAAATACCGCTTTACACTGGGCCGCTGAAAATAATAATCTCGAATTAACTCAACTATTGCTGAAGCAGCAGGCCGACCCCAATGCTTACAACTTGGCGGGCCAGCCCGTATTGGCCCTGCCGATCTTGCGCCAGCAAGCGGAATTAAAGCATCTTTTATACAAAACCGGCGCAGATGAGACCTTTGCCCAGGATTATATTAACGTGAAATTGCTGGGCCACATGTTTGAATTAGTCGGCAGTGCTACGATCGTAGACCCTAAAAATCAATATGTTGAGGTGGATTTTGAAGGGTTCTTTTTGGAAATCACGCTCGGGTTGATTTGTGATTCCCTGGCGCAATTTCAGAATAATTATGGAGCAAGAAAGTTAAGACGCTATCTCGGCCTGTCTCAAGTCATTGTGGACGTTATGCAGCGCGCCGCTGAATTGGTCCGTTATCGGCAATACCGCGTAGATTTGCGCAAACATCGGGGTACCCTCTTGGCCTTGCTTGCTCAAGAACCTCTCATTATTCCGATTGGCTATGAGGGACATGCGGTTACTTTTGTGAAATACGGTAGTATTTTCGCAAAATGCGACCGACGGGAGGATAGCCGGCTTTTTGATAATATCATGTGCTATCGTCTAGGACGTCCGGAGGTATTTACCCAAGAATTTGTTATGCATCTCCTCTATGCTAAACATAGCAGTCAATTTATTAACGAGGATTTGCACCGCATTTTGGACCTACAGCCTTTGACGGAGCTTAAAGTAGAATCACAAATTAGCGGCAACTGCTCTTGGGCCAATGTCGAAGCTTGCATCCCCACGCTGTTTTTCCTAATCCTGGCTTCTTTACCGGGCGGCCAGGCGTCGCTAGCGCATTATAAATCACTGGCACTCAATTTTTTTAACCGCTGGCGGGAGTGGAACAAGGACCGTGCTTTACAGTTTTGTGTGCAAAGCTTTCAAAAAGCGGACCCTATTCGCAAAGCAACGAAAGCGGAAATTTTGGCTGCCATTCTTTTTCAATGTTGTGGCGGAGGCCTGGCTTCCGACAAGGCCCGAATCGAAGCCATTATGCCGGTTTTCTTAAACTCACCTTATCAATATATCCTTCAAAACTATTTACAGACCTATTATTACCGCAGTCCAACCCCTGAGGGGGAACAGTTCTCCAGGCTTTTAAAGGACTACAGCATCATTAAGGATTAGACTGGATGGTGCATCATTGGATTCTGTGCTATTCTACGAACAGGACTGTTGTTTCATAAGGAGCTCAAACTATGGAGTTTTTGATGCTAAAAAGCTGGGACCTTTATTCCTATGCCTGTTTTGTTCTTTTACTGGTCGGTGGGATTGATCTCGGCCTTTTCGGAATTTTTGGGGTAAATATTCTTCAAGCGATTCTTGGCGGTTTTCTGGGCCGTGTTCTTTGCCTGATTATTGGCATCGCAGCAGGGTATTTGATTTATCTTCTAGTCCTTCAGAAGAAGAAAGGCGGTTCGGCTTAGTTTCTACGCTTAACCTCCCAACCCTTCCCCCAACGAAGTGGAAGGGTTGAGAGGTCGTAATAATAATGTTTTATTTCTTTTCCCCTTCCCCCCCCTTTTCCAAATAAGCCACCCATTCCGCCGCTTCCTTCGACTTGGTATTAATTTCCAGCGCGCGCTTAAAGTTAGCTAAAGCCTCTTCATTTTTCCCGAGTTGATGCTGACAAAGTGCAATATTGTAGCGCAAGCTGAATTGTTCACCGACAAAGGGCGCTGACTGAAGGTAATAATCAAGCGCTTCTTTATATTGTTTGATCGCATGGAAGAAAACCCCCACTTCAAACAAAACACATTCAGTTTTAGGCAAATGATAAAAATTAGCAGCCAATTTAGACATATTCGCGGCCACAAAGCCAAGCGTTTCGGCTTGGCTTTCGTTGACCAAACTGATGATGCGGTTTTTCAGTTTGAGATACATATGCGGGTCCCAGCGCGTGAGTTGCATATGAGAGGCGAGGGTATCCAAATCGCAATCTTGGAAAGAATCGCTGACGCGGCGGTGCAAAGTAAAATAGTCCGCTGGGCTGAAACCTTCGACATATTCATTAATGGCATGCCAGGTGCGCGGCAAATCTTTCAGTTTGAGGCCGGCGGCCAGCACGCAAGTCTTGATGCCTTTGCGGGGCGTTTGCAAGAATGCATCTCCGTCTGTTTTCTTTAAGTAAGAGGCGATCGCATGGAAGTTCACCATCATTGAAAAGCAGCCGCCATGAGAGGAAAATGTGGGATGACCATGATAGTCCAGCGATTTTAAAGTGGTGTAGCCCTTGTCGCTGGTCACCATAAAAAATTTACCGTTTGCGACTTTTTTGAGGTAGTGAAAGGCATGAAAGGCGCCAATGGGAAAAAGGAAGCTGCTTTCATGAAGGCCCGTTTTATATTCTTCCAACATTTCATTGAGCACCGGATCTGGGTAATACTTCGATTTGACCTCACGTAGATGATAATCCGTTTTCATTTTGTCTAGACCAATCGGGCGGTTGTCTTTTAAATTACTGGTCACAGTTTTTAAACTAATCAGCAATTCATATAATTTTTTATCGTGAACGGTAAAGCCGTCATTGGAGATCACGTCAAACAAGTAATTGCCAAAAAGGACCAGCGGATTTTGCAGCGTCTTCGCGTCTAGGTGGATTTTTTGTCGTAAAAGGGTAATCGGTTTTTCAACTTCCATATTATAGATAGCAAAATCGATCAGCCCTTTTTCAATATAGGGCAGCAAGGCGGGATGTTTTTCATAATAATTAATGTTGTTCCGCGTCACATCACTCATGATATAACAGAAACGAAGATCGGTGATGTTCATGGATTCTAATAATTCGGTGAGTGTTTTAATGAGATAAAAGGCAAAACGACCCGTGCCCGTGCCCGGCTCTAGCAAATAGAAAGTATGCTCTTTGGCCCCAGGATTTTTTTCTGTCCAATCAAGCATGAAGTTGAGCGCAATCTGCGCATAGCTATGTCCAATAAAAGGATTACTCGTAATATAAAAAGGAACTTGATTAAACCAAGCATTAATGCTTTCTTTATCAAAGAACTCCCGCTGCATGCGCCATAAAGAGGATTCAGAAATGCGTTTATTTTCTTCAACGAGAACAGAGGGTTCGTTAGTGTGTTGAGTCACAGGATTGGCTCCAAAAATTTAGCTGAATTTTACATTGTGAAGTAGTTTTTCTTCAAGGGCAATCCAGGATAAAATTTTGAAATAAATGAGCTTAATAAAGGTCAGATAAAGCACAGATTTATTATAATGAACATTTAATGAAGGCGATATATTCATGATCTCAACAAAATTGAAACAATTAAATTTACCGCGATATCTAGCGGAACCTGAAGCAATCGATCCATTTTGGATCCTCAATCATAAAGCCCGTGCCGAAAAAGACCCAGTCTCTATTGAAACTTATACACTCAGCTCACAAAACTGGCCTAAGATCGGCAGAAAAGGCCGCGAACAGGGTTTGTGGCAGCATAAGCTTGTTCTCTATCGACCTGATGTTATCAGCGCGGCCCATGCGCTTTTGTATGTGAATGGCGGCACGCGTAATCAGGAGCCCCGTCAGGAGAACCCGCCGCCACAGGAACTTGATTTTGGCAGGTTGGCTGCCGCGACCAACTCACTGGTCATTGATCTGCAGGATGTGCCCAATCAATATCTCAGTTTCGAAGACGAGGTCTCCCGGAAAGGAGATAATATATACGCCTATTCTTGGATGCGCTTTTTGAGCGATCAAGAACAAAATGCCTATTGGCCTTTGTCTTTGCCGATGACTAAGGCGATTATCAAGGCCATGGATGGGGCCCAGCAAATTATGAGACGAGAGTATTTCATCCAAGTGGAGCATTTTGTCGTGGCTGGACTGTCCAAAAGGGGATTGGCAACCTGGCTTGCCGCTTTGCATGATGAACGCATCGCTGCCATTGTTCCGGTTGTGATTGATATGCTTAATACGCCAAAAACATTAAAACATATCTTTCAAAGTTATAACAATCAGTGGCCGCCGGCCTTTCAGGATTACATCAGTGAAAAAATACCGGAAAGCATGCAGTCGGAGGGTTTTAAAAAGCTCCTGGAAATTGAGGACCCTCTTGCTTATCTTCGTCAAGACCTGGGTTTTTATAAAAAAAGACTGAGTATCCCGAAATATATTATCAGTGCGAGCGGCGATGATTTTTTCACGCCGGACTGTCTCAGTTTGTACTTGGACCTATTGCCGGGCGAAACACAGGTCCGTTTAGTGCCCAATCAAGGCCATTGCATTGACCTGAAAATTGTCGAGGAGGCTTTACTTGCCTTTTATCACAGTTTCGTTAAACGTGCGTCTATGCCTCAGCTTAAATGGGACCTGAGCGAAGGGAAAGCAATTTCCCATGTGCGAACGGATAAACAACCGCTAAGCGTCAAACTCTGGGAGGCCGAAAATCAGGAAAAACGGGATTTTCGTTTGGCTGCGGACGTTCGTTATCGGGACCAAAATCTTCCCGGCGGCTATTGTGAGGGCTTTTATCAATATTCGGTCCAAGTCAAGGCGCCTGTTCAAGGCTGGAAGGCCCATTTTGTGGAAATGACTTTTCAGGAACGTCAAGGCAATCCCTTAATTCTGACTACGCCGGCTTTTGTTCTTTCAGCGGAAGCGTAAAACGAAACGAAGCGCCGCCGTCCTTGCGGTTCTCCGCCCAAATTCTTCCGCCATGGGCTTTTACGATGTGCTGACAAATAGCAAGGCCAAGTCCGAGACCGCGCTCCGTTGCAAGCATTCTGCCGCGATAAAATTTTTCAAATAACTTATTGACTTCATCGGGAACAATTCCAGGGCCACGGTCTTCAATGCTGATGAGAATTTCCTTTTTTTCTACTACGGCGGAAATGTCGATTGGCGAGGTGGGCAGGGTGTATTTAATGGCATTGTCGATTAAGTTGATGAACACCTCGTTAATTAATACTCTGTCGAAGGGGACCAAGGGAAAAGGACTAGGAAAATGCAATTTGACCGGTTTTTTTCCCAGGCGTTTACCCAGTGTTTTGAGCAGTTGGTTTATTTCATCAGACAGCGAGCAAAGCTGTTTTTTAAGTTTAATTTTCTCGGATTCCAGATAAGTGATTTGCAATAAATTATTAATCAAACGGCTGACTTGTTCCGTTTCAAAATAGATAGCATTGCCGAGTTTCAGAATCATAGAGGGCTTAAGTTCTTTGTGCATTTCAATCAAAGTGCTGGCAGCGCCGAGAACTGAAATCAGCGGGGCACGCATATCATGGGACACAGTTTGTAATAAAGAGGAACGCATGCGGTCTGTCTCTATTTTAAATTCATTTTTTTTGGTTTTTTCTTGAAGTTGGTCTACTTCAAGCGCGAGTGCAATTTGATTGGCGCAGGCTTCCAAAAGATGCATTTGTTCCGGTGTGAAGAGCAGCTGTTTTTGAAAAGGACGAACGCGCAAGACGCCAATGGTCCCTTGCGAAGTGATTAAAGGAAGATAGATTGAATCGGAGAAAGGCAGGGTATCCGTTCCGAGGCCGGCAATTTGTCCAAGGTCACAGACCCATTGCGCCACGCCTTGCTCTTTAGCGTTCAGAACTTCTTCGGTTTTATAGCGGGCCTTAATATCCAGCCGCCCGTCCGTTGATAACAGAGCGAGGACTTCGCTGTTGAACACTTCTGAAATATATCGGACAGCGGTATTGAGCAGTTTATCTTCACCGCGCGTGCTGGCCAGCTGCCTACTAAGAGAATGGAGCGTGGCCATTCGGCGTTCGGCGGCATTTGAGGCTTCGGCTTGACGCCGGGTCAAAATAGTTAAATGACTGATAACTTGTGTGATCAAAAGCATCACCAGCAAGGTGAAAATATACTGCATATTAGAAAGAGAAAAGGCGGGCGACATAAATAAGAAAGCATAGGCGAACACACTCAGAAAGGAGGCTAAAATGGAAGGGCCAAATTTTCCTAGTAAGGAAACCACGACCACGCTAAGCAAATAGACCATGATGAGGTTGCTTTCATGAAAGTAAGGGTGTAAGAGAAAATCAATGCCTGTCGCAGCTAACACAGCCGTAAAAGCAAGCACATAAGGTTTCCAAGAGAAGCTGGACTGCGTTGAAAAGGGTTTATCAATTCGGGATGCGGATGGTTCTTGTCTGGTGATGATGTAAACATCAATTTCGCCGCTTGCACGCACAAGCTCGTCCGCCAGGCTTCCAAAAAGAAAGTCTTTCCAACGGGAACGGACATTTTTACCGACAATCATTTTGGTGATATTTTGTTGGCGGGCGAAATCCATGATTTCAGTGATCACATTAAACCCGGTGAGAATACGCGTCTCTGCGCCTAATTGTTCCGCGAGACGAAGATTTTTAATGGCGCTATTGCGTTCTTGTTCGGAGAGGTTGAGACGGGGCGCGTCCACATGCACGGCAATCCATTCTGCTTGCAAACTCGCGGACATGCGGCGGGCGGCGCGAATCAGTTTGGTGGATTGTGTTCCCGCGCTGACACAAACTAAGATTTTTTCCCGTGTGGGCCAAACATGCTTAATGCCTTGGCCCTGCCGGTAATGCAGCACTTCGACGCCCACCCGTTCGGCAGTGACGCGTAAGGCCAGTTCTCGCAGTGCGGTCAGATTTCCTTTGCGAAAAAAGTGCTCTGCGGCGAGGCCCGCTTGTTGGGGGAAATAAACTTTTCCTTCTTGCAAGCGTTTCAATAAGTCTTCTGGGGGCAGGTCCACCAACTCAATGGTGGAAGCGAGTTCCAACATGGAATCGGGGACCGTTTCTTTAATGCGCGTATGGATAATTTGTGAGACCACATCGTTCAAGCTTTCAATATGCTGCACGTTTAGCGTGGTATAGACGTCGATACCGCGGTCTAAAAGTTCTTTGATATCTTGCCAGCGTTTGTTATGCCTGAGTCCTGGTGCGTTTGTATGGGCCATTTCATCCATTAAAATCAGGCCGGGGTTACGTTTTAGGGCCGCGTCTAAATTAAAGTCTAATAACTTTTTGTCTCGATACTCGATTTCTTGCGGGGGCAGAATTTCAAAAGTTTTGAGCATGGTGACGATATCTTCGCGTCCGTGAGATTCAACGACGCCTACGATCACGTCCAAGCCCTGTGCACGTTTAGCCAGCGCATCTTTGAGCATCATGTAGGATT
>CAYVBZ010000069.1:0-10577 GCA_964449835.1 uncultured Coxiellaceae bacterium | reverse complement strand
TCGTTGATATATATAGCTCCAAAAATGCCTTGTCTAATCGGGACCATGATGAGTTTATTGTTGTTCTTTATGCCTTGGGTTTTCGTAATTATTATATCACGGCTGACTCGAAAGTGGAGGAATACCATGATCAAGTGGCAGACGGGATTGGCGCGATCAACTTTTGCACCATCGGCGATTGGAGTCTGTTCCAATCGGGACATATTTGGCAGAAAGATTTAAGCGTGGTCGATCTTTCTCACGCAAAGCGCGTCGCCTTCTTAGATGAATGCGATCACCTGTTGCTGGATGAGCAAACACAGTTTAATTATTCGGATAATCCCGATGGGGATAATTCCATTTACAATTTAGACGAATGGGTTTATCGCGAGGCCTATGAATTTTATCTTGAGTTTATCAAAGGTAAAGATGAACAAGAATCGATGCAGATTAGCCGCAACACGGATTTAAAGGCGCTGTGCGAACGCTTACAAAAAAAAGTTTCCTTGTCCCCTAAACAGTCCCGTTTTTTTGAGAAACATATTATTCCAGCCTTGGATGAAAGCAAGCCGGAGGCGATTGAAGATCGCGATAAAGTGTTGATGCAGCTTTTGACAGCGGCGCACGCGGCGCATCAGTTAAAAGAAAACGTTAATTTTTCCGTCCGGCCAGTTTTGAAAACTGTCAATAATGGCTTGGTGATCTCAACGCGTTTCGCCAAGGTCATGATTGACAATCAAATTCGCGATGGTTCCACCTACAGTGATCTAGTGCAGCAAATGTTGCACGTTCGTCTCAATCGAGCGGCGGCCGAACAGGGTGAAACACCCAATTTTTTTGTGGAACCGGTCAGCGAAATTGTCCTCTCTCTGAACGCAAAATATGTGCTCAAGAATTTTTATGGAAAGCTAGAGGGCTGCTCCGGAACGGCAGGGAACAGCGACGATCTCTCGGTTTATCAAGAAGAGTATGGAATTGAACAGGTCATCAAGCTGCCAACGCACAAAGAAAGCAAAACGGAATTTTCGAAAACGTTTTATGCCGATGATGAGGAAGAACAGATCAAGGAGATTGCAAAGTTCATTCGTGAAAACTCCAGTCAATGTTCTATTCTAGTACTTTGCGAGAACGATATCGCCGTCACACACCTTGCAACGAAAGTTCAGGAACGACTGCAGAAAGATGACGAGGGAGAGGAAAAATGCGCGGTTGATTTCGATAAATTTTACATCGACACCAATGCAAGCGGAAAGAAAGAAAGTGAGTTGCTGCGTCCAGCCAGTGAAAACGGCGCGGTGACTTTCAGCGCGCGTATGGCACGTGGCACAGACATTAAGCCAAAGTTTCAGCTGATGGTCGTGCGAACCTATCCGGCCAGACCGCGTAAAGTGAAGCAGGAAAATGGCCGTCAAGGCCGAAACGGCAACGACGGCCGTTGTATCGAGATCAATAATTACGACACAGTGAAAAAAGCCTATGAATCTTTTAGCAAGAGTGGCAAATATAGCCAACGCCTTCTAGTTATTTTTGAGAAAGAAAAAGCGCATTTAGACCAGAAGCTTAAAAAAACAAAGAAAAAATGGGAAAACTGGAAAGAAGCGGAACTGGAACAATATTTGAAGACCCGTGTTGTGACCCGGTTGCAGTATGAAATCAAGCAAGAACAAGAAAAATTTTCGCGGCGCAAAGAATTTTTGATCAGCTCTTTGTCTGGCGAAGTCATGTTGCTCCTTCAAAAGCAAATTCCAGATCAAGATAGCGGCTTGCAAGTGGCCTGGCAGAAATGTCGGAAAGAAATCGATGCCGCGTGGAACAGGCGTTTGGCGAATGAGAAAGAAGACAGCGAAGAAGTTTATGAAAAATTTTTCGAGAAGGCTTGCGAGGCTTGGGAGGATTTGAAATCACTTCATCCATCCTTATATTTTGACATTGGCCAATTGTCGACACTTCCGAAAGGGAAAGAAAATTCGAAAGCTTCTGGTTCTGTTCTAGAAGAAAAAGAGGCCCAGGCTGAGGAAAGTGCGGACCTTGGTTCTGCGATTCTGTTCTATCAAACCTGGGTTGAGGGGACCGAAGAGGCCTACTTTGTACCAGAACCCAAAGACTCAAGGGAGTTGAGAAAAGAAATTTATGGGCCAGAAATGACCGGAATTCAAACTTTATATATGGCAATTAAAGCGGCCAGCCTCCAAAAGCACTCATGCTTATTTGAGCGCTTGTCTGAAATTGCCGAAGCGAATCATAGCGGGATATATGCCGTGACAACGAAAAGTTTGGCGAAGGTGGTCCAGCAGGTCAGCGATGCGAGTCGCTATGATTATGAAAATCAGGATTTGCTCTGCTTGCAGACCTTTTTTAAGCACCCGTTATTTGATCAGCCATTGAAAGATTACACAATCGGCGATATTCAAAAAAATGACCGTCTCATGGATCTGGTCGTTCAGATTTTCACCACGACATATATCGAAGAAAAAACGCCGGAATTTATCGAAGCCTTTTGTCAGATTATTTACGACCACTATTGGCCCAAATTTGACGACAATATGGCCGAGGAGCTCAAGTTAGTTTTTGCCTCGGATAAAGAGATTACGACCTTATTGATGACGAAGACGAATGGCAATGATTTGAATTATTTCATTGATCTTCTACAAAATAACTGCGCGGCGAACGGCATCGAAAAGCGAGACGAGCTCCTGGCTTATCTCAAGAGCTCATGCCAGGAAGAAGAAAAGGAGCAGGAGCAGGACCAGACCAATGCGGAGAGTCTAGCGGAGAAACCTCATCTGGTTCGCCCCTTATTTGAATTGGCGCTTGCTGGCACGTCCTATGGACTTCCTAGCTCTTATTTGCCATCTCCTCAGGATTTAAATCTTGGGGAGGCTGACCTGGAGAGTGACTTGTGCTACTTCCTTACGCGAAGAATGCCAATTGAAAAAAGCGATTATCAGGAATTCAGTAAACTTTTAATGTTGAAAAATACGAAAGACTTGAAAAATAGGAAAGACTTCTTAAAATCGATTTTTAATTTGCCGTCTTTTATCAGTCTGGATTATATTAACCGTCAATTTCAATGCGATCCCGGTCGTTACTATTCGAATGGCGCTCGGGAAAAAATGGAAGCTATGAAGCTTGCTGGTGATGCGTTCAATGCCTTTTTACGGAAGGCGGGCATTGTGGGCCTTCACCACCCCGTGTCTCCAAAGGCTGCGGAACAGCTGAAATTTTGGCAGGATCATTTCCATAATCAATCGCTTGAACAAAACGAACAATTTTTCACATTAGCGAAATGCTACGCCAATCAGCCGCACCTCCGCAATTTAGCGAAGGCCGTGAAAATGAATCGGTTGCAGGAACAAAATTTAGAAAAGACCCTGCAATTTGCGCAAGACGTAAAAAAGCTGCCAGAACGAGAACGCGAATTCATCAATGATAAATTGACGGACTTTTTGAATTCTAATCTTGATCAGGATGATTTAGAAAAAGAACTCGATCATTTGGAAAGTTTCAGCTGTCAATTACAAGACAATAAAGATCATTGTACGAAGGAGGAATTGCAGGTCTTATTTGAACTCTTGGAAGGTTCTTCGCTCGACCTCGATTTTATTCAACACTGCATGGACTTGCTCAAGGATCTGCGGACGTTTGATGAGGATTATCCTCACTTGAATATTTTGAAAGCATATCTATCGCAGGTCCGTGATAAAAGCGATAATCAGCGTTATTCCGACTTTGTCGAAGAGTTGAATCAATCCGACCTGGAAAAAAATACCCTTGAACGACTTTACACAGCCTATTTTGTGGAAAAAACCATTAAAAATCGCAGTCAACTAAAGGAAGCTTGCGCCATCGTCCAAGAAGCGCGATCTTTGCAGAAAAATAAAAATTACGATGACTATTTTGGCGTTTATAAGTCAAAACCCGAAAGCCGGCAAAAACTGATGCAACATTTGCAGCATAACTTACTAGACTTAGGCCCTGAGTTTAATGAACATTGCTTCAATGAGTATCGCAAACTCGGCTTGAAACTGACTACGCCGCCCCCAGGAACGGACCTAAAAAAACGCGGCGAATGCGCCTCAATCTGGCGTTCTTGTTATTATGAGGTGACTTGCTTTACTCAAGAATTGGTAAAGATAGCACGCCATCCTTATGTTCAAAATAATGACGAAGAGAAACGAGATGAGAGGGCTTTCGGTCAAGCTCTTTCAGATAATTATAAGGAATACTTCATCGCACAAGAAAATCGCTACGGCAGCTTTTGGATGCGATTAACCACGAATACAGACCGCAAGCTGCAGGCTAAGCGTTTGTTTGATGACTTGCATTACAATATTCGCAATGAAAAGCTGGCCCTTCCCGACTTTTATATCGAAAACCTAAAGGCCATTAAGAATGCGCAACAAGCAATTATGGACACTGACCACGGCACCCGACGCAACGGCAAAGGGCATAGCCGTTTATTTGATATCACCGTGCAAATGTTTGCAAAAGTGGCCGCTGATTTTCTAGCGGACGAGAAAATCAGTTTGCCGGAAAAACTGCGGCTTCAAGAACTGCTTCAGGAACAATTGCGGCAAAATATTGAAGCTTTGCATTCTCAGTTGGACAAAGAAAGTGACTTGGCTGTCCTTCTGGAAGAGCTGCGGAAGAACGCGGACAAAGACAATCCTTGGGAGAGCGGCTCAACGGAGCTTCATGGCTTAAGCCTCGTGCTCGCTGAAGTCGAACGCAAAAATGTGCCGACACATTTGCATTATCTGTTGGATAATCTCGGATGTTTTGTGGGCATGGCCGACAAAATGGCGGAGCAAAACGAGTCTAAAGACAGGCCGTCGCTGTCGCGGCTGAGATTCTAATACTTATGTCGAATGGGCCTGAGCTTTCAACAACCCGAAAGAAAATATAAACAGCAAGATAAAAAACTTATTCAAGAATGGATTGAAAAGGAATGGCCAAAAATACAGCGATGGACAAAGAAAAATAGGGCCATTCATTTTATATTTTGAGGATGAATCAGGCATATCACTTGCACCGGTTATTGGAAAAAACGGGCCCCAAAGTATTTCAAAATCATGTACGGTTGCAAAAATAAAACCGTTCGTCTTCTATACCTTTACAAAAGGACAGATTAATGATATTCTATCCTTATTAGAAAGGATAGAATAATGATCACACTACTCCAAGAACTGTTAGAAGAGTTTAAGGCCAAGATAGCTCATCTTGAAAGCAGCATACCACGAGCAATAACCCTACCCAACATCCCCAATAAAATAAACGTCCTCATTGGAATGCGCCGAACCGGTAAAACCTATTTCTTATTGCAAGAAGTCAACCGGCTTTTAAAAAAAGAGCGGCCAGCCTTGTCCCAGCTTCTCTATCTTAATTTTGAAGACGACCGATTATTGCCGTTAACAGCAGCAAAATTAGGAGAATTGTTGGATGCATTTTACACGCTTTACCCGGAAAATCACCATGAGACCTGTTATTTTTTCCTTGATGAAATACAAAATGTTCCTCAATGGGAAATCACGATTAGGCGTTTTTTTGATACTAAAAAAGTAAACATTAAATTAACTGGCTCTTCCGCAAAACTACTTAGCAAAGAAATTGCCACTTCTCTACGAGGCCGCTCGATAGCCACTGAAGTTTGGCCTTTAAGTTTTAATGAATATTTAGTTGCTAAAAAAATACCGCGGCCTCAAAAACCCTTTGGAAAAATATCGCGAGACCGCCTTTTGCAAGCATTGAAAAATTATCTCACCCAAGGTGGCTTTCCTGAAACAGTCCATCTCGATACCTTGGACCGTAATCGTATCTTGCAAGACTATGTGGATGTCGTCATCTTCAGAGATATTATCGAACGCTATAAAATAACAAACATCGAACTAATTAAATATCTTATAAAAAGCCTCATAAAACAATCCGGCTCCGCTTTTTCAGTCAATAAGTTTTACAACGATTTAAAAAGCCAAGGGATGAGTGTCAGTAAAATGACCATCCATGATTATTTAAGCTATATTGAAGATGCCTACCTTCTATTTGCCGTTCCACTATACTCCGAATCCCTACGAAAAACACAATCCAACCCTCGAAAAATTTATAGCATTGATACCGGCCTTATTCATGCCTATACCAGTAGCACAGCGAAAAACACAAGCCATTTATTTGAGAATATCGTTTATATTGAACTAAGAAGGCAAGGGTTTGAAGTGTTTTATTATCTTACTAATGAGCGTTACGAAGTTGATTTTCTAGCAAAAGACGCACACAACCAATTTCATTTATATCAAATCGTATGGGATACCAGTAATCCTGAAACTTTAGCTCGAGAAAAAAGGGCCTTGGAAGCTGCGGAGAGAGAACTGAAAATTAAAGGCACTATTATTACACCAGAATTCTTTTTAACTGAATTTCAGGGGTAACGACGAAAATAGGCTAAACCTATCTGGTGATATTGAGAGACAACCTAAATTTGCTTAGAAGATGTAAATATTGACAACTCAACCATCTTCATTCGGCCATCTAAAAGTAATAAAGGTAGGCATATTCCTTTATCCCATGAAGGAAACAGATTTTTTGCCGCAATAATTTCTGGAAAGCCAAGCACGGATTTTATACTCACCAAAAACAATAATTCTCCTTGGGGTAAATGCCATCAAGTACGGCTACTCAAAGAAGCTTGCCTTAAAGCCAAAATCACGCCTGTGATTAGCTTTCATTCCTTAAGACATACCTACGCCTCATTACTTGCCCAAGCAGGTGCGGATTTACTCATTATTTCAAAATTACTTGGACATGCTGATACTCGTATTACGTCACGGCATTATGCGCACTTGTGCGATAAGACTCTAGCAAATACAGTCAACAAACTGCCACCTGGATTTGGCTATTAAAAATAGATACACCTAAATAAATAACTATCCCTTATTAAACAAGGGCTAATCAAGCACCTCAGTTGCCGCATAATGATCATATTTTGACAAAAATGGATTCCTATGCTATTGTGTACATATGAGTACACAATTTTAGAGGGTAACATTTATGGATACTACTATCGTAAAAGTCGGTATTCGCGAATTCCGAGAACATCTTCAGGAATATTTAACGACAACTTCTCCAGTTGCCGTCACAAGGCACGGTGAAACAATAGGGTTTTATATTCCAGCACGGCATCAACGTCCCGATGAGGCACAATTAGATGCCTTAAAGCAGGCTGCAGAAAAACTTGAGCAATTGCTTTCAGTAAGTGGGGTTACTGAAGACGAATTATTTGCAGAATACAGAACATTAAGAAAAAATGCTAAAGCACAAAAGGAACGAAAGGAAAGAGAGAAACGGGAAGCTAGGCTAATGCGCCCTTCGAAAGGAAGAAGGGGTCGTTAATGTTATTACCTATTTTAGTATTAGATGCCAATATTATTATTAGTGCCGTGCTGGGAAAGAGGGTGAGGGATTTTCTAATACAATATAGTGGAAAAGTAGAGTTCTTTACGCCAGATACATGCATAGCGGAAGCAGAAGAATATTTACCAAAAATTTTCGAGAGTAAAAAACTACCAGTGAGCGAGGCTTTAGGTGTTTTCTCTAAAATTAAGCCTTTATTACAAATATTAGATCCGAGCATTTACCAAGAAAGGGCGTTCGAAGCGCATGAAAGGATGGATAATAAGGATCTAGATGATTGGCCTGTCGTTGCGATTGCATTGTTACTTAACTGCTCTATTTGGACTCAGGATAAAGACTTCTTTGGCGTTGGGCTGCCTACATGGACAACTGATAGAGTTCATATTTTCTTTAAGGCCATAGATGAACAAAGAGCAAAGATAGTCACCGACTCGACAGATGACGATTAAACTGCACTTAAAGCATAAAATTATTAAACAGAGAATTTATTTTTCATCATACAATTCGAAATATTTTTTTATTACCTCATTAATCGTAAAATTTTTATATTTCAATGCATATTCTTGATAGGCAGTATTATAAGAATATTTCCATAATGGAAAGTTAGTTAGCCGCATTGAAGCCAGATCTAACCAGGATTGAGGGGTATTTAATGTTGACACTCTCAACTTGAACTGACAATAGGAGCGACGAAAAACGGGTAATTGTCACATTAAGTTTGAAGCACTACACAATCTAATATTTCAAAGTTATCTTTTATAAATTTTTCAAATTGCAGCTTAAGATCGTCAGCTATGATTTCTCTTTTTGCATTTATCTCCAGACAAATGTCATGCTTTGTTACTGTCTTGTATAAAAAATTCGGGGTATCGTTTATTATTTTATTTATTTTTTCTGTAAAAGATTCAATTTCATTTTCAATGTGCTGAAAAATTTCGCTGCAATTTATATTCATCGTAATTAAAGACAATTTTCCCTTATTTTTAAAATTAATAATCTTTTTTAAAAAGTGATTTTGTGGGTTGATTTTTAAACGATCAACAACTTCTGTGTCTAAAAAAACGGAGAGTCCCTTGCCCCTCATACATTTCTCCTTCAGATACGAGCTTTGATTGAATTATTTGTTAATATCGTACCATAATAAAAAGACAATTGTGAGCAATAAAGAGACAGCATCAAAATGTTACGTCAATTTATTAAAAATGATCTATCCCCTTTGTTTAATTTAGCACTGCCCTTGGTTTTAACCGGCTTGGTGCAGGCTTCTTTGGGATTTTTTAATACTATTTTTCTCGCTCACTTAGGAGAAGAGGCACTCGCAGCAGGTGGATTAGTCACTTGGATGTTTGTTACGCTGATTGTCATTTTGTTTGGCACTTTTGGCTCAGTCAATATTTTGATTGCTCATAAACATGGATCAAAAGACCAGACAGGTATCGTGCTAGTGCTACGGGATGGTTTAATTCTTGCCGCTTTGCTGGCTATCCCCACTTTTCTCCTTTTTTGGAAAATCTCCCCCATCCTGACTTACCTTGGACAAAGCACACAGGTGGCGACACTAGCCAGAGCTTATTTACACGCCTTAGCCTGGGGACTCTTTCCTAAGTTTATTATCATTATTTTATTTGAATTAGTTTTAGGCTTGGGGCATTCACGAACACTGATGATCTTCACCATTGTCACCATGCCAATCTATATTTTGTTTTGCTTTATTCTCATTTTTGGAAAATGGGGTTTACCTGCCTTGGGTGTCGCAGGTGCGGGATGGGGAAACACCGCCGCAGATTGGATTATCGCCAGTGCCCTGCTTTTTTTGCTCTATCACAGTAAGCATTACGGATTTTATATCCGCTCTATTTTTACTAAAAGTAAGCCATTCTATTTGTGGGAGCTTATGCATCTTGGGCTGCCCATGGGCCTCATGTATTGCCTAGAGGTTGGCTTTCTCTTTGCCATCAGTTTGATGATGGGTACCTTGGGCGTGCAAATCTTGGCTGCCAATCAAATCACAATGCAGTATTTAGGTGTCTTTGTAGGGGTCATATTCAGCATCACTCAAGCAATCACTGTACGAATGGGCCATCAATTAGGAGCTGGTAAAATTAATTACGCAAAACGAACAGCATATACTGGGGTCTTCCTCTCCGTGGCCTACATGCTTCTCGTGGCATTGAACTATTGGGCTCTCCCAGAGTGGCTCATCTCAGTTGATCTGGACATGCATAATCCAGCTAATAATCAAATCATCCATACGACAAGCACCTTCTTATTCATTGCTGCTTTTTTTCAAATTTTGGAGTCAGCCAGAATCTCTCTATTTGGCGCATTACGCGCCTTAAAAGATACTCGTTTCACTCTCTTAACGTCGATAATTGGCTTTTGGCTGATCCCACTTCCATTTGGATATTGGCTAGGCTTTTCTTTTGGCCTGGGTGGAGCGGGATTATGGTGGGCGATGGTGATGGGTGCTTGTTTTAGCGTCACATCACTTTATCTAAGATTTAGATGGATAATAGGGCGTTTAGAAAGGGTGAGTACTGCAAGAAAGCCCCCTTAAATTGAAAATGCACAGAACCACTTTATTGCAAATGCTAGCTGCTATAGAATGGCTACTCAAAGATGAACCGACCACGAGCAATACAAAATAATGGCAAAGTGTACCTTTATTTACCATATCACCCACATCAACAATCTTCCCTCTATTTTACGAGATAAGTTTTTGTGGAGCGATGCAGAGCGTCTGAATCGCAGATACACTCCTGCCAATATAGCTTATGAACATATAAAGCAGCGCCGATTTATAACGCCAGTCCCAGTTGGAGTTGGCGGAACATTAGCAAACTATGTTCCTTTCTATTTTTGTAAAAGATCTCCAATGCTCTGTGCAATCTACAAAGGCGGCGTTACTGGAACAACGGAAACTCAACAAAATATAATTTATCTTGTTTCAACCGTCGAAAAAGTCGTTGCTACAGATCAGCAACCCTGGTGCTTTACTGATGGTCATGCCATTGAAAAGCTAACACAGTTTTATAATAACCAGGCGCAATTAAACAACATAGACTGGAATATTATTGAAGACTGGCACTGGAACAATACCCCTGCTGATAATGACCGAATACGCAGGAAACAAGCAGAGTTTTTAGTATATGAGTCATTTCCCTTAGAATGGATAGATAAAATCGGTGTCTTTG
>CAYVBZ010000068.1:7147-10624 GCA_964449835.1 uncultured Coxiellaceae bacterium | reverse complement strand
CGTTCGGTGAAATCCCAAATAAAATCCAGCAAGGAACCTTCCCGGTTGGTGTTTAAGCGGTCCACGTCTTTTTTATTGTGCCAAGGAGAGGGTTTGTATTGCGGCATTTTCTCCGGCAAATCGCGATAGACACCGCCTGGACGATAATAAGTTGCATGCATACGGGAACCGGAAACCGCCTCATAGCAATCCAGCAGATCTTCCCGTTCGCGGAAGGTGTACAAAAGAATAGTCATGGCGCCGATGTCGAGAGCGTGTCCAGCGAGCCAAAGCAAATGATTTAAAAGACGGGTGATTTCATCGAACATGACGCGGATATACTGAGCGCGAGTGGGCACTGTCAGCCCCAGCAATTTTTCCATGGCCAGCACATAGCCATGCTCGTTGCACATCATGGAAACATAATCCAAGCGGTCCATGTAGCCGATGGTATGATTATAGGGTTTGGTTTCCGCTAACTTTTCAGTGGCGCGGTGCAATAAACCAATATGCGGATCAGCACGCACCACGGTTTCTCCGTCGACTTCCAAGATGAGCCGTAAAACGCCATGCGCGGCTGGGTGCTGCGGGCCGAAATTAAATACATAATTACGAATTTCAGGGAGTTTGTCAGTCACCGCTTTTTTCTCCCCTATAACGGTTGTCATCACGAATTACTTTGGGTTCGAGAACACGCGGCTCGATGCTGGTAACTGGCTCATAGACCACGCGTTTCAAATTCGCGTCGTAGCGCACTTCGATATTGCCAGACAAAGGAAAATCTTTACGGAAAGGATGACCAATGAAACCGTAGTCCGTCAAAATGCGGCGTAAATCGGGATGGCCTCTAAAAATAATGCCGTAGAGATCGAAGGCTTCCCGCTCAAACCAATTGGCTGAGGGCCAAATATCCACGACCGATTCAATGGCGGGTTGCTCTTCGTCCAGAAAAGCGCGCAAGCGAATACGATGATTGTTTTCCAAAGAAAGCAGATGATAGACGGCCGCAAAGCGCGGTTTCTGCCATTTTTCTTCTACTTCACTAAAATTGTCTTTGACGCCGCGTCCAAAACCCGTTCCAGTGGTTGATTCGGTCTGCCATTCTGAGCGGCCATACTGAAGATAATCCACGCCACAAACATCAACCAGCGTTTGAAAAGCATATTTGGGTTTGTCGCGCAGCATGAAGCAAATATCGCGAAGATAATGACGGCCCACTTCTAGCGTCAGCTCGCCGTTCGCAATGGTTGAACTTTGAATCCAGGAAGCAAAGTTCTTGGTGGTTTGTTCTTGTAAGTAAAGGAGCTCCGCCATACCCGCCTCAGCGTTCTATGATTTTGGACCGCGGCGCTTCTCCGCGGCGGATTTTGTTCTGCAGTTGAATAACACCATAAACCAAGGCTTCCGCAGTCGGTGGACAGCCTGGCACATAAATATCGACGGGCACAATGCGGTCACAGCCGCGCACGACAGAATAAGAATAACTATAGTAGCCCCCGCCGTTTGCGCAGGAACCCATGGAAATTACCCATTTGGGGTCGGCCATTTGATCGTAGACCTTGCGTAAGGCTGGCGCCATTTTATTGCAGAGGGTGCCGGCGACAATCATGACATCAGACTGCCGGGGGCTGGGGCGGAAAATCATGCCAAAGCGGTCCAGGTCGTAGCGGCTGGCTGCGGCGTGCATCATTTCGACGGCGCAGCAGGCCAAGCCAAAGGTCATAGGCCAGAGTGAGCCGGAGCGGGCCCAATTGATTAAATTTTCGAGTGAATCGACATAAAACCCGGGTTTGATTAAATCGCTTACTCCCATTCCAACCCTCCCTTTTTCCACTCGTAAATAAAGCCGACGGTTAAAATGCCTAAGAAAATACCCATTACGCCCAAGCCGTACCAACTGATCTTGCGAAAAACCACGGCCCAGGGCACTAAAAAGGCGGTTTCTAAATCGAAAATGATGAAGAGAATTGCGACCAGATAAAAACGCACATCGAAAGGAAGGCGCGCGTCATCGAAGGGAGGAAAACCACATTCGTAAGGAGAGAGCTTTTCTGGGTTGGGCCGTCTTGGCCCTAAGATATAACCCAGCAGCGGCGCAATTAAACCGCCAACCACGCCAATCAGCATGAAGATGACCACTGGCAAATAGTTTTGCAGCACGCACGGCATCCTATTTTGTGAAGAAAATTCTTAAGTATTATATACTTTTCATTTTGGTGCCGATAGACGGACTCGAACCGTCACGGGTTTCCCCACTACCACCTCAAGATAGCGTGTCTACCAATTCCACCATATCGGCCTACGAGTTTAACTATTTGGAATATTCGTTGGAATATTCGGCAAACGCAGGTCCTTTGCGGGCAGTTGCTTGGTCTGCTTATACTCTTGTGTCGAGATATAGTTCAAGACAATACTGGTCGTAAAAAAAATGAAGACAAAGCCAATGGTGAGCTTGAGCAAGAAAGAGCCCGAACCCCGGCTACCAAAGACCGTTTGCGAAGCACCGGCACCAAAAGTGGCCCCCATGGTCGCACCCTTGCCTTGTTGCACAATGACCAGCACAATCAAGCAGACAGCTGTCATAATATGAACAAGAAGTATTAATTGGTACATTTTTAAACCCTCTTATCTCAGGCGGCGCTTTGCCCAAGCTTAACAGTTAAGGCTTCGCGGCAAATTGCTAAAAAGCTTTTTGCTTCCAAAGAGGCCCCGCCCACTAAGCCGCCATCAATGTCTGGCATGTCAAAAAGTTCGGGGACATTATCCGCTTTTAAGCTGCCGCCGTAAAGTATACGGATTGTTTGCGCAATATCAACCTCCTGTTCCGCTAAAAGATGGCGGATATAAAGGTGGGCTGCCTGTGCCTGGTCTGGGGTTGCGGTTAAACCGGTGCCAATGGCCCAGACAGGTTCATAAGCAATAATGGCTTGCCGGAAAGCGGAAATGCCGGCCTTTTTGATGACGGCTTCCAATTGCTCTTGAAGGACTTTTTCGGTTTCACCGCGTTCGCGTTGTTTGAGGGTTTCACCGAGACAGAGGATGGGTTGGAGGCGGGCTTGTAAAGCAGCTTGGAATTTTGCGGCGACCAGGTTGGAGTCTTCACCGAAAAGGGCGCGGCGTTCAGAGTGGCCGACCAAAACATAGCGGCAACCCAAGTCGGTCAGCATGGGGCCTGCGATTTCGCCGGTGAAGGCGCCGCTTTCGCCTAAATAAAGATTTTGCGCACCGAAGGCGAGGGAGCTGCCGTTCAGTAAGTCGCGCACTAAGCTGAGATGGACTGCGGCGGGGAAGACCACAATATCCAGCGCGGAGTAGTTTTGTTGTTCCTGTTTAATTCCTTCTAGCAGCGTACGGACGCTTGCAGTGAGGCCGTGCATTTTCCAGTTTCCTGCAACCATTGGCTTGCGCATAGGTGGTCCTTGTTTGGTTGGGTCATTATAGTACGCGGATTGTAGCGGATGGGGGGGAAGGGTGGCAAGCTTGGGTTATCTTCATTGC
>CAYVBZ010000068.1:0-7047 GCA_964449835.1 uncultured Coxiellaceae bacterium | reverse complement strand
AAACTCAGCACGGCAAGCTTGGGTTATCTTCATTGCAAACTCAGCACGGCAAGCTTGGGTTATCTTCATTGCAAACTCAGCACGGCAAGCTAGGACCTGTCCCTAAACCTGCTCACTCAATCCATTCTGTTGACGTTTATGCTCATCTGCTTAGAAAGCCTTCCCAGCAGGGGAAGGCTTTCTAAGCAGAAAAAATGATGATGGGGGCCATTTTCAGCTTTTTTTGAGAGATTTTCTTGATATTAGCTGCCCTGCGACTTCATCTTCTCCTTCCTCAATCATAGGTCCGCCCGCTATCTCTGATGCGACTTCATCTTTTCCTTCCTCAATCATAGGTCCGCCCGCTATCTTTGGCTGGTTATCATTATCATCTTCCAGTTCGTTCTCTTGCCTCTCCACGGGAGACATCAAGCTGGCTTGCCCAGCCTCCGCCTTTCTCGGATCTTGGGTCTCCCCAGCTTCTAGTTTTTTATTCGGGTCATAGTCGACACCATCAAAGGCATTCAGTCTTTCATTTAATCTTTTAGCATGCTTCTTTGATATGCACCCATTTTGAACTGCCCAGGTAATTTCCCTACGTTCCGCCGCCACATCAATGCCAACCCCTGTATTCGCCATCATTGTAGCAGCCACATCTTTTCCCTGGACCGTCAGCGTTCTCAGCATTTCCAGCTCCTCGGTCTTCGTGACCCGCACTCTTTTAACTTTAGCACCTTCAATAGGGTGGTCTTTCATTTTTGAAGCTTTACCGAAAGACTGAAGCTTACTCTTATGTGCCTGAAAAGCTGCATCATCAACCTGGTGCTTCTTTCCATCCTCATCCACATAAAACGCGTGAAGTTTGTTTTTCTTTAAAATACCCGGCACGACTTCTTCGACGATAACGAAGCTATTTTTAAATTGCTGCAGCTCTTTATCCGACGGCATGCCTTTCTTAGAAATTCTAAAAACATTAACCTGTTTTTCCGCTATAACATTCAGTCTTGTTTTTAAATGGCCGTAAAGCCGCTCCTTTGAGCTATTATCATAGCCAAATTTTTTCATGGCATCTCTAGGCAGCGCGACATCAACTATAGCATGTGAACGCGCTAGGAAATCCACCTCTGCACGGCATTTCTCCTTGTAGAGGTCCTTAAAAGGACGCTTAAATTCAAAAGAGTCGGGCGGAAGCACTTGCGCATAATATTTTTTTTGGCCCTCGTCATAGGTATAAGCAATTTGGAGTTTACTGCCCCTGCGGGTGTAGATCAAACCTGCTTCATATTGATGGCCTTTTTTCCTTTCTTCGCTGGTAACCCCCAGTAAGTCAACCTCTGAAACACCCGAGCCTAAGCGTTTTTTTCTATCCTCTTCACGGGTGTTATCAAAAACATCATTCGCCACATAATCCTCCCCTTTTGTTTGCCAAGACCAAGCCTGCGCCCTTCGGTAACTCTTAAGATGCGGCTCTTGTTTTTTTAAATGGTTTGACATGGCGTCAAAATGTTCCGCTGCTGTCTCTTTAAGCATGACGTCGGTTTTTTTATGCACTTCATCTAGGACCTTCTTACCGGCCCCATCTGCTTCAGATAGCGTTTTCTTAGCCTCTTCCGTTTTATCGAGGCTCCTTCGAATTTCTTCAATATTTTTCTTGCATTCCTCAAGCAGCTTATCATCTTCAGTCCCTCTCGATGCATTTTTCTCAAGTCCATCCACAATTGTCCCAAGCTTTTGAATCCTTTCATCCGCTTGCAATTTAAGCTTAGCTTGCACCTCAGTTTGCCCTTCAACTTGCTTATCTTGCTCCATCTTTACTTTGCCAAAGGCCTGATCAGCTTCCTTATCTGTATTTTTAAGATACCCTCTGCTTTGTTTTTCAAATTGTTCTAGAGAATGATCTTGCAACCGATCTAACATTTCGATCAACTGGGGCGCCTCCCCTTTCGCGCTTGCTTCACGATACTCATCGGCGCTCTCAATGTTACCCCTCAGGCGCTGCAGTTTAAGTTCAGGCTTTGCTTCCATTATTTCCCCTACCTCAGGACTTTGCATCAGCGCTTTAAAAGCCTCGGGATCATTTTTAATCCCCTCAACATCAACCTTATCATTTAGATGTGAATTCAATTCATTAAGCAGCGCTGTTTTCGCTTGATCTATCTGGTCCTGTAAGGAAGCATTAACGTCTAATTTCTCGAGCCCGGGAAACTGCTTAAATTCTTGCTGAAAAATTTTCGCGCTAACTTTCACAAAATCTACCCTGGCCGTAATTAAAGCCTGGTCCGGATCTTTTTCTTCGGAAGCAGCATGCACAGCCGCAAGGACTTTTCCCACTTCTTGTACAACATTATAAGCTGGCTGGAGTTCATGGCCGTTAGGAATTAATTTTTGCAGCTTTTCTTGTTCCGCTTGAGTAGCTTCTAGTTTCTTTTGACGTTGAAATTCAGAAGGATAATCAGGGTCAACCGGCGTTTTTCGCTCCATTCTTTCCTGCTCCGCCGATTCTTTCATTACTTTCAAAGCGTCCTGTAAGTTCTTTTTTTCAGTCGGACGTTCTTCGCGCATTCGCTGGGCATCTTTATAAGTTTCTTGTGTGTCAAGATTAGCTAGGCTTAAACGCTCCAAGTCCCTTCTAATTTCTTCAAGGTTGTCAGAGGGGCCGAGTTTTTCCTCTAGTTCAGTCTCAGCTAAATCAGGGGAATCGAGTTTTTCCTCTAATCCATTCTCAGCTAAAAGTGGTTCAGTCTTGGCTAAAAGCTTATACAAGCTCTCCTGAGATTTGGCCAAGTTATTCAGAGGCCCACCAACCACTCCCGTAAACTTCTCTTGAATCCGCCCTTCGAGTTCGCTTTCAATGACCGTGACTTTTTCGTCGTACCATTGTTCTAGACTCGGATCAAATGGCTCCCCGTGTAAAGCTTTCTCATGCATTTCTTTATAAAGTTCGGTTAATTGTTGGTCGCAAAACTCTAGGGCCACCTTCTTGAGAGTTTCATCGAGTGGGGGGTCTTGCTGTTCTAAAGAGGTTTTAAATTCTTGCAATTTTTGCGCAAAGGGACAACCCTTAAAAGTAATTGTAGACGGCATCTCTGAATCTTTAGCAGTCACCCCGAGACGTCGTAGCGCAGCAACTTGCTTTTGTAATTTATCCGTTGCCTGGTCTAGCGTCGGTTTTGTTCTTGCGTTTGCCATATCCACCCCTCTTTATCGTTTTTTTCGCGTTTAACTTTCAATGATAGCCGAAAACACTGGCATGACCGTTTTTAAGGCGTCGGCTTCTGCTTTATTAACGCCCCCATTTCCTTAGTATAGATCATCATGTCCCCAGGCGGCGGGCTATAATGTAAGATCTCGATATATTTACCTTTTTGCTTGCCCAAAACCTGCAATCGCACCCAGGCGGCGCGGACCATTTTATCGAAGCCGCTGAATTCGATGGTCCAGCCGCGGTTGTAGACTTCATCCGCTAAGCTGCGGGCGGTGATGAGGGCGTCTTTCATGGTGCGGGCGTAACTGAATAAATCTTTGGGGGAAGCGACTAGGCAACTGCCGCGGTCTAGAATTTTGTAATGTTCGCTTGCACCTTTTAAAGTTAAGGGCTTAGCTTTGCCGGGGGGATCTAGGTTGTAAGCGTCCCAAATTGTTAAATAAGCAAAACGCTCGAGAAGATAATAAATGTCATAGGCTGAAATTGGCCAATTAAAAATACCGCCTAGGTCCGGCATGCTTGGCACAGGCTGGCCTTTTCCAACGGCTTCCCAGACTTGGCTTTTTAAGTCTTTCAGCAGGTCGCCTTGTTGGGCAAGGTTTACAGGGCGGATGAGGAGGTTAAATTGAGTTGTGAACTCGTCCCCTTCAATGTTTTTTATTTTGATTTGGACGATATAACTGCCTTCGGTACCTCTCGCGGGGATTCCAGATAAAACGCCATCTCCTGTGCAAATTAAGCCTTGGGGGAGAGGCTGGCCATTGTCTAGGCTGGCTTCGAAACGGGGTTGGGCTTTCGGAGATTCGATGAGGACAAAGGCTTTTAAATCAAAGGGTTTGTAGCTCGCGCCTTCGTTAATGACTTGGTCCGGGATGGCTTTGATAAGGGTAAAGGCTGGCATGTTTGGGTTGTGCTCCGGCTCCGTGGTCCTTTGTTAATTATAATGGGTTTTTGGTGGGAGTGGGGGAAATTATTCCTTTTCCTTCCATTCATAAATTTCATAATCAATCACCTTACACGCCACACACTTCTTCCCACAGCCCGGCATCTTCGTAAACTGTTTCAAACACCCCTTCCTCACCCAATGCCCCAACATACACCGCAAAACTTCCGGATCACAGCAAAAATGCTGCGCCAAGCCCCCAAGTGTCGCCACCCGCGTCTGCATCAAATGTGCTTTCAATTCCAATAAACTCATCTCTTCCTCCTTGCCTACACCAAAACCACTTCACGCCGCTCCCGCGTTATCAAGAGCCGCACAGTTGCAATAATTCCCGCGAAAATAGCCGCAATACTCACCACCCAAATCAAGGACGCTAAAGGATGCAGGGCCGAAGTCGCTGTTTGATAAAAAATAACAGCCGTGCCATAGGCAACCATGGTCATCCAAAAAACAGAGAAGAGGGCCCAGCGCGAATTCAGTTCACGCAACATAGCGGCCGTGGTTGAAACGCAGGGGAAATAGAGCAGCACAAAGAGGAGATAGCTAAAGGCCCCTATTTTACCGTCAAAATGCTGGTACATCATGCCATAAGCCGCTTGATTCATAATGTGCGTGGGCGCCGCAGCTGAAAAAGGATGGAGCGCCGCCTGGCCGAGTTGGCCCAAGTTCACAGGAATGGAGAGCAGCGCATCGCGCAGGCCGTCCCAGAGATGGAAATAGTTGGAGCCGAGCTCTGTTAGATGGGCCATTTGTGCATAAAGCGTATTTAAAGTCCCGACGACGACTTCTTTCGCGAGGACCCCTGTCACTAAACCTACCGTCGCCGGCCAATTATCCGAGTGAATACCCATGGGCGCAAAAATCGGTGTCACAAAGCGGCCGAGCGCAGACAAAAGAGATTGCGAATTTCCGCCGCCGGCATTCAAGCTGCCGTCTAAATTCAGCGTATGCAGCACGCTGATGACCATACAAAGCGGCACAATCAGCTTACCGGCGCGGAAAATGAAAGTCTTGAGACGCTGCCAAGCATGCAGCAACAAGCTGCGGAATTGTGGAAAATGATAAGGCGGTAGTTCCATCACAAGCGGTGCGGGCTGGCCGAGCAGCACGGTTTTACGCAGCACGAAGCCTGTGAACATCGCCATTAAAATACCAATGAGGTAAAGCGCAAAAACAACACGGTTGCCGCTGGCCGGAAAAAAGGCCGTGGTAAAAACTGCATAGATGGCTAAGCGCGCACCGCAGGACATGAAGGGGCTCATCATAATTGTCAAAATTCGGTCGCGCTTATTTTCCAGCGTGCGCGCGGCCATGACCGCAGGCACATTGCAGCCAAAACCAACCAACATCGGCACAAAAGCTTTACCGGGCAGGCCAAAAGCGCGCATGAGGCGGTCGACGACAAAAGCCGCGCGCGCCATATATCCTGAATCTTCGAGAAAAGACAGAAAGAGAAAGAGCGCGCCGATCACAGGAATAAAAGTGATGGTGGTATTCAAGCCCTTCCCTACGCCTAAGGCCAGCAAACTCACCAGGACTTGCGGCAAACCCAGCTTTGTTAAAAGCTGCGCTAAGCCATCCACAAAAAAAGTGTTGCTCGCGATATCGAAGAAATCTTGGAAAGCGCCGCCAATGTTAATGGCAAAGAAGAAAAGAAAATACATGACACCCAGAAAAATCGGCAGGCCTAAGATACGGTTGAGAACAATTTTATCCAGCCAGGAGGTCCAGGTGGTGCTTTCTGTTTTTTTTCTAGAAACAGCGCTTGAAACCAGATTTTGAATGTAACGGTAACGGCCATCGGCCAGTAAGATATCCGCATCCTCGCCTTGCCTTTCGCGAATGTTTTGCTGCAAGGGCAGAACTTGCCGCGGCAGCTCGGGTGAAACTTGCTTTTGGGCATAGAGGTCATCCTCTAATAAACGGGCGGCAAGCCATTCGGGTGTGACACTGGCTTTGGGGGAATTCGCGGCAGAAGCTTGGATGAGGGCCGCTAACGCTTGAATTGCTTCGGACAAGGGCTGGGCATAAGGCAATTTCAAAGGAGAACGCTTGTACCCGCCCGGCTCCATAGAAACCACCAGTTGAATCAGTTGGTTTTTTAAGTCATCCAAACCCTTGCCTTTGTTGGCCTGTAAAGGCAGCACGGGGCAGCCTAAGGTGGTGGACAAATAATCTAAATGCAGCTGAATTCCCCGGGTTTCGGTGAGGTCCATCATGTTCACCACAACGAGCATTGGCAGGCCGATTTCACGCAGCTGCAAAGTGAGATAGAGGTGGCGCTCTAGGTTGCTGCCATCCAGGATATTGACCAGAACACTGGCTTCCTGCTGTAGAAGGAATTCGCAGGCAATTTTTTCATCGACGGCGGCGGTTTCGGAAGCAACCATCAAAGAATAAATGCCGGGCAGGTCTACTACTTCGAAACGGATATTCTGATGAATGAAAGAACCGCTCTTCCTCTCCACCGTAACGCCCGGCCAATTGCCGACCTGCTGACGCGAACCGGTGAGGGCATTGAATAAGGTGGTTTTGCCACAGTTGGGATTGCCGACTAAAGCGATTCTAGCCATGGGGCGCTCACACCTTTTCTATTTGCAAAATATTGGCCTCAGCACGGCGTAGGCTTAAGGCGTAGCCGCGCACTTGCAGCTCGATCGGGTCTCCCAGCGGCGCAACGCGGGCAATTTTGAATTCTGTGCCAGGGACGAGGCCCATGGAAAGCAGCTTCTGGCGGTAGTACTTTTCGCCAGGCTGGATGCTGACAATGCGGGCAGTTTCGCCGGGTTTGAGGTCGCTTAGGTTCATGGGGGTTGGGTTCCCTGGGTTAAAGGCTAAGTATCGCTTGTGGGGGGGGTGGGTGTCAATACATTTGAGATTTATTGTCTTTTAGAAGAAATTGTTTTATGACAGGTTGATG
>CAYVBZ010000067.1:0-10967 GCA_964449835.1 uncultured Coxiellaceae bacterium | reverse complement strand
GCGGCACGACTTTGAGCAGCGGCATTTTAGATGTACAAAATAGCTCGGCCTTAGGCACCGACGCTGTCGCTGAAACAAGCGGCGCTGCAATTCAAATTGATGGTTCAGGTTTAAATATCGCGAATGCGATTACTAATTTAAATGGCACCGGCATTAGCAATGGTGGCGCTTTGATTAACTTGGCCAACAGCAATACCTGGAGCGGTGCAATTACTTTAGGTTCCGCTTCGCAAATTAACTCCACCGCGGGCACCCTCACTTTAGGCGGCGGCATCACCGGCACAGGTTTAGGTGTCACCTTTAGCGGCCCAGGTAATACCACGGTAAGCACGACCGGTATCAACACCGGCAGCGGCGGCACAGTCACTAAGAACGGCAGCGGTACACTCACTCTGGACGCTTCCGGCACCTATACCGGCGGCACCACCATTAACGCCGGCACAATTGCTGTCACGACAGCAAACGCCTTAGGCACAAGCGGCGCTATCTCAATCACGCCCAGCGCTTCCACCACAGCCATTTTAGACCTCAGCAACTTGTCAGCCACTTTAGGTAATTCTTCTACCATCACGCTCAATAGCTCCGCATCCAGCAGTGTTGCTGAATTAATTGCCGCAAATACTTACAGCCTGGCCAATCCGCTGGCCTTTACAGGAACAAACAATAATACCGTCGATGTAACCTCCGGCAACATCACACTGGGCGGCGGCATTAGTGGCGCAGGCCCTATGAACGTAGCCAATGGCAGTGGCGCTATTTTAACGCTAAGCACAGCGAACGCCTCCTTTACCGGCGCTACAACCATTAATTCTGGAAGCATTCTCAAAAACACGGCTGCGGCCAATGGCCTGGGCAGCAGCGCAATCACCGTGAACTCCGGCGGCGAATTACTCTTGAGCGGCGCGGCCCTCAATAGTTCAAACACCTTATCTTTAAGTGGAACAGGCGTCAGCTCTGCAGGCGCATTGTCCACCGCGGGCGGGACCGCGAACACCGTCAATGGCGCCATCACTTTGGCAGCAGCCACCACCATTGACACACAAAACTCATCCGACACGCTCGCCCTTAACGGCACAATTGATGGCAGCAACGCCCTGACCTTAGCAGGAACTGGCAGCATTACTTTAGCGAATACAGTTGGCGGCGGCACGGCTTTAACCTCCCTCACCGCAAATAGCTCCCTCCAACAATTAGCCCTGAATACGACCGGCGTGACTACCTCCGGCAATCAAACTTATAACAGCCCGGTGACTTTGGGCGCGGGCAGTCTCACCACGCTCACCACCACCGCAAATAGCGGCAATGGCAACGTCACCTTTGGCAACACGCTGAATGGTCCACAAGGACTAAGTCTTGTGACCGGCACAGGCCCTGCCACCTTTAGTTCAACGGTCGGTGGAAGCATGGCCTTGGCCAGTCTCAACGTCAGTAGCAGCGTCAATCTAAATGGCGGCTCCGTTCAAACGAGCGGCGCTCAAACCTATAGCGGCCCTATGACCTTAAACAACGCGAGCACGGCCCTCAGCACCACCAACAGTAATATTTCTCTCAGCACGGTCAATGGCGCGACCAGTACTTCCGACAGCCTGACTTTGAGTGCCGGAACAGGCGCCATTTCTCTGAATGGTATTATCGGCGGCACCACTGCTTTAAACAACTTCACGGCCACAGTCACTGGCGCGGCCAATGATCTCACCATCGCAAACAACATCACCGCCACCGGCAATATTAATATCACTGCAGGCCGCAACATTTCTTTGAATGGCGGCAACCTCAATACCACTGGCAATGTCACGCTGACGGGAACAGCAGGCACCGTCTCTGAAGTCACTTCCAACTCCACAAATATGGTCCTGAACGCGGCACTCCTCACCACCTCCTCTGTGGGCGGCACGACGCTCAACAACACCAATACAGTGACGAGCTTTAACGCCAGTAATACGACAAGCGGCGATATTGCTTTCACCAACTCTTCTTCTCCATCCACCCTGACCATTACAGGCATTACACAAAGCGGTGGCGACATCAACATCACTAATACCGGCGCCATGACAACCAGCGGCGCCATTAGTACGACCGGTGGCAACGTCACCATGAGCACCGTTTCTCCGGACACCTCGGCACGCGTTTTAACCATTAATGGCACCATTTCAACGCCGGGCGCAACAGCCGGCGGCAATATCTCGCTCACCGCCGCAAACCCCAGCGGCAGCGGCACAGCCATGTTCATCAATAACACCTTAAACACTTCTCCCGGTACGGGCGGCTCATTAACAGCCGACAGCGGCGTCGCTGTTAACGTCTCGCCCATCGTTGGCGCAGGCAACATCACTTTGCACTCCGAGGGGATTGATCTTATTATCGGCACGCTTAATCTAACAAGCAGCGCCACACTTTCCGCCCAACGTTATGTAGTGGTGCAAGGTGCCTTGACAAGTGACCCCAGCATCAATATCGGTTTGACCGGTGACCTTAACTTAACAGGCGTTGGCGGTGTCTTAGTAACAACTACCGGTTCGATTAGCAGCGGCGGGACCTTGACGATCGTCGGCTCCAACCTGAATGGCTTAAACGGTCTCTATGGCACCTCCGGCGTGGATTCCACGGCCGGCATTCAAGTCCAGAGCGGTGCGACGGTGCAAGCAGCCGGCGCCATCAGCTTGTCGGAAGGGACCGGCAACTCGAACATCGACCTCAGCGGGCCGCTGACCGGCACAGGTTCAAACAGCATTACCATTACCCCGCATGGCAGCGGCGCAATTAATCTAGCAGCGATCGTGCAAACCAGCGGCGGCGCGATCAGCTTCAGCGGCCCTGTCAATGTAACTAGTAGCACCACCGTCAATTCCGGCAACGGTTCCGGCAACACCGTCAATTTTGCCGGCATTGTTTCTGGCTCGGGCAAGACACTGACTTTGCAAAACAACGGCTCGGCCAACGGCGCAGTCACCTTTAGCGGCAACACAACTTTGGACAACTTAGTGACCTTCTCACAACCTTATGCCGTCACACTAAACGGCGCTAGTAATACCTTCACCTCCGCTGTGACCTTCAACAACACCGCGGGCGTAAACTTAGGCGCAAGCAGCTCAGCCGTCTTTAATTTCAATGCGGGCTTGACCAGCACCGCGAGCACTACCACCACGCAAGGCACAATTAATACGAGCAACTCTGGTATTTCCCTCGGTGCATTAAGCTTAGCCGCGAATACCAGTTTGAGCAGCGGCACCGGAGCTATTTCTGTCGGCGCAATCTCCGGTGCTTTTGCTCTTAATTCAACTTCCACCACGAACACAGTGACACTGAATGGCGCCGTCGGCACCAGCGGTTCACGTATCGGCTCTCTCAGCATCGGCGGCATCACAAACATGAACGGCGGCCAGGTCTATACCAGCGGCACACAAACGTATAGCGGCGCCATGGTCTTAGGCAGCGCCAGCACAACACTGGATTCCAACAACAGTAATCTGTCACTTTCCACAGTGAACGGCGCCTCCTTGACCTCAGACAGCCTCACCCTCAGCGCGGGAACCGGCACGCTCTCCTTGAACGGCGTCATCGGTGCCACCACACCGCTCAATAACTTCACTGCAACGGTCAGCGGCGCAAGCAATGATCTCTCCATTACAAACAATGTTACAGCAACAGGCAATATTAACTTAACGGCTGGACGTAACCTCGCCCTAAACGGCGGCAATTTGAATACCAGCAGCAATGTGTCACTCACGGGAACAGCCGGAACAGTTTCCGAAGTCAGCTCCGGCACGACCAACCAAATTCTAAACGCGGCACTGCTCACCACCTCCTCAGTGGGCGGGACCACCCTGAACAATGCCAATACAGTTTCCAGCTTTAACGCAACCAATAGCAGCAGCGGCAACATTGCGCTCACTAACACAGGCAGTTTGAACATCACCGGCATCAATCAAACCGTGGGCAACCTCACCATTGCAAACACCGGCGCCATCACCCAATCCGGCGGCGTGATCACTGCAAGCGGCGGCACGGCCGTGACAACGCTCAGCGCAGGTCTTGCCAACAATATCACCTTAAATTCCGGCAATGATTTCACAACGCTTGCAATCACAAATACGAATACTGCAAGCGTGACCGATATCAATGCGCTGATTATGGGGACCACCACCTTAAACAGCAATCTCAGCCTGACCACAGGCGGCCAATTATCACAAAGCGGCGTCCTGACCGTTGGCGGCACTTCTACCTTTAGCGCGAGCGCCGCAAACACCAATCTCGTTCTCAACACCCAGGCCAACAATTTCAGCGGCAACCTGAGCTTCAGCGGCACACTGAGCAATTTCCAAAACATCAGCTTACGCAATATTAACGCCGCAGCCACACTGCCAACCAATCTCGCCAGCTTATCGAACTTACAAAATCTCACCGTTCAATTTGACAATGCGGGCGTCGTCTTCCCAATACTCACGTTACACAGTAGCGGCAATCTCAACGTT
Source organism: uncultured Coxiellaceae bacterium (assembly GCA_964449835.1). Lineage (GTDB taxonomy): Bacteria > Pseudomonadota > Gammaproteobacteria > DSM-16500 > DSM-16500 > JABDGC01. The sequence goes on along the minus strand of CAYVBZ010000067.1, from coordinate 6,495 downwards.
ACGGCAGGCGGTGCGATTTCACAAACAGGTGCGCTCACCGTTCCCGGCACAACCACCTTGAGCGCGGGCGCAAATGCAATTGACTTGACCACAAACGGCAGCAGCAACAATTTCACCGGGGCGGTTTCACTGACAAACAGCGGCAATCACAATGTAACGCTCACCGATAGCGCCGCCCTCAGCTTAGGCAACATCAATGCAGGCACCGGCACCTTGACCCTCATTGGGAATGGCGTCTCGCAAACCGGCAGCAGCGCCATCGTTCAAACCGCCAATGCCGGGGCCGTCAGCATCCAAGCGGGCAACGCGGCACTGGCCTTAAATAATGCTGGCAATACCCTGTTCGGCGCAGTCTCGCTAACTAATAGCGGGACATTCAGTGCTGCTCTCAACAACAGTGTCGCCTTGATTATAGGCAACACTTCCGTTGGGAGTGGCACATTTTCTTTAAGCTCAAGCAGCTCAATTTCAGAAACGGGGACCATCAGCGCCACAACGCTGAACGCAACCGCGAGTGGCGGCATCCTCTTGAATGGTGCGAACACCATTAGCAACTTTAACGCTCTCAATAGCAGCAGCGGCAACATTGCTTTGACCAACACCGCGAGCACCTTAACCATCACCGGTATCACACAAAACAGCAGTGGGACCATCAACCTCTCGAATACAGGAAATTTAACGGTAAGCGGCGCTATAAGCAGCAACGGCGGAAATGTAACACTGGCCACACTCTCACCAGACGCCTCAGCCCGCAACCTGATCACAAACGCCGGCATCTCCACTTCCGGCGGCGCCATTAATCTTTCCGCCGCAAATCCAGCTGGAACGGCGACGCCGTTAGTCGTCAACAGCTCACTCAACACCTCACCTGGCAGCGGCGCAACCTTCACCTTAGAAGGCGGCGTCTCACTGGTTGTCATGCCCACCGTCGGCACTGGAAATATCACCTTAAATGGAAATGGGCTTGACCTGGTGCTCAGCGCCTTTACTGCCCCGGCCAGCACTGTTTTCTCAGCCAACCGCTTCGTCGTCGTGAATGGCGCACTGACCGCAGCGTCGGGATACAATGTCAACTTCATCGGTGATCAAGCGCTCTCGGGCACTGGCGGCGTCTTAATCACCGGCACAGGCTCGATCAGCGCAAACGGCAATCTCACCCTGCAAGGCTCTAATCTGAACGGACTCAATGGACTCTATGGCACCTCCGGCGTGGATGCGACCTCGGGCATTCAAATTCAAAGCGGCGGTCTAGTGCAAACCAGCGGCACCATTAACCTTAGCGAAGGCAGCGGCAACTCGAACATCAATCTCGCCGGCAACGTCACAACAACCGGCACTCAAACACTCGCGGTAAGCCCCGCTGGAACAGGATCCATTCTGTTAGGCGCAAACCTCTCCTCCAATGGCGGGACCGTTAACTTGAATGGGCCTGTCACTTTAAATAGCGCGGTCGCAGTCAGTGGCGGCGCAATCAACTTCAACGGCAACTTGACAGGCGGCGCCAACATGCTCACCTTGAACGGTAACGCGAGCGGCAGCAATACCTTCAAACTGACAAACGCAGTGACCTTCAATTCACCTGCCGCAACCAATATTACCGTAAACGGCAGCACCACTGGCTCTAATACCCTCGAAGCTTTGACGAATGACCCCACACTGACCTGGGCCCTCAGCGGCACGAACAATGGCACCGTCTTAGGCAGCAATTTCGGCGCTCAATTTAACCATACCCAAAGCTTGACGGGCGCAAACAGCAACACCTTCAACCTCGCCGATGGCGCAAGCCTTGGCGGCACCCTCACCGGTGGAGCTGGAACAAATACCCTGAACTACAGCGCCTACAGCTTAGCAGTCAATTTAGTCTTCACCGGCGCAAACACCGGCACCGCTTCAGACTCCTCCGGCTTAATCAATTCTTATAGCAATATTGGCAGCTTCCTCACCAATGGCACCCTCCGCAATACCCTGCAACTGCCTAATCAAGGCAATTCACTGGCCTTTAATTCAAGCTCCCAAAGCGTGATGAATGGCCTCAATCAACTGAATGGTTTCTCAGTCTTTACCAGTGCGAGCGGTTCAGACAGCGTCAGCTTTACCCCAGCCGTCACCTATACAATTTCCAATCCCGTCTCTTCCGGGCCTATTTATGCGACGCTCAATGGCGTCACACTCCAGTTTAATAGCTTTAACGCGGACCTCTTTACGCCGCAAATTTTTGCACCGCAACCACCCGCTCCCACGCCGCAGATTCCGCCGAGTACATTCACGATTATTAATAATGCCATGCTGCAATCCCTGTACCTGCCCATCGTCTATAGCAATACTGTCAGCAACTTCAATTTCACCGCTGTAGGCTATACAACCAGCAATGAACAAGTAGAAAGCTTCATATTGTCCCAGCTTTATGGCATCCCTTATACCGGGCAAGCCGTTTTTTCAGTGAATACCACCCAAACCACAGCGGCCCCCACCAACACACAACCCGGAGTCAATGACAATACCTACGAAGAACGCAAACGGCTTCTCAGAAAGAAATCCGTCTTAAATGAGCACCGCATCATGTCTCCCAAAGAAATTCTAACCAAGGCCTTCGATGAAAGCCCTCTCCATCTTTCCAAAGCCGTTCTCCAGTCCTTCAAAGCCACCCATCCTCTCGCCTCCGAATAAATTCAAATTATATTTCCCACGGGGTAAATTCTTTAATTTACTTTTCCCCAATTCTCCGTATAATACCGAGCTTTCTTTTTGGAGTGGAGGTAAAAAAATGGCAGACGACGCAGACCTTGCCAACGAACAACTCAATTCAGAACTTTCGCGCACCATCAGCCGAATTCGAAAAAGCGCACCCGCAGGCGAAGGCGCAAAAACCTGCGCGGACTGCGGAGAAGACATTCCAGCCGCCCGCCGCGAATTAGGCTTTCGTTTTTGCATCGGCTGCGCGCAAACACGCGAACGCAAACAATCCCTATTCGCGGATGACTAAAAAATTATCGCTAATCTCATTCTTGTGTAATCTTTAATCTTTCAGAAAAAATATTTAAGATTTTCTTAATGCAATGGATTTATACTCAGCTGAATTATAAAACAGAGAGAGTGATAAATCATGCGTTCACAAGCCGCCTCCGCGCATTCTTCAGGTCAAAAAATCGCCGACCATGGACAACTCAAAGTACGCATGACGCCCATTAACACTAAATTTGTCAACTATTTCCTAGGCCTTAAAAATATCGAAAACCATTGTAACCCCTTGATCGGCTACGGAGAGGCCACAGACGAGCGCGACAACTTTATCAATTTTGTTTTGTCCACCGCGAACTTTCGCACGCCAAATACCTACATTTCAGAAGACAATCCCAACATTAAATTGATGTCGCAGGACAACAACTACAAGAGCCAAATTGACCCCTTTCTAAGGGACTATTACCCAGAAAAGCTTGGCCGGGACACAATAGACCGGTCCCCAGAACTTATCTTACGAACCATTCGCTCATTTATTTTAAATATTGAACACTACTTAGACGGTGAGGAAAAAAAGGAGCATCTGGAGGTAGCCAAGACAGTCTGCGTCTATATCATGGATGAAGACGAGCAATGGGCGGAGGACAGGGGCCTTTTGGACAGGGTTTTTTCAGATAACAAAAATCATTATCGCGAATTCTTTCATGTGATTGAAACACTTATAGACATGCTGGACACCGAAATCAAAGAGCAGTCCCAGACCCTTGAAGCCAATAAATTACTGACCGCGCTCAAAGATTTGAAAAAAGACCAAGAATATTTGAGTAAAAACTTTCCTATGATCTTGCTGCTACGCTTGCTGGACCGACCCATCCCTGAGAATTTTCTGTCTGATGACATAATGAAGACTGTCTTTGAAAATGAAGATCTCACACTAGCAGGTTTTAATGATAGTAGCATTTCCCCTGGATTAAAACAGGTCATTGACAATGATGATGACATTTTCAAACTGGTCAAATATATATTTTCTGGGGAAACTCTCAAACGACTGCGAAAAGAACCCTACTCTGGCGGAAACGAAGAAGAAGCCACAGTGCTCGACGAGAAAACAGCAGAAGAGCCAACAACCCGGAGAAACGCATCAACCGACACACAACTCATCATCCGCTCATTCCCTCCAGCGAGAGAAAAAGCGGCGATCGAATATCATCCCAAATCAGCCTCATATGCTAAAAATCGTGACCTGATTGTGGCGGTCTTGCCAGCCCCCTTACGCAAAATTTACAAAAATAAGGAGGTTTATTCTAAACGCCTGGTCACTCAAGTCGTCGACCATGTGGAAAACCTTTTAAAAGGTTTTTACCTCATTGAACAATTAATTCACCTCAGCAAAAACATTGATAGGAGCATTACTTTTCATCAACAAGGCGGCAACATTTTATCGAAAAAACATCTTCCGCTTCTCGAGATGCACGATTCCGCCGTAGCCATCTTTGAATATATTAAAACAGTCTCGGAAGAACTTAAAAAACTCAGCCGTTACTTACGAACCACCCGGGCCGATATCTATCGCAACATCAATTTACTCAACAATAGCAAGCAGGCCAGAGTGCTCACGGAGAAAATGGTCGACCGGATTAACAACTCGTCCAGTATCAAAGCCTTGAAAGACTCCCTTGAAAGCCTCAACAATGATATCTCGATAGCGTGGGAAAGTTTAACCGACATGACCATGCCACAAACCGCGTTAGAGGGCTTGCCTCTTCGTCGCCTCTCCTCAAGCTTGACTCCCTTCACCTCAGCCATGGTCGAGCAGTATGAGCATCAAGGTTATGGTCAGCCGATGATTACGTCAGACGAAGAATCGGACGATGAAGCTCTCGTCCTCGAAGAAGCAAAAGACTGGCACGCTACTCATCCCAGTTTGGATTCAGAAAAAGATTTTTTCAACTTACAAACCCGAAAAGCTGAGGCAGAAGAGCGCATCGAGGCCTACAAGAACGAAAGGGATGCGCATCAGCGAGCGCTCACCCACACCCAGGCCACCATGTTACTCCTCAATCGCGACACCGATTTGTCAGCTAAACTCTGTCAATGGTGGGTGCCGCTCACCTTGGTCGGCATACCGGCTTTTATCGGCGCAAGACTTTACCGCTGGTGGAACCAAGAATCCATTAAGGCCGATCGCGCCAAGCATAAAGAATGCCAAGAGGAGCAGGAAACAATTTCTGCGCGAATTCAAGTACTGGACTCCATGCTCGAGAAACAATTTCGCGTTCTGTTAAAATTGAACAAAGAAATCCTGGAGTTACAGCGCTCAAATCAAGCTAGAGCAAACAACACGCCGGCTCGGGTCTCTGGCCCACATTCAATGTTCCCCAACCCCACCAACCAGTCACAGGTAAAAATCCGTGAAATTCTAGAAGATAAATCAGATAAAGAAACGGCTATCAAAATCGCGACAGAAGCTGAAGCTTGCGCCGAGGCGCTACTCAGCCGCTTAAGCGAAGACGAAGTCAAACGCTTATATAAATGCCAAGTTTCTGAGCTTGGTCAGGCCTTGGTTCTCCTGCTACCCAAAGATTCAAAGCACTTGACCACTTTAATGGACGAACAGCAACAAGAAACCATCTGCAATCTCGTGATCACCGAACTCTTGACCCCCGAACGTTTTCAAACGGAAAAGAACATGCTTTTAGCCACGGCCTCATCCCACTGGCATGAAAAACTAAGGGAATTGGAAGAAGAGTCTTTGCTGATAGCCTTGAATGCCAGCATCAATACCGCCCTGCCTGAGATCAATAATGAGTGGATAAAAAAGTATATCATCCAGACTTTAGTGGTTCCTGCGCTGCAAACACAAAAAGAAGAAACCATCCCAAGCCCAAAACCTTTCTAAACCCTAAAGACCCCATCACCATCATTACGAGGAGCATAGCGACACAAATCCAGTTTCTAATATAAATTAATATATAAAATCAAACGCTACCACGCCGCTAGGCTCCTCGCAATGACCGTTTTCTAGGTATATAATGATAAGACAAACAGGAATTTATCAGACCAGGAATGGACAGCACCCGATGGCCAACAACCACGACTACCACACCCTCATTCACGGCCTGTCCGAAAGCATTGTCAAGGCCCAAAAGCCCATCCGTATTTTAGATGCGCTGAAATGGAACCCTGAAATCAAAGCGTATTTTTTCAAACATCGCTTCAAAAAACTTCCTCCGATTTCAGAGGAGTTTTATCTTCAACATAACCCCCTCGAATACGATCCTTTAAAAAAAATTGAGGAATTCCGCGAAATCGAGCGCAACATTCGTCGTCACTTGGGTCAATATAGCGGCGTTGGCAGTATCATGCAGCGCATGTGCCATGAATACTGCCGCGTCCTGGAGATGCTGCAGGCCCGCGGCACGCCTAAGTTCACGGAGATTTCCCAGGAATTATATGGCAGCGCCGAAGATGCCTTTCACGCCGGCGCCCCCCCCTTGAAAGATTTGGCCAACCTCGTCACCACAACACTCAGCCATA
>CAYVBZ010000066.1:0-12087 GCA_964449835.1 uncultured Coxiellaceae bacterium | reverse complement strand
TCCTTGTCCTCAATTTTTTCAATCCTAGCTAAAAATACAGTCTTCCACATATAAGTGTCATAGACTTTAAAGGCATAGCTTAAAGGACTAATACGTTCTATACTGTCATCACGAAGTTTAAAACTGACGGGCTTAAACATCAAAGAAAGATCATCTTCATCCTGAATCAGCTGTTCAACCGTTTCATAATCAGCATTCTCCGTTGCTTTGAGCAATTTGTCCGCTTTGCTGGCCTGATAAAGGGCATGCATATTGATTTTTTTTTCTGACCCATTGTGTAGTTGCTCAAATGTTTCCACGCAATATTCGCGGTCATCTTGGTTTAAGTGCTCCCCCATCTCATTAAGCAGCGCACCTGGTACTTTAAGCAGCTCACCTAGTACTTTTTCATAAGAACAAGAGGGTGGAATATTCTGGTTCTCATCCTCCGGCCCCGGATTGTTATTTGAAGGTAAACGTACTTTTTTTCCGAGCATGAGAGGGCCGACCTCAATTTTGAGTAATTTGTGAGCGAGAAGTTATCATGAAAATCATGGGGTGTAAATAAATTAATCAAATTCAGCTATCTTTGGCCTGTAGGCCCGCCACCCCGCGCCATTTAGGGGGTAGTTTTAAGCCTCGGCGGCCGCGTTCTGCGAGGTAGTGTTTCCATTCTTGAGGGGCCAACTCATAGGCTTTTTTCTCGGTTTGAATCACGAGTACGTGGTTTTCGGGAAGGACGGCGATATCAAGCAGGTACTCCTCACGGCATGCCACCTTGGGGCCTGGAATGCCAATGATTTTGTTGCCTTTCCCTTTTGTAAGCATCGGTAATTCCTTCAAGGGGAAAATCACCAGATGTCCAGAGCTTAAAACGGCTGCTAGATAAGACTTCTCCAAATCTTGCACCAGCCTTGGGGGAAGCGGTTTGCATTGATGGGGCAGCGACAGCACGGCTTTGCCGTTGCGGTTTCGGGTGTATAGTTCGCTCAGTTTGGTCACAAAACCATAACCGGCTTCTGAGGCCAGTAAACATAATTGTTCCGGTTCACCCAAAAGGACGCCCACAAATTCTGCGCCCGGTGGTGGATTGACGCGGCTGCTCAGCGGATCGCCTTGTCCACGGGCCGAGGGCAGCGTGTGTGTTGGTATGGAATAACTGCGGCCCGTCGAATCCAAAAAGGTGGACAATTGATTGCTGCGGCCTTGGGCAACGGCTTGGAAACGGTCACCTGCTTTATAGGTCAGGGTGGATATATCAAATTCATGGCCTTTGGCAGCGCGTACCCAGCCCTTGACGGAAAGAATGACAGTCATGGGCTCAGAGGGAATAATCGCCTCTTCACGTAGAGCTTGCGCCTCTTTTCTTTCAACCAGCGGCGAACGCCGCTTGTCACGGAAACGCTTCGCATCTTCTTCCAGTTCGCTGCGAATTAATTTCTTGATGCGCTGCGAGGTACTTAAAGTTTGCTCGATCTCTTGCATTTCTTTTTTCAATTCCTTTTGCTCGCCCTTAATTTTTTCCTCTTCGAGGCGCGCCAAGTGACGCAATTTGGTTTCTAAAATAGCTTCGACCTGTTCTTCCGAAAGCTTGAATTTTTTCATGAGCACTGCTTTAGGCTCATCTTCGCGGCGAATGATGCGGATGACTTCATCGAGATCGAGATAGACCAGCAATAAACCATCTAAAATATGCAAACGTTTTTGCACAATCGTCAAGCGGTGCTGTAGTCTAAGGCGGACGGTTGCGATGCGATATTCCAACCACTCACTCAAAATAGAAAGTAAATCTTTGACTTGCGGACGACCATTGGTGCCGATGATGTTTAAGTTAATACGATAATTAGTTTGCAAATCGGTTGTGGCGAAGAGGTGGTCCATTAGCGGCTCAATTTCCACCCGGTTCGAGCGCGGCACAATGATGAGCCGCGTTGGATTTTCATGATCAGATTCATCTCGCAAGTCGCTCACCAAGGGCAATTTTTTGGCCTGCATTTGGTCTGCGATTTGCGACAAAACTTTGGCGCCTGAAACTTGATAAGGCAGTGCCGTAATGACGACTTCTTCATTTTCGACGCTGTAGACCGCGCGCATGCGGACAGCGCCGGTGCCCTGTTTGTAAATTTGGGTAATTTCTTTACGCGGCGTAATGATTTCCGCAGAGGTTGGATAGTCCGGCCCCGGAATGATTTTGCAAATTTCAGCTAGGGTTGCTTTGGGATTATCGATTAAATGAATTAAGGCATCGACCACTTCACCTAGATTATGAGGTGGAATATCTGTCGCCATGCCGACGGCAATGCCTGTTGTGCCATTCAGCAATAAATTGGGAAGACGTGCGGGCAGCAAGGCCGGTTCGTGCAAAGTGCCGTCAAAATTGGGCACCCATTCCACAGTGCCCGCATCCAGTTCGGCCAATAATACCTCCGCATAAGCGGAAAGACGGGCTTCTGTATAACGCATGGCTGCGAAGGATTTGGGATCGTCCTCCGAACCAAAATTACCCTGGCCTTCGATTAAGGGGTAGCGATAGGAAAAAGGCTGGGCCATTAAGACCAAGGCTTCATAACAAGCCATGTCTCCGTGAGGATGAAATTTGCCAATAACATCGCCGATGGTGCGCACAGATTTTTTAAATTTTGCGCTGACCTTGAGTCCTAGTTCGGACATGGCATAGACAATACGCCGTTGCACGGGCTTCAAGCCGTCGGCAATATGCGGCAGCGCGCGGTCCAGGATGACGTACATGGAATAATCCAGGTAGGCTTTCTCTGTAAAGTCCCGGAGAGGAACGCGTTCAATATTGAAACCATTTTTAACTTGTTCTTTCATGGAGCTTAAACCTCTGCCAGGTTACCTTTGCCTTCAAGCCAGCTTTTACGGTCCGCCGCCCGTTTCTTGGAGAGCAGCATGTCCAGCATTTCATCAGCTTTATCCTGGGACTTCAGCACCAATTGCACCAGACGGCGGGTGTTCGGGTCCATGGTGGTTTCGCGCAGCTGCATGGGATTCATTTCACCTAAGCCTTTGAAGCGAAGAATGTTGGGCTTGCTCTTTTTGTGTTCGGCGGCAATGCGGTCCAGAATGCCTTGTTTTTCCGCCTCATCCAGCGCGTAATAAACTTCTTTGCCGTAATCAATGCGAAACAGCGGCGGCATGGCGATATAGACATGGCCGGCCTCGACCAGTGGCCGGAAGTGTTTGGTGAAAAGCGCGCAGAGCAGGGTTGCGATGTGTGAACCATCGGAGTCTGCGTCGGCGAGTATGCAAATTTTACCGTAGCGTAAACCTTTAAGGTCGGCTGAATTGGTTTCCGCGCCAATCGCGATGGCAATGTCATGAATGGCTTGAGAAGCAAAAATTTCTGTGGAAGGCACTTCCCAGGTATTTAAAATTTTACCGCGCAAAGGCAGGATGGCTTGAAACTCCCGGTTACGGGCCTGTTTGGCTGAGCCGCCGGCGGAATCCCCTTCGACTAAAAATAATTCGCAGAGCGCGGGATCTTGTTGTGAGCAGTCGACTAATTTGCCGGGTAGCGCAGGACCTGCGGTCACTTTTTTGCGTACGACAATTTGCGCCGCTTTTAAACGTTTCTCAGCATTTGCGATAGCAAGACTTGCGATGAGTTCTGCTTCGTTCACATGTTGGTTGAGCCAGAGACTAAAAGCATCTTTAACGACGCCGGAGACGAAGGTTGCGCATTCACGCGAGGACAGACGTTCTTTGGTCTGACCGGAAAATTGGGGTTCTTGCAATTTCACGGAAATAATATGGGCGCATTGCTCCCACAGGTCGTCCGCTGTGAGTTTAATGCCGCGCGGCAAAAGATTGCGATATTCACAAAATTCGCGCAAAGCTTCCAATAAACCGAGACGCAGACCGCTGACATGCGTGCCGCCTTGGGGGGTCGGCACTAAATTCACATAACTTTCCGCCAAGACTTCTGTTTTTTCCGGCAGCCAAATGACGGCCCAGTCAGCCATCTCCGTGTTGCCAGCAAAGGAGCCGACAAAAGGCCCATCCGGAATATGAGAGGTTTTGCCAATGGTTTCCATCAGGTAATTGGCGAGTCCGGCTTCGTAATACCATTCTTCTTTTTGATTATGCTGTTCATCAAAGAAGGTGACATGGAGACCTGGGCAGAGGACGGCTTTGGCGCGCAGGGTATGCTTTAATTTATTGATAGCGAAGCGCGCGGAATCGAAATATTTTTCTTCGGGCCAGAAGCGGATGCTGGTGCCCGTTGCTTGTGTTTCTCCTTTTGCAGGCAAGGGAAGCTTCGCCGCCTCGAGCTTGGACGTTTTTTCGCCCTGGGCGAACTTCATGGAATAGAGCTTGCCGTCGCGTTTGATGTTGACTTCCAGGCGTTTGGACAAAGCATTGACCACAGAAATTCCGACGCCATGCAGGCCGCCGGAGAAACGATATTGTTTATTGGAAAATTTCGCGCCGCTATGGAGGCGCGTTAGGATGAGTTCCACGCCGGATACTTTTTCACCAGGATGCGTGTCAACCGGCATGCCGCGGCCATTGTCGATAACTTCGAGTGATCCGTCTTTATAAAAGATAACGTCAATCCGTGAGGCATGGCCCTCCATGGCCTCATCAACGCTATTGTCAATGGCCTCATGTGCCAAGTGATTAGGGTTGGTTGTGTCGGTGTACATGCCGGGACGACGACGTACCGGTTCCAGGCCGCTTAAGACCTCGATTGCTTCGGAGGTGTATTTTTGCTTTGTTTTTGATGCCACTTTTTTAGCCTTTCTTCAACCAAAAATCCCTCAAAAATCCCCGATTAATTTGCAGCCATTGTAAAGCCACCAGTGCCGGGGCTGTTTTAACCTTTCCCTGTCGCAGCCATTCAAAAGCTTCATCCGCGGTCAGCGTGAAAGCATAAATATCTTCATTTTCTTCTTCCAGCCCATGCCGGCCATCAATGCCGCGGGCATCGATGCGTCCGCAATAAAGATGCAGATATTCGCTGCTGCCGCCGGGACTGACAAAATAATCGTTAATGGGATAAAGTTCAAGTACGCGGCAACCGGCTTCTTCTTCTGCTTCGCGCAAGGCCACTTCCTCTGGTTTTTCAGCAGGGCCCAGAACGCCGGCCACAATTTCCAACAACCAGGGCGTGCTCGGCGGTGTGCTGGGGTGAATTTTGGCGTGCGTGATGGCGCCTACCCGAAACTGGTGGATCAAGACCACCTGGTCCAAAATTGGATCGTAGGGAAGCACCGCAGCGGCACAGGTCCGCTCAACCACTTCCCGGTCCAACACCGGCGTCCATCCGCCCTTGAACAAGCGATGGCGCAGCTGGTATTTCACATAACGGAACATCCCCTCATGCATAATCTTCCGATTCAGAATTTCAAAATCCTTGTCGGTGAAAGGGGAGGAAGAAACGGGCGGGGTCATGATTTACGTTTCTTTTTTTCAAGCGCTTTAAGAATTTCTTCCAGCTCTTCTAGTTTTTTACGGGTGCGCGCAAGAACTTTGGTCTGCACATCAAATTCTTCACGGGTCACTAAATCCAGCTTAGAAAAGGCCTGGTTTAAAATTAAATGACAATTCTTTTCCAGGTCTTTTCTAAGGCCATGGAGATGTGCAGGCAGGGAGCCTGTTAACTCTTCTGCCAGCTTTTTTAAAAAATCCGGCTTCAGCATGGTAATGGTCCTTGCCTTCTAGGGTGTGCTAAGGTTTTGTAATGATGAGGGTATTTTAGCATCCCTCCCGAACGATTAAAAAGCTTTTTTTTCGTCTGGAATATTCTCTTGAAGCCTTTAATTCCTTACATTAAAATAAGGATTAATAAATAAAGTAAGGAATTAATCATGAGCGTCTCGACGATGACAGTAAAAGGTCAAACTACAATCCCTATCCAGATCCGTGCTTATTTGAATCTTCATCCAGGCGATAAATTGGAATTTTTCATAGACGAAGAAGGTCAAGTGGTCTTGGCTCCGCTGACCTCGGATGTGAAGCGGCTAAAAGGGATGCTGCCTCGGCCTAAAAAAACAGTTTCTATCGATAAAATGAATAAGGCAATTAAAGCCAGAGGTGCTAAGCATGCAAGGCGTTGATACAAATGTCTTAGTTCGTTACCTGGTGCAGGATGATCCTGTACAAAGCGCGAAAGCGGCCCAGCTTATCGAGCAAGAGGATTCGGAGGAGGTTTCATTTTTCATTAATGCCATTGTTTTATGTGAGTTAGTTTGGGTTTTAGAAAGCGCTTATGATTATCCACGCTCACTGATTGTGAAAGTATTGGAACAAATACTAAAAACGAAGCAGTTTCACATTCATGAACCTGACCTGCTCTGGCGGGCTTTAAGCGGATATAAAAACAATGGCGCGGATTTTGCCGATCACTATATTGCAAGTCTTAACCATTCTCATGGCTGTGACAATACTGTTACCTTTGATAAAAAGGCAGCTAAGATCGATGACTTTAAGCTTCTATAGATCAAATGAAAAGTATGTTTATTGAAATTTTGTTCCGACGGAAAAATCTTTTTGTCGTGCGTTTAAAAAGTCGGCGATAGGAAGAACGCGTCCGCCGGGTGCTTGTACGCGCAGGAGGCGGACCAAACCTTGGGAGGTTGCTACATCCAGGCCTTCGCGGGAAGAGGCGATAATCGTTCCAGGCCCGCTCTTGCTTTTTTCTGGTAAGGGCTTCACCTCATAAATTCGCAGGGTTTCTTCTCTGTGTTGGGTAAAAGCGATCGGCCAGGGATAAAAAGCACGCACCTTTCGGTCAATTTCGAGTGCAGTGCTGTGCCAATCAATCTTGCCTTCTTCTTTGCGAATTTTAGAAGCAAGAGTGGCTTGTGCTGCGTTTTGTGGTTTTTCTTTCAGTTTGTCCTGTGCCAAATCATCCAGGGCGGTGAGCAGCGTTTCTGCGCCCAAAGCGGCAAGGCGTTGATGCAGGCTTTCACTAGTATCATCGGAATGGATGGGGCAGTCCGCTTGCAGAAGCATGGGCCCTGTGTCTAAGCCTTCATCCATTTGCATAATGGTAATGCCTGTTTTGCTGTCGCCGTTTAAGATAGCGCGTTGAATTGGGGCGGCGCCCCGCCAACGCGGCAATAAGGAAGCATGAATATTAATGCAGCCGAGACGCGGTGTTTCCAGAATCGCTTTGGGCAGTAAGAGGCCATAAGCTGCGACAATCATGAGATCAGCGGAAAGTGCACGCAATTTTTCTTGCTCAGTGGAATCTTTTAAACTGTTGGGCTGAAAGATGGGGAGTCCTTTTGCTTGGGCCTGCTTTTTGACCGCGCTTTCGCTGCGTTGTAAGCCGCGACCGGCGGGCCGGTCAGGCTGGGTATAAACCGCGAGAACTTGATGCGGCGTTTCCAATAAACGTTTCAGAGCTGTTGCCGCGAATTCCGGCGTTCCGGCGAAAATAAGCTTGAATGGCGGCGTGGTCACTTTTTTAGGTCCCGCGGTTATATTTCTCAGCTTTTTTAAACAACCTTTCACGTTTAAGCGAGGAAAGATGGTCGATGTAAAGTTTGCCGTTTAAATGGTCCATTTCATGTTGAATACAAATGGCCAAGGTTTCTTCCGCATCGAGTTCAAAAGGTTTGCCAAAGCGGTCCAAGGCGCGCAGATGGACTTTTGCGAACCGTTTAATGTTGTCGCCGGGAACGCCGGGCACGGAGAGGCAGCCATGCTGATCAAGCTGCGAGCCGCTGCCATCCGTCACTTCGGGATTGATCATGCAAATTTGTTCTTTTCCCTTGCCCACCACGTCCATGACCGCCAAGCGCAAATGAATGTTGACTTGGGTCGCGGCCAGGCCCGCGCCATGTGAGTCGTACATGGTTTCGTACATATCATCGATGATTTTTTGTAAATCATCGCCAAAGCTTGTGACCGGTTGCGCTTTGGTCCGTAAGCGGGCGTCCGGGTAATGTAAAATTTTCAGTAAGGCCATAAGGGCAGGAGCTACTGAAGGAGACTTGCGGTATTGATGCTTCCCCCGGTCGGAATTGGCGTAAGGGCGACGACGGGTAAATCAGCGTCAACTTTATAAACGCAGACCCAAATGTTATTTTGCGCGAAAAAACCAGGACCGTTTAAAAAGCTGAGGGAGCTTAGTGCACCCTTGGCTTGGCTTATAGCATCGTGGGGAGAGACGGCGGGGATTTCTACGACAACGAAAGCCCAGTTATCTTTGGTGTCATAGGTGCCGAGTTGAACGGCCGCATAGGTGCCATCAGTGAGTTTTTGGGCGCCGATAAAGCTGGTTTGGCGGATGCTGTCCACGGAAGGGCATTTTTCCGGTTTCGGCGGTTTTCCGGCCCAGGCGCTGGTAACGAAGACGAAGCTGAGTAGAAGAAGGAGATATTTTTTCATGTGTAGAGGCCCTCAGGGTCAGGATAAAAATGAGAATGAGGTTATACTAATTATTCTTAGGAGTCTACCCCCCTCCCGCCATGTTATCTTAATACCTCCTGTCCCCAACCCTTTCCTCCACTACGTGGAGGAAAGAGGGTTATTATCTCGCAGCTGGTAAAGGCGGCGGTATTTTTCAATTTCCTTCTGCTGGGAAGCAGAAGGTTTGTGGGTTGCATCAAAGTGCAGGAGAAACTGGTCGATTTCACTCAGATAAATCGGCATAAAATACTGTTTTAAAAATCGCCACATGGGGCAGGTCCTCTTTTGCTGGCTCTTATTGTACTCGAAATGCAAATTTTCTGTAACATCTCGTTTACAGGCCTCATGAAGTTGAGTATTTTTGAATGGCGGGCAATGTGCGAATGATGAGGTTAGGCATGCATAAGGGAATTTTTTTTATTTTTTTGATGATGGCGGCCTTTTGCTGTCATGAAGCCATGGCCCAGCATCATGTCCGAAAAGTGGTGGTCCATGGCAAGCAACAGCTGGCCGGCGAAATCAATCAAATTTTACAGGCCTATCAAAAAGCCGAAATCGGCGTTTATGTAAAGTCCATGAAGTATGGCGATACGTTGTATGCCCAAAATATTCACCATTCTTTTATTCCTGCCAGTATTTTGAAAATTTTGACCGCTGAAACCGCCTTACTTTATCTTGGCCCCAATTATCGCTTTAGCACGCAATTTGTGACGGATGCCAAGTCCATTCAGCATGGTGTTTTATCAGGCAATCTTTATTTAGTGCATAGCGGCGATCCTTCGCTCACTTATGTGGATTTGCTCAATTTAATGGGATCGTTAAAGTCACAGCAAATTGAAGCGATCACCGGCAATGTTTACATCGATGCCAGTGCTTTTGATCAAAGCTACGGCGCGCCTGGCTGGATGGCGAAGGATACGCGTTATTGCTATGCGGCGCCGATCACAGCGAGCATTGTGAATCATAATTGTCTGCCTTTCCGGATTATGCCTGGCCACAAGCCCGGGCAATTGGCCCAGGTCCTGACCTCTCCGCGCTATTATTACCCGACCATGCAAAACGCGGTCGTGACCAAGCCGCGCCATAGCCATGGCTGTTATCTCAAGTTAGGGAGTTCTGAAAGCGCACTCTCTTTGCGCGGCTGTATGCCCAAAGGACATTATGCTTGGGGGATCACCTATGTCATTGAGAATGTCTTGAGCTATAATCAGTCGCTGGTCAAAAATATGTTTAAACGGTATGGCGTCCGGGTACAGGGGCGTGTGGCACCGGGGAAGGCGAGAAATGCTTTATCTCAGGTCGTGGACCATCAATCGCAGCCTTTGCGCGTGATTATTAATGACATGATGAAAAAGTCCGACAATGTGATTGCCGGGGCTTTGTTCAAAAAAATTGGGCAGGTCTATACCCGTCAGCCGGGAAGCTGGGAAAACGGCGGGCGCGCGGTGGAGCGAATTCTTTCTGAAAAAATTGGTATCAACACGGCGGGCATGCGGTTGATCGATGGCTCGGGTCTCTCACGTTACAATCAAATTACACCGGCGCAAATGATGCAAGTCCTGGACTTTGCCTATCACCATATCGGAACGAACTATGAATTTATTTCCGCGCTGCCGATTGCCGGCATCGACGGCACTTTGAAGCACCGGATGTACAATATCGCCCGCAAGGTGCGGGCCAAAACGGGCACCATGCCCGGAGCAGGGGTCGTCTCTTTGGCCGGCTATGCGATTGGCGGGAACAAGGAGCCGATTGCTTTTGTGATTATGGTGAATGGCCGCAAGGGGTCCGGCTGGACCTATAAAGAGTTGGAGGACAAAATTGCGACTTTATTGACGCAATATCAGCGGGCTTAGTCATTTTACAGCACCCAACTTACGAGCAGCAGCGCGGCCCCTGTCCCGCTTAAAATCCACGCTGGGGTTGTGGAAAAAACGTGATAAAGATTAGTTTGCTCGGGGTGCAGCAAAAAGAGGCCTCCTGCTAAAGTGAGCGTCAGTCCTGCGCCAGCCCAAAAATAGCGGGAGCCAGAAGAGGGGGGAAGGTTTTGAAGCTGTCTTTGGGCTTCTTCCGCGAAGCGGGTTTTTTCTTGTCTTTGTTGGGTCTCGCTTAAGACTTCAAAAATTAAATTGGGAATTTCAGGCAATTTTTCCGACCAGAGCGGGAGGTTGTCGCGGATGCGCTTGAAAAAAGCGCGGACGCCGACTTGTTTTTTGAGCCAGCGCTCTAAATAGGGGGCGGCGGTCTTCCAAAGATCAATCTCAGGGCAAAGTTGCCGGCTTAAACTTTCAATGCTGAACAGCGATTTCTGCAGCAGAATCAGCTGGGGTTGAATATTAATGTGAAAGCGGCGCGCGGTCTGGAATAAGCGAAAGAGGAGTTGGGCAAAGGAAATATCTTTCAGCGGCAGTTCGAAGATGGGTTCGCAAACGGCGCGGATGGCGCCCTCGAATTGATCGGCGCGCGTTTCCGGCGGCAGCCAGCCGGAGGCAATATGCAGTTCGGCGACGCGGCGATAATCGCGGTTTAAAAAAGCCAGCATGTTTTCGGCTAAATAGCGTTGGTCTTTGCTATTCAAGGAGCCGGCAATGCCAAAGTCCACCGCGATATATTGCGGATCTTCCAGGTTTTTGGTCGAGATGAATAAATTACCGGGGTGCAAATCGGCGTGGAAAAAATTGTCGCGGAAGACTTGGGTGAAGAAAATATCGATGCCGCGCTCGGCCACTTTTTTGAGATTGATGCCAGCCTGGCGTAGTTTGTCCACATCGTGAATGGGAATGCCTTCAATGCGTTCCATAACCAGCATGGAGGCCCTGCTGTGGGCCCAATAGATTTCTGGGATGTGTAAAACATGGGAGTGCAGGAAATTTCGTCGTAGTTGCGAGGCATTAGCGCCTTCTCGCAGCAGGTCGAGTTCGTCATAAAGGGTATGGGCAATTTCGTCGACCATTTCTTTGGGTTTGAAGGAGCGGGCTTCTTTCCAATAGCGTTCGGCTAATTTAGCGAGGGCCATGAGTAAGTCTAGGTCGCGGTCGATGACTTTTTTAATATTGGGACGCAGGACTTTGATGACCACAGATTTCCCATCGAGCAGGGTGGCGGCATGGACTTGGGCGATGGAGGCGGAGGCCAGGGCTTGGGGTTCAAAATGGTGGAAGACCTCATGCAGGGGGCAGTTCAAGCTGTCTTCAATGGTTTTCCGGGCGATTTTTCCCGGAAAAGGGGCGACGCGGTCTTGGAGTTTGGCGAGTTCGACGGCGATATCGTCTGGGAGGAAGTCGAGGCGGGTGGAGAGGATTTGTCCGGCTTTGACAAAGATGGGGCCGAGGTCTTCGAGCGCGCGGCGGATGCGTTCGCCGCGCGGGAGGGTGCGGCCGAAGGTCCAATACCAGGGGTTGAAATAGGTAAGGAAGCGTAAGGGGTAGAACCAATGGGTGGCGAGGATGATTTCGTCGAGGTTGTAGCGGGCGAGGACGAAGTTGATGTGGATGAGGCGGAAGGAGCGTGTGAAAAATTTAATCATAAATGATAGTCGGTTGTTTTTAAGGAAATCAGAGACAGTTTATCACACATGCCGTAAAACACCGCCATTCATGGCGGTGATGTAAGGCATATAAACGCGAGGCGGGTTTAATTGGTGAATACACTGCGACGGTATTTGGTGATAAAGCCTATGTAGGGTGGATTAGGCGCTTTTTGCCGTAATCCACCAAATCAAACTTC
>CAYVBZ010000065.1:0-12634 GCA_964449835.1 uncultured Coxiellaceae bacterium | reverse complement strand
AAATAAGGCCTTGCCGTTCAGCGATTCTTCGCTTTGCTCAGAATAATTGTAACCTAAGCTAGGTTACAACTATATCTAGCTGGTCTCTTTGACTTCTTTTTTCTTGGGCAGATATAAGTCCGTAATTGTGCCCTCGAAAATTTCCGCTGAGAGTGCAACCGTTTCAGATAAAGTCGGATGCGGATGGACCGTCAATGAAATATCCTCCACATCGCAGCCCATTTCAATGGCAAGTGTGATTTCAGCGATTAATTCGCCGGCATTTGGGCCCACGATACCTGCGCCAATGACGCGTTTAGTTTTTTCGTCCACGATGAGCTTGGTTAGACCTTCATCGCGGCCAATGCTGAGTGACCTGCCGCTTGCGGCCCAAGGGAAGACGCCCTTGCCATAAGTCAGGCCTTTGCTCTTCGCTTCGGTTTCTGTCACGCCGACCCAGGCGATTTCCGGATCGGTGTAAGCCACGCTCGGAATGCAGCGCGGATCAAAATAATGTTTGAGGCCGGCAATCACTTCCGCCGCCACACGGCCTTCTGGAATGGCTTTATGCGCCAGCATCGGCATACCTGCGATATCACCAATGGCAAAAATATGCGAAATATTGGTTCTTTGCTGCTTGTCCACCGTGACAAACCCGCGGTCATTCACCTTCACGCCCGCTTTGGCCAAATCCAGCGTATCACTGTTGGGACGGCGCCCCACTGCGCAAAGAATCCGGTCAAATTTTTCTTGCTGCTTGCCTTGAGGGCCTTCAAAGGTCACCGTCAAGCCGTCTTTTTTCGCATCGACTTGGACCACCTTCGTCTTGAGATAAATATTTTTGTATTTCTTCTGAATACGCTTGTAAAGGGGCATGACGACATCCAAGTCACAGCCCGGGATAATTTGGTCCATTAATTCCACAATAGTGATTTCTGCGCCCAAAGCTTCATAAACCGTGGCCATTTCCAAACCGATGATGCCGCCGCCAATGACGAGCATTTTGCATTTTGTGTCTTCGATCTCGAGCGCGCCAGTTGAATCCATAACACGCTCATCTTTGGGCAAGAAGGGCAAACTGACCGGACGAGAACCCGCGGCAATAACCGCATTATCAAAACGAATGGTCGTCGCGCCGTCTTTGCCTGTGACCTGTAATTCATTCGCGGAAGCAAATTTTGCGCTGCCTTGCACGACGGTCACTTTGCGTTGCTTGGCCAACATTTTCAAACCACCGGTCAAACGGCCAACCACTTTGTTTTTCCAGGCGCGTAATTTATCGGCGTCCACTTTTGGTTCGCCAAATTTCAAGCCATAGTCGGCCATTTCATGCGTTTCTTCGATGACGCGCGCCGCGTGCAATAAAGCTTTCGAGGGTATGCAACCCACATTCAAGCAAACCCCGCCCAGGTTTTCTTCTTGTTCAACCAGAATAACTTGCTTGCCTAAGTCCGCTGCGCGGAAAGCCGCTGTATAACCGCCTGGCCCGCTGCCAATAACGACGACTTCTGTTTTCATGGAGTTTGAGTTTGCCATTATAAATACCTGCCCTTTAAAAAATTAGAGTAACAAATGCCGAATGTCGGACAAGAGCTCCGACAAAAAGACAATAAACCTTGCAGCCTCAGCGCCGTCGATGACACGGTGGTCATAGGAAAGCGATAAAGGCAGCAGCAAGCGCGGCACAAAGGCGCCGTCTTGGTAAACGGGTTTTTGCGCGACTTTAGACACCCCCAGAATGGCCACTTCCGGCGCGTTGATGATCGGCGTAAACGCGCTGCCGCCGATGCCGCCCAAGCTTGAAATGGAAAAGCAGCCGCCTTGCATGTCATTGGGGAGTAATTGCTTGGCCCTCGCTTTCTCGCTCAAGGCCGCGAGTTCTTTGGCTAAAGTTGAAATTCGCTTTTTATTCACATCACGCACGACCGGTACCACTAAGCCATCCGCAGTATCTACAGCAACACCGATATGGAAGTAGTGCTTCAGCACTAAATTCTCGCCGCTCGCATCTAATGAGGCATTAAAGCTTGGAAATTTTCTCAAAGACTCGACGACCGCTTTCATGATGAAAACCAAAGGCGTCAATTTGAGGCCTTCTTTTTCAAAGCGGGCTTTGTGTTTTTGTCGGTAGGCTTCAAGATCAGTGATATCCGCTTCCCCAAATTGCGTGACATGGGGAATGGTGACCCAATTGCGGTGGAGGTTTTTTCCAGAGAGCTTTTTGATGCGGGACAGGGCTTGAATTTCTACGGTGCCGAATTTGGCAAAATCGACCACAGGCGCAGGAGCAACCCCAAGACCATTACCGCTGACTTCGCCGCCTTGGGACAATTTGGTCTTGACGTAGGCCTGTACATCTTCTTTTAAAATTCTTTCTTTGAACCCAGATCCTCGCACGCTCGAAAGATCAACGCCGAATTCACGGGCAATTCTTCTGACAGCAGGCCCTGCATGCACATCTTGCGAGGCGGTCCGAACAGCGGCGACAGCGGAAGGCGGGACCAAAGGCGCGGGTTTTTCCGCTTTGGAACTCGCTTCTTTTGCTGCAGCAGGGGCCGCTGGCTTTTTGCTTTGCTCTGACTCAGCTGGCTTCGCAGTTTCTGCACCTTTGCCTGCACCTTCCACGGTAATTAGCACAGAACCGGAAGAAACCTTGTCCCCGACCTTCACTTTTAATTCTTTAACAACGCCTTCTGTTTCCGCAGGCAAATCCATGGTCGCCTTATCGGATTCCAGCGTGGCAATGGGGGTATCGGCTTTTAACTTGTCTCCAGGCTTCACCAAGAGCTCAATCACAACCACTTCACTTGCGCCGCCCAAATCAGGGACAACGATATTTTTGATATCCGCCATGCTGTTTCCTAGACTCCCACGGGGTTGGGTTTATTGGGATCAATCTTATATTTCTTCAGGGCCTCTGT
This sequence comes from uncultured Coxiellaceae bacterium, assembly GCA_964449835.1. Taxonomy (GTDB): domain Bacteria; phylum Pseudomonadota; class Gammaproteobacteria; order DSM-16500; family DSM-16500; genus JABDGC01. The sequence continues at coordinate 9,734 of CAYVBZ010000065.1, read as the reverse complement.
CACTTGCTTCTTCGGGATGGTTCCCGCCTGGGCCAAGGCGTAAAGAGCGGCAACTGCGATATAGTATCGGTCCACCTCAAAGAAATGCCGTAAATTAGCGCGGGTATCGCTGCGGCCATAGCCGTCGGTGCCCAAAGAATAATAGGGCTGGACCACGAAAGGCCGGATTTGATCTGCGTAGAGACGCACATAATCCGTTGCGGCAATCACAGGTCCTTCGGCTTTTTCTAAGCATTTTTCCACATAAGACTGTTTCGGCTTTTTCTCAGGTGACAGAAAATTGGCCCGATGTAAGTCCAAGGCCTCGCGGCGCAATTCATTGAAACTGGTCACCGACCAGACGTCCGCTTCCACCTGAAAATCTTTGGCCAGTAAATCCGCAGCAGCCAGCACTTCGCGTAAAATGGCGCCGCCGCCCAATAATTGCACTTTTTGTTTGGAGGCCTTGCCTTCTTTCAAACGGTACATGCCCTTAATAATGCCCTCTTCCACGCCCTTCGGCATTTCAGGCTGAAGATAACGTTCATTCATGGCCATAATATAATAGAAAACGTCTTGTTCTTCTTCGTACATCACTTTCAAACCGTGTTGAATGATCACAGCCATTTCATAGGCATAAGCGGGATCATAGGCGCGGCAATTGGGAACAGAGGCCGCCGTTACCAGGCTTTGTCCATCTTGATGCTGCAAGCCCTCCCCTTCTAAGGTGGTACGGCCTGCGGTCGCGCCAATCAAGAAGCCGCGCGCGCGCATATCACCGGCAGCCCAAATAAAATCGCCGACTCGTTGGAAGCCGAACATGGAGTAATAAACAAAAAAAGGAACCATGGGTAAACGCTGCGTGGCATAGGAGGTGGCCGCCGCAATCCAGGAAGACATGCAGCCGGCTTCCGTAATGCCTTCCTCGAGCACCTGGCCTTCTTGGTCTTCGCGGTAAAAAAGGAATTGTTCTTTGTCTTCAGGCGTATAAAGCTGGCCAGTTGAGGAGTAAATGCCGATTTGCCGGAAAAGCGCTTCCAGACCAAAGGTCCGCACTTCATCGGAAAAAATGGGAACGATGCGCGCCGCTAAATTTTCATCTTTCAATAGGACATTCAGAATTCGGCCGAGCGCCATGGTGGTCGACATGTCTCGGTCGCCTGAACCTTTTAAAACCGTATCAAAGGCTTCTAATGGCGCCGCCTTGAGAAGGTTTTTTTCTACGATGCGCTCCGGCACAAAGCCGCCCAACTTTTTGCGTTGCGCCATGAGATATTGCATTTCCGGTGAATTTTTATCCGGCTTGTAAAATTCGAAGTTCACAATTTGCTGATCAGTCAGAGGAAGCTTGAAACGGTCACGCAAAGCCTTTAAGCCATCTTCCGCCATTTCGAGTTGATTATGCGCCACATTCCGGCTTTCGCCATAGTTCGTTCCGAGGCCGTAGCCTTTCACGCCCTGGGCTAAAATGACCGTGGGTTGTCCTTTGCTTTGCGCCGCTTTCGCATAGGCGGCATAAATTTTAACGTGATCGTGCGCCCCCCGGTGCAAATGTTCCAATTCTTTATCGCTGATCGTGTCCAGAAAAGCTTTAAGCTCTTCATTCCCATCTGACAGCATGGCACGTAGATAGGCTGTGTCGCGAACATAGGTATTTTGCATTTCGCCGTCGATACATTCGCTCAGTCTTTTCAGCAGCAAGCCCTTCTTATCTTTGGCGAAAAGTGCATCCCAATGGCTGTCCCATAAAACCTTAATGACCTGCCAGCCGGCGGCCCGGAATTGGCCTTCCAGCTCATTCACAATTTTGCCGTTGCTTCGAACTAAACCATCCAGACGCTGTAAATTGCAATTGACGACGAAAATCAGATTATCTAATTTTTCACGTCCAGCTAGTAAAAGACCGGCCATGGACTCCGGTTCGTCCATTTCTCCATCCCCGCAAAAAACCCAGACTTTGCGATCGGAAGGCTGCGCTAATTTGCGATTTTCGAGGTATCGCATAAAACGGGCTTGATAGACGCCTTGCAGCAGTCCCAAACCCAAGGAAACGGTGGCAAATTGCCAAAACTGCGGCATGAGCCAAGGATGCGGATAAGAGGAAAGACCTTCCCCGCCTGATTCTTGGCGGAAGTTTTTCAATTGTTTTTCGCAGAGCCGCCCTTCAAGAAAGGCCCTGGCATAGTTGCCTTCAGCGGAATGGCCCTGGAAATAGACTAAATCGCCGGCAAAATCTTTCGTTGCCCCGCGAAAAAAATGATTTAATCCCACTTCATACAAACTGGAAATAGAAGCATAGGAAGACAAATGTCCCCCAACCCCGCCCGCGTCTCGTTTGGCGCGCAAAACCATCGCAATGGCATTCCAGCGGATTAAAGCTTCAATGCGTATTTCTAAAGCCAGGTCCCCGGGATATTCCGGCTGCTCCGAAACTGGAATGGTATTGCAATAAGGGGAAAGATAGCTTTTATGATCTAAGGGGACCTCTTTGGTATAAGCGGAGGCCAGCAAAACATCCAGAATGAATTGCGCCCTTTCCTTGCCCTCAAATTTAACGAGCGAGGCAAAAGCGTCTAGCCATTCTTGTGTTTCGATAGGGTCAAAGTCTTGGTTCAGGGTCATAGGGGTCCCTAAATGATCAGTGTTTTCGTCCTCTCTATTATCATCCCTCGCTTTTTCCCGCAAGGGCTTTATTATACCTGAGCTAGACTCTGGTCATAATTTGACACAATTTTTCAACCCCATCCAGAATACGAGGGCCGGGTCTTTCAAGGAGGTCTGGATTGATTGTCATCAAATGTTGCTCTTTGACTGCAGCTAGAGAGGGCCAAGTCTGCCAGCTTTGCTGCCAGCCTGGGGAGAGACCGGCCACAATGAGCTCAGGGTTGGCTTTTAGGACAGCCTCCGCACTTACTGCAAAGGCTGTTTGTTTAAAAGGGCCTGAAAGACCGATTTGAGCAAAAATATTCCTTCCGCCACAGAGTTGAATGGCGTCATTAATCCAGCTGGCCTGATTCACGGTCATGAGGGGTTGCTGGGCGAGTTGATAAAAAACACGTATAGGTCCTGCCCGGCGATATTTTTTTTCTAAGCGTGAATAACGCTGGGAAAAGGCCTGGGACAGCTGATTTGCTTCTTTCTGTTTTCCTGTCAGACACCCTAACCGGCGTAAACTACTGGGGATATCGCGTAAGTGCTGGGGATGACTTATGAAAACAGGGATGGCGAACTTTTTTAAGATTTCCACTTGCCGGGTTTGGCTTTCTCCCCAGGCCAGAATTAAATCAGGGTGTAAGGCCAAAATCGCTTCCACGTCCAAGGCACGGTAATCTCCGACGCGAATGATGCTTTTTGCAGCTTCGGGGTAATCACTGCCCTTCATCACCCCCACCAGGGTAGGGCCTGCATCTAGTGCGTAGATGAGCTCAGTGAGATCTGGCGCTAGGGCAACGATTCGGCGGGCGGGCTGAGTCAATGTCAGTTGATTGCCGGCATCGTCTGTCACTGTGCAGGGTAGAAGGCGGCCCTTCAAGACGGCGCTTCGCGCCTCCTCAGGGTGGGCGGAGATAGAAAGAAAGAGAAGTAGGAGGACTACAAGGGCCCTCACCTTAGGACGAAACCAGGGCTAAAAAGGCGGACAAGACCAGCATGATAATTAAAGCACGGTCAAATAACTGGATGGCTTGCTTTTCAACTTCACCGCCTTCGGGGAGGGGTTTGCTAGCTGGCAAGTCGAGCGCTGCAAAGCCGGTTTCCGAGATTAGGAAGTTGCTGGTGTCCAAGCCTTGTAAGGCATACTTCCGCCAAACTTGGAGGGTTTTGACAAAATGGCCGCCGAGGGCAAAAAGAATGCCCAGAAGACGCGCGGGAAGCCAGTCCGCAGCTTCCAACAGTTTCGCGCTTAAAACCGCCATTTCAGTCATGGCCTTGCTGCGGGCTAAAACAATCAAGCGGTACAAGAGGGCGCCCACTGGGCCCAAAATAGAAAACCAAAACAAGACGGCAAAAACCCGGCGCTCGCCTTCCATAAAAATGGCCCGCGTCAGGGTTTGATGTAAAGTTTGGGAGGTCGGGTCCTTCACTTCTGGAAAAGCCGCTTTCACGCGCGCCGCAACGAGAGACATGTCACCTTGGGCCATGGCTTGCAAGCAATCATAAAGCTGGGCCCACAAGTTCGAAGGGCCGAAACAATAGATTAAGATGACAAAGTCGAATAAGAGGCGCAGCACGCCGTAGAGCCAGCCGGACAAGATATATTCGACTAAGCCAACCAGTAAGACGGGTGGAAGCAGCCAGCAAGCCAGACGGACAGGGGGCGTGAATGAGTCGATGGTGGAACTCAAGAGCTGACAATACTTTTCGAACCAATCCCAACGCCGCAAATGGCTCCAGTCGTAGAAACGTTCAAGAGCTAAAGCGAGAATGATTGCGATAAAGACCATGTTGAGTTCCTCCTATTAAGGACTATTGACAATTAAGATGTAATGCATTGATTAATAATTAATTTGTCATCCTGAGCTCAGCGAAGGATCTTTCTACAAAAACGCTGAAGATTCTTCGCTTTGCTCAGAATGACACAATGAATTGTCAACAGCTCCTAGTACAATACCGAATTTTGGGGGGAGAATAAACATGTGCGGGAGGATTTCACCGTCGTCTCGCGGTTACTGCGCTGCTCAAGGAGGGTCAGGGTTGGGAGGACTTTTTTAATTGCGAAATTGGAATACGCGCGACTCCTTGCTCATCGGCTTTAAACCCTTTAACAGCAGGACACCAAGCATGCCCGTAAACCACTTCAAAAGTGACCGGATAAACATCCCCACAGCTTGGCCACCCCGCGTCCTCCCCTTCTTTCCGCCACATTCCGCTTTTTTCCAGCTCATTGTGACACTGCTCCTCGCTGCGATAAGTGAAAGTAAGGTTCTCCACCTCGAGCACTGGATCGGTAAAACCCTCTTCCAACAAGGCATCGCCCACCGGATGCATATCAATCAAACCCGGTAAAAATCCTGCCTTCCCCATCCCTTCTTTAAAGGTATCCGGCCCCAACCCAGAAAAAAACAGCAGCCCTTCCGGCCGCAAAATGCGCCGACACTCCCGCAGAAGGACCACAGGCTGCGCCGCCCAAGGCAGCAGTAAATTTGCAAAAATTAAATCGACAGAATGAGAACGTAAGGGTAAAGTATGGGCATCCCCCACCACAAAATATAACCGTTCGCCCTGGGTCTTTCGAAATGGCTGCTTTGCAGCCTCCTCAGGATGCGCGGGCACGAGGGGCCCCCTCTCTTTCTTTCCAAACTCTAAAAACGCCTGCGCCAAATCCAGCCCGCAGACCCTAGCCCCCGGATAACGCTCGGCCAGACTTTCCATGTCCGTTCCAAGGCCGCACCCCAGATCAAGGACCTGCTGCGGTGCTAATTTCATCCACTCCAAACGCGCAAACATTTCTTTCGCGACGACACGCGAAAGAAAAGAAGCTTCCCGATAATTTTCAGGAGTCGTTATGTTCGAAAAATCCATGGTTTTACTTCGCCACATTCAAGACTGGATGAATACTTGGATACTGCCCTTTACCTGCATCTTCTGTGGCAAAAGCTCAGACCGTCAACAAGACCTCTGCTCTGCCTGTCTGCAGGATTTGCCCATTATAGCGCAAAGCTGCCCACGCTGCGCAAATAAAATCCTTTCATCCGCTAGCTGTGTCGCCTGCCTCAATAACCCGCCGCCTTTTAGCGCGGCCTATGCTCTTTTTGCCTATGAGCAGCCCGTCGTTGCGATGCTCCTCAAACTTAAATTCCGAGGACAACTCGCTTATGCCCGCATTTTGGGTGAGTTACTGGCGGAAAAAATTGCGATGGAGTGGTACCGCCTTAAACCCCTGCCGGATTTGTTAATGCCAGTCCCTCTACATGAGCACCGTCTTCAAGAACGGGGCTTTAACCAAGCCTTGGAATTGGCCCGCCCGCTTGCCAAAGCACTGGGGTTAAAACTAGATTGGCAAAGTGCGCGGCGGCTTAAAAATTCGCCGCCGCAAATGAAACTCGCCGCTTCGCAGCGGCGCTCTAATCTTAAAAATGCTTTTGAAGTTGACGTGGCCGTGGCCGGCAAGCATATTGCGATTTTGGATGATGTTATGACAACCGGTACCACTGCGAGGGAGTTCAGTCAGGCTTTGCTCGCTGCCGGCGCAAATCGAGTAGACGTTTGGTGTTGCGCAAGGGCCTAAGCTAAAAGGCGCCCTTTAAGACCTCTCTCCTTCGACAAAGCGCAGGACACACTCCTCAGGGCAAACGGTCCACATCGGTCTGTACTGCATGACACTGGTTCCCACAGTATAGTTCTGCTAAACTCGCGGCCTTCATATGTGATTTTTTTATCGGGGTATTTCATGCAAGATTTAACTGTCTTCATCCAACATCATTGGTCTTTAAGCTTGGCTTTCGCGGCCCTTGTCCTCGCGGTTTTGGTCCTTGAATTTTTCCGGCTTAGAAAAAATGCTCAGCAATTAACCCCGGTGCAGGCCACGCATCTCATCAATCATCAGGCGGCGCTGGTGGTTGATCTCCGTCCAGGAGAGCAATATGCGAAAGGCCATATTATTGACGCTCTCTCTCTGCCTTTGGCGGAATTCAAAGAAAAATCCAAGAAACTTGAAAAAATGAAGACCAAGCCTCTTATCTTAGTTTGCGCAAAAGGATTTGATTCGCCTAAAATAGCTTCGACTTTGAATCAGCAGGGCTTTCACGTCCACATCCTCCGAGGCGGCATTGAGGGTTGGAGCAACGCAGACCTTCCTCTGATAAAATCTTGAGAAAGGAAAGCGCGGCACTTGCAGTACCGATTCAATCAGGTAAACTTCCTCCATCCTGAATCGAAACATATAAAAAGGAAATGCACTCATGAAAAACAAAGCTACTGAAGCCCAACCAACGGAAAATCCAGCAGGGGCCGCTCATTTTGAAATTCACCGAATCTATATTAAAGATTCTTCTTTTGAAGCACCTAATACGCCGCATACCTTTTCTGAAGAATGGAAACCAGAAGTTCAACTGAACCTAGAGACGAAAAGTAATCGTCTGCAAGACGATCAGCACGAAGTGGTTTTGTCTATCACAGCCAATGTGACGACCAGCGGTAAAGCCGCATTCTTGGTTGAAGTGCATCAAGCGGGCATCTTCCTCATTTCCGGCTTGCAACCAGATCAGTTGCATCATACCTTAGGCTCTTTCTGTCCTAATATTTTGTTCCCTTACGCGCGCGAAGCTATCTCTGACCTTGTGGTCCGTGGCGGCTTTCCACAACTGTTATTAGCGCCAGTCAACTTTGACGCGCTTTACAATCAGCACATGGAAGAACTGAAAAAACAAGGGAAGCAGCCTATTACTGAAGGTTCGGGCTCTGGTTCTGGTTCTGACGGAAAAGTTCACTAAGCAGAATGAATACTGCTACCGAAAAACCGATTGCTATTCTGGGCGCCGGCGCATGGGGCACAGCACTTGCCTTATATCTTGCACGGCGCGGCCAGACCGTTTACTTGTGGAGTATTGAAACACCGCAAGTGGAGGCAATGCGCCGGGAGCGGACCAATAATCAATATCTGCCTGGCTATCCTTTTCCTGAAATGCTGCACCCAGAAACGGAACTTGGAAAAGCCGTTGAAGCAGCGCAAGACCTCCTCATTGTTGTCCCTTCTGTCGGTTTTCGTGAAACGCTTTTAAAGTTAAAGCCTCTGCTTTCGCCGTCGCAGCGCATGATCTGCGCTACCAAGGGAATGGACATGGAAAAGGGGCAGTTGCTGCACGATACTTTACGGGAAATTCTAGGTAAAGAGCATCTCTATGCCATACTTTCTGGGCCTTCCTTTGCTAAGGAAGTCGCGGCCGGCTTGCCGACTGCCGTGGTCATTGCGAGTAAGGATATGGGCTTCGCGCAAGATTTATTGAAGCGCTTTGATAGTCCTATTTTTCGTATTGATTTAAGCGAAGACCTGACTGGGGTGGAAATCAGCGGCATTGTAAAAAATGTGGTGGCGATTGCGGCTGGGATTTCAGATGGGATGAAACTTGGGGCAAATGCGCGCAGCGCACTGATTACGCGTGGCTTGAATGAGATGATTGCGCTTGGGAAAGTGATGGGAGCGGAGACGAAGACCTTTGAGGGCTTGGCAGGGTTGGGAGATTTGATTCTGACCTGTACAGATGACCTTTCGCGGAATAGGCGCTTTGGGTTAGCCCTTGGGCGGGGAACAGCCAAGGGCCAGGCGGAGAAAGAGATTGGGCAGGTTGTTGAAGGAAAGCATAATGCGGAATTGGTGGTGCGCTTAGCGCACAGGCACGGGATCAAAATGAAAGTTTGTGAAACAGTGCATGCGATTTTGCAGGATAAAGCTGAAGCCCGAGAAGCGATGAAAGATATTTTTGGCTAGTCATACATTAATTGATCCAAAGCAGTGACTTCCCCCTTTGGCGTACCTTTGGTCAACTCAAAAAGCACATCAATCAAACAGAGCATGCGCAGAACATTTGGCGTGATATCGTCAAAGCTCGCTTTAACGCCTAAAACAGTCCCTTCCACTTGCTCAAAGGTGGCGCCAATACCATAACCTAAACACAAAGAACTTAATTGGTCTGCCCTTCTCGCAATGGCGGGCAATAACCCAGTTGGACTAAAAACCTCTTCGGCTGTCATAGGGCGGCCATTTAAGCTAAAGTGTACCTTCATCGTTTGTGCTATTTTTACCATTTGCTGAGTCACGTCAAACGCCATAGTTGAAGCCTACCTTCGCCACCAAGGTTGTGCGATTTTACGCGGGCCTGCCAAAAAGGCGCGCAGCCAACGCAAAAATACGTTTAAAGTAAAACCATAATATTGGATCGCCGTAAAAAGTACCATAAAGGACAGTGCCACAATTAAAGTCCAGATACGAATATGCAATAAAAAAAGCAATAAAGGAAAACATGCTCTAAAATCAACAATCCAGAGCGTGACATTTCTTGCGGAATCTCGCCAATGCGCCATGAAATTTCCTTTATTCTCAATAGCTAACAATATAACACTGATTTTCGCTTTGCACGGTCTTTTTATATCTTAGCTAAATTTACGTTATAATGAATCTACAAGCAGTTCAATTTAGTAAGGATGCTCCCCATGAATTATAACCGGACCGCTCTCATTAGCTTCTTGGTTCTTGCGTTTAGTCTTTTTTCTTTTTCAGCTCATGCCGAAGATAACAATGCCGTGCCCTCCGTTCCAGGCCCGGAAGCAAATGGAAAAAGCGCGCTTTCCGATGAGGATGTCGCTCGTTTTACCAATACCATCGTTCTCATTAAAGATTTTTATGTTGAAAAAATTGGCGACGAAAAATTGCTGGATAATGCCGTTCGCGGCATGGTCAGCGGACTGGACCCTCACTCTGAATATCTTGATAAAGAAGCCTACAAAACGCTCTTGATGAGCACCAGCGGTGAATTTGGCGGTCTAGGGATTGAAGTCACGCCGCAATATGGCGTGCTGCGAGTCATCAGCCCAATTGATGATACGCCCGCTTCCAAAGCCGGGATCAAGGCCGGTGATTTTGTGGTCGCGATCAATGGCAAACTGGTCAGTGAAATGACTTTGGATGAAGCGGTTGAAAATATGCGCGGGCCCAAAGGCTCTGAGCTCACGCTCACCGTAATTCGCAAGGGAGAAAAAAATCCTTTGGTCTTTAAATTGGTCCGGGAAATTATTCATATTCAAAGTGTAAAAAGTAAAAT
>CAYVBZ010000064.1:0-12774 GCA_964449835.1 uncultured Coxiellaceae bacterium | reverse complement strand
ATCCTGGAAACCCCATTGCCCGCAACGCCTGATGCCGGCGCTTTTTCTTTGGAAGTGCCTTTTCTCCCTACTCCAGATGGGCTTTTGGTGGTCAGCGCTGTCACTGTCAGTAATTTCCTAACCTGGGGCTATGCTATTCTTTTAAGACGCTCTAGCAATTGGGGGGTTGTGCTAGAATTGACCGCCCTCATTGGAATCCTGGTGGTTGTTACGGCACATGTCCTCAAACCCGATCTTGAAATGTGGTGGGAAAAACAATTAACGACCCATATTTCTGAAATGCTCCCGAGCATCGAGTCCACTGCCACGCATGCCTCCGCTTCAACCTCGGCAACTTCAGAAAAAAACAATAAAAATCAAAATCTTAAAAAGATGCATTCTGAAAAAGCCGACCCAGAGAAAATCAATCCAGAGAAAATCAATCTTGAGCCGGAAGTCATCAGCTTTGTAAATAACATAAAGCCTTATGTCACAGGCACCTTGGCCGCCTGCTTTTTATTCAACATCTTACTGCAGCTTTTCGTCGCCCGCTGGTGGCAATTATACCTCCTGGACCCTCAGCGCTTCGGTCGCGAATTGCAGCAAACTCACCTGACCTCTATGGCAGGGCTGGTTTTCCTAGCCAGCTTGATTTGCTCCTATTTTAAAATCGCCCTTGCGCAGGACCTGCTCCCTGTTTTATATTTGACGTTTTGCCTTGCGGGCTTGAGTCTGGTGCATTACACTGCAGGCAAATTTAAAGGCCTGACCTGGCTTTTTCTGCTGGTTTTTTATGTGGTTTTATTCGGCACGTGGATGGCCTATAAGCTCCCGGTGGCTTTTCAGCTCCTTGCGCTGGCCGCCTTGCTGGATATCTGGTTTGATTGGCGGGGCCGTTTAGATAAACGGTTCACTCATTAACATAAGAGGTAGATGCTGTGGAAGTTATTTTATTAGAAAAAATTCGCAACTTAGGCGCTTTGGGCGATCGAGTCAAAGTGAAGCGTGGCTATGGCCGGAATTATCTGATTCCACAAAGCAAAGCCGTTTATGCAACCGAGGAAAATGTCCTCAAATTTGAGAAACGCCGTGCGGAACTGGAGCAAGTGCAGTCCCAAAAACACGAAGAAGCGCTGGTACGGCAACGTGCCATCGAAGCTTTGGGGACACTCACCATTGCCGCGAAGGCAGGTGAAGAAGGTAAGCTCTTTGGTTCCATAGGTACACGAGACATTGCTGAGGCCTTTTCGAAGACCGGTAACCCGGTCCAAAAAAGTGAAATCCGCATGCCGCTCGGCACCTTGCGTACCACGGGTGAGTATGAGATTTCCGTGGAATTACATAGTGATGTAGCTGCGGTGATTAAGGTCCTCATCACGGCTGAAGGCATAACGGGTTAATTTTTCCTTCCAACCCTAGCCCTTCCCGCCATGTAATGGAGGGAAGGGAACTATATTCCACTTCCTTGCACGCTATTATATAATTACTGCTCATGTAATTTGGGATAAGCATTGCAGACATGGCAGAATCAACTTTCACTTCTAAAAAGCAGCATAAAACCCGTCCCGTCGATCTTGACGCCATTAAAACCCCGCCACATTCCGTAGAAGCCGAACAATCCGTTCTGGGTGGGCTCATGCTCGATAATCGTGCTTGGGACCTGATCGTGGACCGTGTTCAAGACCATGACTTTTACCGCTATGAACACCGCTTGATTTTTAGCGCCATGGGCCGGTTAATCGAGCAAAACAAACCCTTGGATGTGCTCACCGTCGCCGAAGCTTTACGCGATAAGCAAGAACTGGATAAAACCGGCGGGGATGTCTATTTATTCGAATTAGCCAACAACACTCCAAGTGCGGCAAACATTATCGCCTATGCGGATATCGTCCGTGAACGCGCGGTGCTGCGTAAACTCATTCAAACCGCACAAGACATTGCCACTAATGCCTTTAATCCCGAAGGCCGTTCCATCAATGAACTCATCGACTCGGCTGAACGCCAAGTATTTGCCATTTCTGAACAAGGCGCCCAACTCGGAGGGCCTGCTTCCATTCGGGAAATTTTGACCCGCACGATGGACCGCTTAGACACCCTGGCCAGCTCCAATAACGCCCTAACCGGCGTCCCCAGCGGCTATAACGATCTAGACCGTTTAACCTCCGGCCTTCAACCCTCCGATCTCATTATTATTGCTGGCCGTCCTTCCATGGGAAAAACCACCTTCGCCATGAATATTGCCGAACATGTCGTCATCAAAAACCAACTGCCCGTCTTAGTCTTCAGCATGGAAATGCCTGGGGAAGCCCTTGCCATGCGTTTATTGTCTTCCCTCTCGCGCATTGACCAGCTAAAACTACGCACCGGCAAGGTGCCTGACGTGGAATGGCCGCGCATCAGCTCAACTGTCAGCATGCTTTCCGAATGCCCCCTTTATGTTGACGACAGTGCCGCACTCAGTCCCGCGGAGTTACGCGCGCGCGCAAGGCGTGTCGCAAAAGAACGCGGCCAACTGGGCTTAATCGTCGTGGATTATTTACAGCTCATGCAGGTCCCAGGCTACAACGAAAACCGCACGGCTGAAATCTCACAGATTTCCCGCTCATTAAAAGCCCTGGCCAAAGAATTGAAGGTGCCTGTGATTGCGCTTTCCCAGCTCAACCGGGGCTTGGAACAGCGCGCGGACAAACGACCCATTATGTCGGATTTACGTGAATCTGGCGCAATCGAGCAAGATGCGGATTTAATTGTTTTTATTTATCGTGATGAGGTTTATCACGAAAATACTGCTGACAAGGGTGTTGCGGAAATTATTATTGCCAAGCATCGAAACGGCCCTATTGATAAGTTTCGACTTACCTTCTTGGGGCAATATACCCGCTTTGAGAATTTCACGCCGCAATTTGCGGGCCACGGGCGTTAAAATGAGTTTAGCTTACATCACAATTGACATGCCGGCCTTGCGGCATAATTTTCAGCGCGTCAAAGCCTTGACTGCTGGCCGCTTTGTTCTCGCCATGCTCAAGGCCAATGCCTACGGACACAGCATTGAGCATATCGCCAAAGCCCTGCCGCTCGCCGATGCCTTTGGCGTCGCCGCTTTAGCCGAAGGCATACAAATTCGTGAAGCCGGCGTAAAACAACCCATCGTCTTGATGCAAGGCATTATGGACGAGGAGGAACTGGATCTTGCGCAGAAGCATCAATTTGATCTTGTCATTCACCAAGGCTTTCAAATCGAAATTCTCAAACGCCGCCAAACGGAGACGCCTCTTTCCGTCTGGCTGAAAATCAATACAGGGATGAACCGCTTAGGCTTTGGGCCCAATGAGGCGCTCCCCCGCTATCAAGAATTACTAGGCTGCGCTTCCATCAAAAAGCCGATCGGACTCATGACTCACCTAGCACAGGCCGACGATTTAAGCGGCCCCTCTACTCCCCAGCAACTTCGGCTCTTTCAAAGCATCAGCCAAAACCTACCGCCTGGGCCGCGCAGCATCGCGAATTCTGCAGGTATCTTGGGTTGGCCAGATGCACATGCGGATTGGGTCCGACCGGGTGTCGTTCTTTATGGCGTGTCTCCCTTTGCAGGAACCAGCGGCATTCATTATGATTTATGGCCCGTCATGACCTTAAGTACCCACCTCATCGCCATTCAGCAACTCCGTAAAGGCGAACGTGTTGGCTATGGCGGCACTTGGACTGCGCCCACGGACATGTTAATTGGCGTCGCCGGGCTCGGTTATGCGGATGGCTATCCACAGTTTGCTAAATCGGGCACCCCTGTTTCCGTGCACGGGACCCTTTGTCCTTTGGTCGGCCGCGTTTCCATGGACATGATCACCGTTGACCTGCGTGATCATCCCAACCCAAAAATTGGTGCGCCGGTCACTTTATGGGGGAATAAACTGCCGATTGAAGTGGTCGCCCAACATTGTGACACAACGCCCTACGAATTACTCTGCCGCGTGACCACGCGTGCACGCCTGAAAACTGTTTCTTTTGCCGATAACACCAGTTTTAGTTCAGTGAGTTAACGCAACCCTGGTCTTTTTTCTATTTTCTCCTCTTCTTCACTAAGTTCGAGAGGCCTTTGAGATTGAGTCAATGGGACAGGATGAAAATCCAGTGAATGGCCCTCTTTACCCTCTTCTTCATAGATAAAGTTGGGGTCATGGCCCTCGCTCTCCAAGAAAGTGATCCGGTTCAGCAAATCCTGCGTCGCTAAAATGGGGACAATGCGGGTTGCCGGCATGTTGGCCCTGGAAAAAACGGTCCATGTTCTATTGTTATAAACAAAAGTCAACACTTTCCCCCTAAATTCCGCAAAATAGACTTCGACACGCAGATCATTCGGTGAAATTTCTTCTTCTTGAAGGGCTTGCGTAATTTCTTCGATGTTTTTTCCTTGCACATAGTCACGGCCCGATTTACTAGAAAAATGAGGGGCGTGATATTTTTGACTAAACAATAAATAATTGGGAGGCGGCCGAGAAAAACCAGTTTCATTATAATAGCTATAGTGCTCGCCCTGAGACAAATTACGAATTGCACCCATAATTTTAGCTATTTTTTTAAGCTTTAACGGCTTTAATAGATTTTTAAAATTTTTAAAAATAAAAACACAAACTTCATATAAACGCACGCCATAATAATTATTGGCTAATTGAATGGTTTTATTCCGGTATTTTTTAATGCTGTCTTTCGCGTTCAAGCTTGCCGTGGTCACAGCCACATCTTCTTTTAAAAGGTCGAACTCATTTATCTGTAAAAAAAAATCGTCCACATAGAGACAACTTTCTAACGCTTGAATAAGTCGGCCCAATTCAGTGAGTGCATCATTTGGCTGTTTAGGTTTTTTAGAGAACATTCCTCTCTCCTTAAATTAAAGACTCATTGACAGCTCTCGTCAAAAGAGATATTTAATTGGGAAGTTACTAAATAAAAAAATAAACTAAACATAAAAAATAAATCAGACCTTGTACCGGCGAGGAGATTGTAACATGTTCAGCGAAGCACTAATAGAATTTTATTCCGCATATAACCAATTAACAAAAAAACGCCCGCCGGGAGCACTGATCGACTTTAGCGCAATTTGCTCTCAAAATAAAAACAAAACGAAACCGGAGGTCAGAGCAAAATATAAGTTGATAGCGCGCATTCTCAAAGAAATTAACACTAGAATTAAGCCGCTGCTAGACACCCTCTCCAGCCTATCTGAATCTGAAATAGCTTTGATTGGTCCTGGAGGCGAAGTTGATATAAAATTAACCCAATTTCTCGAGGACCTCAGCTCTACTTTACAAAATCTAGCTCGTAAAGATTCAACTTTAACACATCACAGCGATAAGTATGCAGAAGTAACTGCCGCATTTATCGATCTTTTTCAATGCGCTTATCTTGTTCGCCTAGAAAAAATAAATTGTATGATCATCGATCAATTAAAAAATAATACTGATAAAGAGAAAAGTTTAACTCAATTATTAAAGCAGCTCCATGACCATAGCACAACGTTGAAACAATATAGCTCCGTTCATCTTCCATTACTTTTTAGCCAATCGAGCTGTAACTCTTTGTTTAGCGACAAAGGCAATCCAGCGACCCAGCGGAAGCCTGTTTTACAAGTTACGGGCGAACTCAAGGAGGAACAGATTTCGCCGGACCATTTGCCTCTGTCCGTTTATGTTGGTGTCGGCCTGAATGATCATGAAGGCTGCTCAATTTTCGCAATTAACAATAGGACCTTTTTTGCTCTTTCAGCCGCCGAACGCTCTCCTTCACGTCCTGTGCCGGTTTTGCCCACCACTGAAGAAAGCAAACGGATTAACATCTTGAGAAGTGAAAATTCCTCAGGTGACCTGATTACGCTGGAAGACACCGAAGCGATGCTAAATTCTCCTCCCGTCAGTCCCGTAGGTTGTTGGTTAAAATAAGGTGCTTTGCGCTGATATTTAAGCGACTGAGGTGATAACAGGGGAAGACAGCATTAAATCTTGCAAATGGTCCATCACTTCTGTCAGAGAACGGGCGGTGTAAACAGTCAAGTCAAGGTTTGTTTCTTTTGGCGCATTGGCCAGAGGAATAATCGCGCGTTTAAAGCCGTGCTTTGCGGCCTCACGTAAACGCTCTTGACCGCCTTGAATGGGCCTCAGCTCTCCCGCCAAGCCCAGCTCACCGAAAACGATTAAATCATGCGGCAAAGCCTTATTGCGCAAACTCGACATGACGGCCAAAACAACAGGCAAATCAATGGCGGTTTCCGTCACTTGAACGCCGCCGACCACATTCACAAAAACATCTTGATCATAGGTGACAACCCCGCCATGACGATGCAAAACAGCGAGCAGCATTGATAAGCGCTGCATGTCCAGCCCCACCCCCACACGGCGGGGATTGGCCATATGACTAGGGTCCACTAAGGCCTGCACCTCAACCAGCAAAGGACGCGTGCCCTCTTTGGTCGCCATAATCACGCTGCCTGCGACCGGCTGCGGATAGCGGGACAAAAAAATAGCCGAAGGATTGCTGATTTCACGCAGCCCTTTGTCCGTCATTGCAAAAATGCCTAATTCGTTCACCGCACCAAAACGGTTCTTGAAAGCACGCACCATCCGATAACGGTTATCGGCCTCTCCTTCGAAATATAAAACAGTGTCCACCATGTGCTCCAGAACACGGGGGCCTGCCAAGGTCCCCTCTTTAGTCACATGACCGACTAGAAATAAAGCAGTATTCGTTTTTTTTGCGAAAGCGGTCAATTGCGCCGCACTTTCACGCACCTGGCTCACAGAGCCAGGCGCAGACTGCAAGAGGTCGGTATGCACCGTTTGAATGGAATCAATCACGAGTATTTGCGGTTTTTCCTGCTGGGCTAAATTTAAAATCCGTTCAATTTGGGTGTCTGCGAGTAAAAGCAAAGGTTCCGCCATCAAACCCAGCCGCTTGGCCCGAAGCGTCACTTGCTGTAAGGATTCTTCACCCGTAACATAGAGGACTTTGTTTTTCTGGCTAAGATAGGAAAGCGCTTGCAGCAATAAAGTCGATTTTCCAATTCCGGGGTCCCCGCCCAAAAGCACCACCGAACCCAGGACAATTCCCCCACCCAGGACCCGGTCCAACTCTTTTAAACCAGAGGACAAACGCAGTTCATCCTGAAGATCGACTTCCGTCATGCGTGTCATTTGCGGGTCTGCTCCCGCAAATCCTTGGCGGCGCCCTTTGGGCCCGCCTTGGACCACTTCTTCAGCCAAACTGTTCCAAGCCTGGCAGCCGGTGCATTGACCAGACCACTTGGGGAACTGCGCGCCACAATGCTGGCAAGCGTAAACTATTTTTGTTTTAGTCATGCGATTCCATCTCTGAAGCCCTTAACCTATCCCTCCCTGCTTCATGTCGTTCACAAACCATTGTCTGGAAGGGAGATAACGCCATAAACTACTCAGGGTGGTAGAGGTCTCATTTTTTGCAGCGGCTACCTTGGCCGATTTCCTGGACTTGTTCTTCGCCATCGGGCCTTTGCCAACCAGTGTAAACTCCTGGATCATTCCCGTCGTGACCATCGGGTTTGAGGCTTGCTGCAGATTTCTGGGCTCCTGCACAGTCCCCTTGTATGGACTGAGCGACTGCTTATTTCTTTCTGCGCTAAGCTGGGCAAGATCTCGATCTTGGTCGCCCACAAATTTGCCGACGAAAAAGCCAACCAGTCCGCCCAAGGCAGCCCCAATAGCCACCTCCGTGACTCGTCCACCCCCTTTTTGCCCAACTGCACTTCCCGCCAACCCCCCAATAATCGCACCGGAGAAAAGGCCAATGATTTCTTTTGAGTGATCGGGATTAGGCGCGGCCACTGTGCTATTCATGGTGCTGCATCCCGCAAGACTCAAGCCTAAAAAAAAGACCAATCCGAAAGAAATCCAGTTCTTCATACTTCTATCCTTTATGCGGACAACGACCAGTGAAACTCATTCTATAACGAAGCAGAATCTTTTGTCACTGCCCTCTCCATTTTATAATATTTTTCTTTTATACTATGTTCGCCACCAGGGAATTGTAAAAAATATGACCTACCGACAAAGCTACCCCGATCAGAACTACATGGATTATGTGTTAAGCAGCGACCGGCAGAAACTGGATTTAAATTATATCTACAATCTACTTTGCACACCTTCGCGTTATTCCACCGGTTTACCGCCTGAACGCTTTCCCTTGGTCCTGCAAAACTCAATCTGTTTTATGGTACTGCATCAAGGCAAGCAAATCGGTTTTTCACGAGTGATCACCGATTACACGGAATTCGCCTCACTCTGGGATGTGTTTATCGATGAGCCCCATCGCGGTAAGGGGGTTGGCAAAGCCCTGATGAAATACATTTTAGACTACCCCTATGTGAAGGGAATATTCCGTTGGTTCCTGATGACCGAGGATGCTCATGGGCTGTATCAGAAGTTTGGGTTTAAATCGGAGGTTTATAATCCTTATACGATGATGAAGGTGAATAGCGAAACCTAAGCATACCTCCGACCCCTGCCTCTCCCTCTACGGAGAGGTTTTTTAGGCACCCATCTTGAGGCGTTCCCAATATTTTTCATACAAGGCCACTGTTTCATCCCCCAAATCCGTTTGAATCTCGCCGCGCTCCAAGAGCTCCGGGGATGGGTTAATCATCGGATTGTCCCGAATGGATGGCGGCAGTCTTTTCTGTCCCAAGGCATTGGCGGTTGCGAAGCCATAATCTACCGTAATGCTGCTCGCAACATCCGGTCGCAAAATAAAATCAATGAATTTATAGGCATTGTCAGGGTGAGGCGCCCCTTTGGCGATGCTAAGGCAGTCCAGCCACAAGTTAAACCCTTCTTCGGGGAAAATCATTTTAACATGTGGATTTTCACGCGAGGCCCGAAACACATCGCCATTCCAGGCCATGCCCACCACAGCATCTTCGTCGATCAAAATGGAAGCCACGGCATCGACATTGAAGAGCTTCACATTCGCCATCAAGGACTTGGAGTGCTCATAAGCTGCTTTAATATGTTCAGGATTTTTGTCGTTAATAGAATAGCCCAACATCATTAAGGAAATGGGAATGACATCACGAGGATCATCCAACAAAAGTAGTTTGTCGCGAAAGCGTTTGTCCCACAAATCGGCCCATTTTTTTATGCTTTGTTTCGGAAAATATCGATCATTTACAAAGATACCGGTCAAACCCCAGGCAAAGGGGATGGAGTAATGGTTTTCAGGGTCATAGGCCTTATTTAAAAGGTGACGGTCAAGGTTCACAAAATTGGTCAAACGGGTCTTGTCCATTTTTTCCAACAGGCCCTCTCGTTGCATGCGCCGAACATAAAAACTGGAAGGCGCGATCACATCGTAACCTGGGTTTTTCCCCGCCTTTAATTTTGCATATAAGGTTTCATTGCTGTCATAGGTGGAAAGATGGGCCCGAATACCCGTCTCTTTTTCAAACTGTTGGATGACACGCGGCGAAAGCCAATTGGCCCAGATATAAACATTAACAACTTCCGGCGCGGCAAAAGCTGCCTGCAAAAAGCCGAAAAAAATAAAAAAAGAAAAAAATCGAAGACAAGTCATCATGGTTTTTTACGCAAAATAAGTTGTGACAAAAGGACCAGGAGTAAAGTCAGACCAAAGATGACTGTACAAAGAGCATTGATGGTCGGGGTTATCCCGAGGCGGGCCATGGCATAAATATGCAGCGGTAAAATTTCAAATTGGGGGCCTGCGACAAAATAACTGATAATGACATCGTCGAGCGACAGGGTAAAACTCAAAAGCCAGGCCGAAATGACTGCCGGCCACAAAAGCGGCAAGACAATTCGTCTAAAAATGGTAAAATCCGTCGCGCCCAAATCCTTGGCCGCTTCAAATATATCCTGATTAAAGCTCACCATGCGGCTATAGACGGTGACCGTGACAAAGGGAAGGCAGAGCGTCACATGGGCGCAGAGGAGACTCCAATAACCCAAAAGAAGTGACAGTAGACTAAATAAAATCAGCAAGGAAATGCCCATGACAATATCAGGGGAAAGAATTAAAATAAAAATGAGGCTATATTGCAGACGCCGCCCCCAAAATTGGTAACGATACAAGCCCACCGCGGTCAAGGTGCCGATAAAAGTTGCGATGCTGGAAGCAGAGACCCCTAGAACCACAGAATGCCAGGCGGCCAACCATAAGTTGGCATCGTCAAAAAGCTCCTGGTACCAATGCCAAGTGAAACCCGCCCAAACCAAGGAATATTGCGCTTGATTAAAGGAATAAATAATGAGGATGACCAGAGGCAAATAGAAAAAAAGATAAATAGCGGAAAAATAAGCCCCGGCCGGAAGCGCATACCATTTCATAGAAATTCATGCTCTCCTTTGTCCGCGACAGTTTTGCGATAGACCCAAACCAATAAGGCCAGAAAACTGGTCAACATAATGCTGGTCGCAGCACCTGCCGGCCAATTATGCATGACTAAGAATTCTCTTTGAATTAAATTGCCCACCAAGACGGACTTGGCGCCTCCCAAAATATCTGGAATGTAAAAAATAGTCATGGCCGGCAAAAAAACCAGAATACAACCGGCCATAATGCCGGGCATAGTCAAAGGCAAAACAATACGCCAAAAAGTCGTAAACCATCCTGCTCCCAGATCACGGGCCGCGTCAACCAAGCGAATATCCAAGCGTTCTATATTGGTCAAAATAGGAAGGACCATAAAGGGCAGGAGATTGTAAACCAGGCCAATAATCACAGCGGTGTTGGTGAATAAAATGGGAAGGGGCGCTTGAATCAAGCCAAGCGAGAGTAACACGGTGTTTAAAAGTCCTTTGGCCTTTAAAATCGCGATCAGCGCGTAGCTGCGAATCAGAGAACTCGTCCAGAAGGGAATAATAATCAGCAAAATAAAGAACCCCTTGGCCTTTTCTGAAAGCCGCGAAATGTAATAGGCGAAGGGATAGCCCAGCAGCAAACAGAAAAAAGTGCAGGTGCCAGCCAATATAAAGGAACGGGCAAAAATCTGGAAGTAAAGCACGTCGTACATGTTCCGGTAGTGCTGCAGGGTCAAAGGCAGCTTTGCGAGATGATTTTCGTCCTGGCTCAAAAAACTGGCGAGAAGCACCAGAGAAAAAGGAACGAAGGCAAAGAGAGCCAACCAGGTCCAGACGGTAGCAAAGGAAAAGCTTTTAAATAAATCAAGCTGCCTGAGCCGGTAGGATAACCTCCCACCCCTGGGGCCAGGTAATCCATACCTGTTCTCCAATGCTATATTCAAGCTTTTCGTCGTCTTCATCAAAAAACTCCGTTGCGGAAATACAGATATTACAGGCAAGACGCACGATTAAATCCACCGTCGTTCCCTTGTATATCACTTCTTCTACGTTTCCAGAAAACATTTCTTCCTGGCCTTCCGTCACATCAAAGGCATGCCAGACACGAACGTCTTCCGGGCGCACCAAAATATGCGCTTTTTGCCCGGCAGTAAAGGACCGTTTACTCTTGACCTGACGCTTCTTGCCTAGGATTTCGACAGTGAGTTGCTTGCCTTGGGCTTCCTGTATTTCAGCATCAAAAATATTTGCTTCTCCAATAAAATTCGCGACCGTTAAGTTACGCGGTTCTTCATAGACTTCCCGCGGCGTTCCAACTTGCTCGATACACCCCTCCTCCATAATGACCACACGGTCCGCCATGGACAAGGCCTCTTCTTGGTCATGGGTCACAAAAATAAAAGTAATCCCCAGTTTACGCTGAAGTTGTTTTAACTCAATTTGCATGTTTTTTCGCAGGCGGTAGTCCAGCGAACTGAAGGGCTCATCCAGTAATAAAACCAAGGGTTGGTTAACAACTGCGCGCGCAATCGCCACACGTTGCTGTTGTCCGCCACTTAATTGGCCGGGTTTGCGTTCCAAAAAGCTTTCCAACTTGACCATCTTGAGGACTGCTGCAACCCGCTCTTGAATCTGCGCCTCGGGCAATTTATGGCAACGAAGGCCGAAGGCAACATTCTCAAAGACGGTCATATGGGGGAAAAGCGCATAATTTTGGAAGATGGTATGAACATGACGCCGGAAAGGGGGAAGACCGCTGACGTCCTTACCTGCTATAAAAACCCTTCCTTGGCTCGGCTCTTCAAAACCGGAGATCAGCCGAAGCAAGGTGGTTTTTCCGCAGCCTGAGGGCCCTAAAAGCGTCAGAAATTCTCCATTGCGCACTTCGAGGTTAATATCATGAAGGATTTTCTGTCCATGGATCATTTTATGTACATTCTGAAGCTCAATAACCTGCTGCGACATTTAAGCTCTTTGCCCTCACTCTCGTTGTTCTCATAGAATTATCGAATTAATAGAAAACAATGTCTAGAGGTTCTTGCAATCTGAAGCAAAAACTCTGAAAATACCATCCCTCTAAGGCTATGTAGCTCAGTTGGTCAGAGCGCGGCACTCATAATGCTGAGGTCGGTGGTTCGAACCCACCCATAGCCACCATACATGATTCTTTGGTGTTCCTAGTCCGCTTTTGGCACGAATCCCGGCTTAGGGTGTTGGATGTCCTTACCATCAGGGAATGGATCTGTGTTGGCAGGAAGGGCCTGCTGAAAAAAAGCAAATGGGTTAGTATTTTTGTCTGGTTCATTCTCGGAGAGGTCATCTGATTTTGTTTCCTCTTCATCCTGCTGATTTTGATCGGGGCTGGGTTTTTTATTGGCATTTTCTTCTTCATCGAAGACACCTTTTAGTGACCCCATTGTCTAGACCACGAGTCGAAAAATTTTTGTGAGACTCTAGC